>NZ_QYUK01000011.1:1604285-1907142 GCF_003590945.1 Oleomonas cavernae | reverse complement strand
AGCCTTTCAGGAAGCCTGCCTGCGGGCCTTGAAGAACTGGCCCCAGAACGGGCCGCCGCGCGACACCACCGCCTGGCTGATCTTTGTCGGGCGCAACGCGGCGCTCGACACGGTGCGCCGGCGGGCCAGGCAGGCCCCGCTGCCAGCCGAGGAACTGCTCTCCGATCTTGATGATGTCGAGGCGGACCTGGCCGAGCGGCTGGACGGGGCCGACTACCGCGACGACGTGCTGCGCCTGCTGTTCGTCTGCTGCCACCCCGAACTGCCCGCGACCCAGCAGATCGCCTTGGCCCTGCGCGTCGTCTCGGGGTTGACGGTCAAGCAGATCGCCCGCGCCTTCCTGGTGGGCGAGAGCGCGATGGAGCAGCGCATCACCCGGGCCAAGAGCCGCATCGCCCAGGCCGATGTCCCGTTCGAGGCGCCCGGCGCGGTCGAACGGTCGGAACGCCTGGGCGTGGTCGCGGCCATGATCTACCTGGTGTTCAACGAAGGCTATTCGGCGACGGGGGCGGAGGCCGATCACCGCCGGCCCCTGTGCGACGAGGCGATCCGCCTCGCCCGCCTGCTGCTGCGGCTGTTCCCGGCCGAGCCCGAGATCATGGGCCTGACGGCCCTGATGTTCCTGCAGCATGCGCGCAGCGCGGCCCGGCTGGACGCCGACGGTGCCATCGTGCTGCTGGAAGACCAGGACCGCCGCCGCTGGAACCCGCAGATGATCGCCGAGGGCCTGGCCCTGATCGACAAGGCGGTGCGCCACCGCCGCCCCGGCATCTACCAGGTGCAGGCGGCGATCGCCGCCCTTCACGCCCGGGCCGCCCGGCCGGCGGAGACCGACTGGGTCCAGATCGACCTGCTCTATGCGACACTGGAGCGGTTGCAGCCGTCGCCCGTGGTCACGCTGAACCGCTCGGTCGCCACCGCCAAGGTGCAGGGGCCGGCTGCTGCGCTGGCGATGATCGAGCCGCTGGAGGCGCGGCTGGGCGGCTATTTCCATTTCCACGGGGCCAGGGGGGCCTATCTGCTCGCGCTCGGCCGTGGCCGGGAGGCGCGCTGCGCCTTCGACCGCGCGATCGCCCTGGCCACCACCCCGGCCGAGGCCGCCCACATCCGCCTTCATCTCGATCGTCTCGCCAAGGACAGCGCCCCGGCCGAGGCGGGCGGATAAAAAGTTCCGGGCGATGTCGGATCACCGCCTGCTGCCCCGTCCTTGGGGTGTCTGCAACGGAGAGGACGCATGACCATGGATATCCCACACGTCAAGCTCACCGGCGTCGTGCCCTATATCAATCTCGAGGGCGCGGGCGCCGCCTCGGCCTTCTACCAGAAGGCCTTCGGGGCCGAGGAACTGGTGCGCCTGCCGGCCCAGGACGGCAAGCGGGTGATGCATTGCTGCCTGAAGATCAACAGCGGCCACCTGATGATCAGCGACTGCTTCCCCGAGCACGGCATCACCTATCAGCGCTCCGGCAGCTACACCATGCACCTGCAGGTGTCCGACATCGACGCCGCGTTCCAGCGGGCGGTCGACGCGGGCGCCGAGGTGACCCTGCCGGTTCAACTGATGTTCTGGGGCGATCGCTACGGCCAATTGCGCGACCCCTTCGGCGTCACCTGGTCCCTGGGCCAGACCGTCGACGCAGCCTGATCGTAGGAGAGACCAATGCTCAAGGTAATCGGTATCATCGCCCTGGTTCTGGTGGTCGTCGTCGCCGGCCTGCTGATCTTCGCGGCGACCAAGCCCGATAGTTTCCGCATCGAGCGCACCGCCAGCATCAAGGCGCCGCCCGAGAAGATCTTCGCCCTGATCAACGATCTCCATCAGTGGACCCGCTGGTCGCCCTACGAGAAGATCGACCCGGCGCTGAAGCGCACCTATGGCGGTGCCGAGGCCGGCAAGGGGGCAACCTATGAATGGAGCGGCAACAAGAACGTCGGCTCCGGCCGCATGGAGATCCTGGACACCCAGGTTCCTTCGCGGATCCTGATCAAGCTCGACTTCATGACACCCTTCGAGGGCCACCACACGGCGGAATTCACCCTGGTGCCCACGGGCGAGACGACCAGCGTCACCTGGGCCATGTACGGGACGCACCCCTTCCTCGGCAAGGTCATCGGCATCTTCTTCAACATGGACAAGATGGTCGGCGGCCAGTTCGAAGAGGGCCTCGCCAACCTCAAGGCGGCGGTGGAGTAACGCGAGGCTGGCAGGGCCGTCGTGCGTCCTTCGAGACGGCCCTGCGGGCGTTCTTAAGGCATGAGGAGATTTGTTTTGGCACAAAGATTCCCCTCATCCTGAGGAG
Organism: Oleomonas cavernae; assembly: GCF_003590945.1. Classification (NCBI taxonomy): domain Bacteria; kingdom Pseudomonadati; phylum Pseudomonadota; class Alphaproteobacteria; order Acetobacterales; family Acetobacteraceae; genus Oleomonas; species Oleomonas cavernae. The sequence goes on along the minus strand of NZ_QYUK01000011.1, from coordinate 1,904,842 downwards.
CCGTCGAAGACGGCGTCTCGAAGGACGCACGATATGACTCCAGGCCTGTTCGCAGGGGGCTTGGCTAAGCTAAAGGCGACGGAGTAGGGACGCTTCCATTCGTCAAACAGATCGGCGTGACTGCCGCTTTGCGATGATCTCGTCCGCCTCGATCATGGCGGCGCGGGTTTCCGCGTTCGGGACCTTCAATTCAAGGGGCAAGGCCTGATCGACGACGACCCGACGAAGAAAAAGGCGCACGGCATCGGACATGGACAGGCCGATCGCGTTCAGGGCCGCGGTCGCCCGTTCCTTGGTCTCGTTGGCCACCCGGATATGCAGTATGGAATTATGAGCCGCCATCTCATGCCTCCAGTTGCAGTTTCACCGCCAGGAGGTCGCGCCAGGCGTCGCGCTTGGCCTCGGGCTGGCGCAGCAGATAGGCGGGGTGGAAGGTCGGCATGGCGGGGATGCCGCCCCAGTCGTGCCAGCGGCCGCGCAACCGGGTGATGCCCTCGCTGGTGCCGAGCAGGGTCGAGGCCGGGGTGGCACCCAGGAGGACGATCACTTTCGGCTTCGAGAGCTCGATCAGGCGTTCGACGAAGGGTTTGCAGGTGGCGGTTTCCACCGGGTCGGGCTTGCGGTTGCCCGGCGGGCGCCAGAACAGGATGTTGGCGATATAGGCATCCCGCGCGCGGTCGCGGCCGATCGCCTTCAGCATGCGGTCCAGCAATTGCCCCGCGCGGCCGACGAAGGGGCGGCCCAGGCGGTCCTCGTCGGCGCCCGGCGCCTCGCCGATCAGCATCAACTCGGCCCCGGCGACGCCGTCGGCGATCACCGTGTTCATGGCCCCCGGTTTCAACGGGCAACCGTCAAAGGCGCGAATCGCTGCCTCCAGGCTTGCGATGTCGGGGCAGTCGGCGGCGATTTCCCGGGCCGATGCCACCACCGCGGCATCGTTGGGCGCCGCTGCCGCCGGGGCGGCCGCGGGGCGCTTCGCCCCTAAAAGACCCAATGTGGGGGCAGCCGCGGACGCAGGGGCACGCTGGGCCGGCACAGGCGCGGCCGGCCTTGGATTTTGCTGCTTGGAGGCCTCGAAACGGTCGATCGCGGCGTCGCCGATGACTTCATCGACGCCGACCGACAGATACCATTCGAGGATTGCCCCGGAATCTGCGAATTGACGCATGGATTGACAATAGCACGCACGATATGTTCCCGCTTCATATGACACGACACCCCAAGTCAGGCCAGTGGCGCGGGGAACTGGAGAGAGGTTCATGGAACGCGAGGCGATGGAGTTCGATGTAGTGATCGTTGGCGCAGGCCCGGCTGGCCTGTCGGCGGCGATCCGGTTCAAGCAGCTCTGCGCCGAGCAAGGCAAGGACTATACGGTCTGCGTCATCGAGAAGGGGTCGGAAGTCGGTGCCCACATCCTGTCGGGCGCCGTGCTCGACCCCAAGGCGCTGAACGAACTCCTTCCCGACTGGCAGGAGCGCAACGCGCCCATCACCGTGCCGGTGGTTGAGGATCGCTGGCTGGTCCTGACCGAAAAAAAATCGATGAAGCTGCCCGGCTTCATCATGCCCGGCTTCATGCACAACCATGGCAACTACATCGTCAGCTTAGGCAATGTCTGCCGCTGGCTCGCCACCCAGGCGGAGGAGATGGGGGTGGAGATCTACCCCGGCTTCGCCGCCGCCGAAGTGCTCTATCATGAAGACGGCTCGGTCAAGGGCGTCGCCACCGGCGACATGGGGGTGGGCCGCGACGGCCACCACAAGGACAGCTACACCCCGGGCGTGGAACTCCACGCCAAGTACACCTTCTTCGCGGAAGGCGTGCGCGGCAGCCTGTCCAAGGTGCTGATCGACAAGTTCAACCTGCGCGAAGGCCGCCAGCCCCAGACCTATGGCCTGGGCGTCAAGGAGCTGTGGCAGATCGATCCGGCCAAGCACAAGGAAGGCCTGGTGGTCCATGCCCAGGGCTGGCCCCTGGACCGCAAGACCGCCGGCGGCGCCTTCCTCTACCACCTGGACGACAACCAGGTGGCGGTCGGCTATGTCGTCGCCCTGGATTACTGGAACCCGTATCTGTCGCCGTTCGAGGAATTCCAGCGCTTCAAGACCCACCCGGACATTCGCGGCTTCTTCGAAGGCGGCAAGCGCATCGCCTATGGCGCCCGCGCCATCAACGAAGGCGGCTTCCAGTCGATCCCCAAGCTGACCTTCCCCGGCGGCGTGCTGATCGGCTGCTCGGCCGGCTTCGTCAACGTGCCGCGCATCAAGGGCAGCCACAATGCCATGAAGACCGGCATGCTGGCCGCCGAAGCCGCCTTCGACGCGCTCGAGGCCGGGCATGCGGGCCATGACGAGCTGGTCGACTATGCCAACAAGTTCTCGACCAGTTGGGTCCACAAGGAACTGTTCACCGTCCGCAACGTCCGGCCGGCGCTGAAATGGGGCACCATCAAGGGCACCATCTACGGCGGCTTCGACATGTGGATGAGCCACCTGCACCTGCCGCTGCCCTGGACGCTGGGTCACCACCCGGACAATGCCAGCCTGGTGCAGGCCAAGGACGCGCCGAAGATCGAATACCCCAAGCCCGACGGCAAGATCAGCTTCGATCGCCTGTCCTCCGTGTTCCTGTCCAACACGAATCACGAGGAAGACCAGCCGATCCACCTGACGCTGAAGGATGCGTCGGTGCCGATCGCCATCAACCTGGCGCAATACGATGCCCCCGAGCAGCGTTATTGCCCGGCCGGCGTCTACGAAATCGTGCGCAATGCCGACGGCGGCGATCCGCGGTTGCAGATCAACGCCCAGAATTGCGTCCATTGCAAAACCTGCGACATCAAGGATCCGACCCAGAACATCAATTGGGTGGTGCCCGAAGGCGGCGGCGGGCCGAATTATCCCAATATGTGACCGGCCTTAGCCCGCGCCGCCGCCACGCGGCGGTGCTGGCTGAAGTCAGTTTATCTGTCGGCTTAACCTTGGAACTGTCGCGTCCGCGCTCGAAGGGCTAAATTGTCCATCATGAAACGCAGTTCCAGCTTTGCCCGTCGCGGCCACCGCCGTTCGTTCCCCCTGGCCTTCGCCGTCGGCCTGCTCGTCTCGGGCTGCGGCATGCCGGGCGAGGCCAACACCGAGTCTGCGGCCAAGGCCAGCGATCTGTCGACCATCAAGGTCCGCACCCTGTCGGGTTCCTACCTTGCCGCCCGCTATGCCCACGGCACCCAGGATTCGGCGGGGTCGGCGATGTTCTACGACGGCGCCCTGAGCCTCGATCCGGGCAACACCAACCTGCGCCGCCAGGTGTTGAGGTCGGCGCTGCTGGCCGGCAACTATATCGGTGCGACCAACCACGCCGAGGTCGTCGCCCGGCTGGAGCGCAGCGACCCGCTGGCGCCCCTGATCACCGCCATTGCGGAAATGCGCACCGGCCGCTTCGCCGAAGCGCGCAAGCGCCTGGAAAGCCTGCCGACCAATACCGCGCTCGATGTCGTCGGGCCGATCATGGTCGCCTGGGCGATCCAGGGTGCGGGCGATACCGACGGCGCCCTGGCTGCGCTGGCCAAGCTGGATGACAACCCGGGCGTTGCGCCGTTCCGCCTCTACCATAGCGCCTTGATCGCCGCCCTGGGCGGCCGCGAGAAGATCGCCCGGGATTCCTTCGCCGCCTTGCGGGCGTCGGCCGGCGGCGGCTGGATCCGCTCGATCCTGGCCGAAGGCGCCTTTCTCGAAGGGATCGGCGACAAGGCGTCCGCCGTCACGCTGTATCGCAGCGCGGTGCGTGCCGGTTCGGCCAATCCCGGCCTGATCGAAGCCGCCAAGCGGCTGGAGCGGGGCGAAGCGCCGACGCCGATGGTTTCCTCCGCCTCGGAAGGGGTCGCCGAGGTGATGTACGGCATCGCCAGCCTGCTGGCGCAGGAGAAGGCGAACGAGCCGGTCCTGGTCTATCTGCGGCTGGCGCTGATGGCCCGTCCGGTGTTCCCCGAGGCGCAGATTCTGCTGGCCGAGGCCTTCGACGATGTCGGGGACAAGGGCCAGGCCACGGCCCTGTTCCGCGCCGTGCCCGAGACCTCGCCGCTGCACTCGATGGCCGAGATCCGCTATGTCCTGCTGCTGGCCAACGGCGGCGACACGGCAGAGGCCTTGGCCCTGCTCGACCGGCGCATCGAGGCCGATCCGGTGGATATCGAAGCGCTGGTGACCAAGGGCGACATCCTGCGCCAGGGCGAGAAATTCGCCGACGCGGCGGATGCCTACACGGACGCGCTCGATGCCATCGGCACCCTCGACGCGCGCCACTGGACGATCCTGTTCTCGCGCGGCATCTGCCTGGAGCGGCTCAAGCGCTGGGAAGCGGCCGAGGCCGACCTGCTGAAGGCCCTGGAACTGCAACCGGACCAGCCCAGTGTCCTCAACTACCTGGCCTATTCCTGGATCGAGCAGGGGCGTAATCTGAAGCGTGCCGAAGACATGGTGTCCAAGGCCGTGGCGAGCAAGCCCGACGACGGTTACATCGTCGACAGCCTGGGCTGGGTCTATTTCCGCCAGGGCCGCTTCCCCGATGCTGTCGCCCAGCTCGAGAAGGCGGTGGAATTGCGGCCGGGCGATCCCACGATCAACGATCACCTGGGCGATGCCTACTGGGCCGTGGGGCGCAAGCTCGAGGCTGAATTCCAGTGGCGCACAGCGATCGCCCTCAAGCCGGACGACGACCAGCTTCCGCTGATCGAGGCCAAGCTCGAAAAGGGCCTGCCGCCCGAGATGCTGGTTCCCGGTGTTGATTGAAGCCGCGGCCGCGTCCCGCGAGGCGGCGCCGGCCAAGCTCAATCTCTATCTCCATGTCACCGGCCGCCGGCCGGACGGCTATCACCTGCTCGAGTCGCTGGTCGCTTTCGCCGACATCGGCGATGTGATCACCGCCGTGGCGGCACCGCCGGGCGTCCTCGACCTGACGACGACCGGGCCCTTCGCCACGGCGATCGACGGGCCGGCCCAGGACAACCTGGTGCTGCGCGCGGCCCGCGGCATGGTCGCCGCCGTCGGCGGTGGCCAGGGCGCGCGCCTCACCCTCGACAAGCGCCTGCCGGTGGCCTCGGGCCTGGGCGGCGGCTCGGCCGATGCCGCCGCCGCCATCCGGGCCCTGGAGGCCCTGTGGCACCGGCGCGTGCCCGCCGCCGATCGCCAAGTGCTGGCCGTTGCCCTGGGGGCCGACGTGCCGGTTTGCTTGAGCGGGCAGGCGGCGCACATGGCCGGGATCGGCGAGGTGGTGACGCCGCTGGCGACGGCGGTGCCGACGCTGGGCCTCGTCCTGGTCAATGCCGGCGTGGCGCTGTCGACGCCGGCGGTGTTTGCGGCGCTGGCCGGCCGCTTCGGCCCGGCCGATCGGCTGGACCCGGTGCCGGCCGACGCAGATAGCTTCGTCGCCGCCCTGCGCCGGCGCCGCAACGACCTGCAGGCGCCTGCCATGGCCCTGTGCCCGGCGGTTGCGCAGGTGCTGGACCTGCTGGCGACGACACCGGAGATCCGCCTGGCGCGGATGAGCGGCTCGGGCGCCACCTGTTACGGCCTCTATCCCGATCGCGCGGCTGCCGCTGCCGCGGCGGGGGCGATCAGCGCGGCCCGACCGGATTGGTGGGTCAGGGACGGTGCCTTGTCGGGCGGGCAGGGGGCACCTCGTGCGTAACCAGCACCTGTCGCGTATCCTGCTTGTGGCGGTCGCCCTGATGCTGACGCTCGGCGCCTGTGCCGGTCGCGGCGGCACGCTCGCCGACAGCAACCTGTCGGATATCGAATTGACCTGGATGCGGGCGATGGTCGCCCTGCCGCCCGGGATCGAGGGGGGCGATGTCAGCCTGCGGCGCATGGCCGATGTCCTGGCCAAGCCGCCCCAGGTGAGCCGGCCGCTGGCCACCGTGCTCTATCTCCACGGCTGCACGGGCCTGGGTGACCTCACGATCCTGAAGACCCTGGCCCAGGCCGGCTATGCGGTGATCGCGCCCGATTCGATGGCCCGCCGCTACCGGCCGCTGCAATGCGATCCGGCCACCGGCCGGGGCGGCTTCAATCTTTTCGTCTATGACTTCCGGCAGACCGAGCTGGCCTTTGCCGTCCACAATATCCCGAGGCTCCCCTGGGCCGATGGCAGCAACCTGTTCCTGCTGGGCGGCAGCGAAGGCGGCGTGGCGGCGGCGCTCTATCGCGGGGACGCCTTCCGCGGCCGCATCATCACCGCCTGGACCTGCCATGGCGCACCCATCGTCGCCGGCCTGGCGTCGCCGCCGATGGAGCCGGTGCTGAGCATCGTCAGCGTCGACGATCCCTGGTACGCCGAAGGTGCCGCGGTGGGCCAGACCGGCGATTGCGGCGCCTACATGACCGGCCGGCCCAATGCCCGCTCGATCGTCCTGCCGGCGGGCGAGGGCCATGCCGTCCTGTCGAGCCAGATGTCCCGGCAGGCGATCCTGGAATTCCTGGCGAGTTGGTCCGCACGCTAAGCAAAGCCGGCCAAAATGACGGGCGCCGCCAGCAGACATAGTTAAAAATTGGTTTACGCCGCCCGTTTTCCGCAAATCAATTCTTAAGTCGCGGGGACCAGACTTGCCAGGTGGGCATCCCAGACCGGACGCCCAGCGAAATCGGGCAAGTCGGTCTCATGAATTTACTGCGCGACATTCGAAATGTGGTGGCCCCGCCGCGGCTGGGCGATCTGTTGCTCGCGCACGGCTGGGTCACCCCCGACGACCTTTCCGAGGCCCTGACCCTGCAGGCCCGGGCGGCCGCGCCCGGCGAGCGCATCGGCGATATTCTGGTCCGCCGCGGCCGGCTGAGCGCCGGGCGCCTCGACGCCGTCCTCGCCGAGCAGACACGCATGGCCGCCTTCGCCGCGACCCTGACGGCCTTGCTGGCCGCTGCCGTCCCCGCGCCGGCCCTGGCAGCGTCGGACGGCGTGCTCGGCCGCTCGTCCACGGCCAGCGCAGGGATAACCCTGGTCATTCCCGATCGCAACGCAGCCGCGGGCGTTGCGACCCCGGTATCGTCGAGATCGTCGAGCCCCTGCCTCGATGGAGCCGTCGCCGCGGCCCTGGGCCGCACGCCGGGTGCTGGAACCCGCGTGCGCAGCGACCCGGCGGGCTGCACGACGGACGCGCGCCTGAGCCTGAAGCCCGGCCCGAGCCCCGCCGCGGGCCTGGTCGTCCTCGAGCCCGAGTAACGCCGGAAGGGTCAGTAGCGGTTGTTGAGAATCTTGCCGGCGACCTCGACGCGCCACTCCGCCGGCGTGTCGTAGGGCAGTTCCAGCCGCCAGTCGTTGCCCGCATAGAGCCGCCGGCTCGGCAGTTCCCGGCAGTTGCCGCCCGCGGCGTCGCATTGGCGGCCGTCGAACAGCAGCGCGTTGCTGTTGCCGTGGTTCTCGAGGAACAAGGTCCGGCCGTTGCGCCTTGCCGCCACCTCGGCCCGGGGGGCGGGCGGCAGGGCGATGACCAGGATATTATAGGCAACCAGCACCTTGAGCGCCGAGCCCTCGGCACTGGTCTCGCCCACCATCGGCCGGAACGCGACGCGCCACACCCGCTCGCGGTCGGTCGGCGCCTCCAGAAGGCTGAGGCGCACGAGCCGCCGTGCCCCGGGCTCGATCACCCGGCGGGTCGGGCTGACCAGCAGGCCGAGATCGTGGGGATTGGCACGCTCGACGCGCTCCTCCCTGTCCGTCCCCGGGCCAGGACCTCGCGCGGCTCGACCTGAAGATAGAGGTTCTCCTCGCCGGTATTGGTCACCTCGATGTCTTCCCGGGGCAGGGCCCCGGGCTGGAACTCGACCACGACCTCGTTGAGCGCCATCTGGGCGCGCGCGCCGTCGGTGCCGATCTGCCCGGCGAGGGCGACGAGGACGATGAGGAGGGCGGGGCGGCGCAGCATGGCTCGGGCTCACTCGGATCGGCAGGGCAGGGTGCCCAGTTCGACGAAATCCTGCTCGGGCGGCAGGGGCGGCAGGGTAATGCGGCAGATTCCGCCGGCCGCCGGCGCCAGGATCAGCTCGGTGGCGTCGGCCCCGAGCTCGACCTGGAAATAGCCCGCGGCATCGGTGAAGGCCGCGGGTTGCAGGGCCGGAATGCGCGCGTTGGCGAGGGGGCCCCCCCGGGCGTCGTCGCCTGGCCGAAGAGCGAGACGAAACGGGCCGCATTCCATTGAAGCGTCGTCACGTTGCCGGGGTAGAGCGTGACCCGGCGGGGCGAGGCGTCGTAGTCGACGAGCCCGCCGCTCTTCTGGACGATCCTGACGTCATAGCTCTTGTAGGGCTCCAGCGGCAGCACCAGCCTGGCGCCGGCGGCAACCTCGGCCCGCGGCTGCTCGTCGATCAGGACCCGGTAGACGGTGTCCGGCCGGCCGGACACGGCGACGATGACGGCGCTGCCGCGCACCTCGTTGCCGCCCCAGGCGAGCGCATCGGGATCGCCCACGACATTGACGAAGAGGTTGCCGGCATAGCGGGTGCCGCCGTCGGTCTCGTGCGCGATCTCGGCGTCGACCCGGCCTTTCGGCCCCTGGTAGTCGAGCCCGGCCGAGACTTCCGTGCGCCGGCTGTCGGCCGCCGTGGCGGCTGACAGGTCCAGCCGCTCGCCGGCAGCCTGCGCGGTGTGCCAGATCGCCTGGGCGCGCCCGAAGGGGCCGCTGCTGCTGTCCCCCTGCTCGTCGCCGGCGACGGCGCCCGACCAGCCGGCCTCGCTGGTCACGTCGATGTCCCCGTCGCCCCACGAGAGGCGTAGCTGCGCAAAGACGAACTGCTGTTCCTCGGTTGCCGTGGCCTGGGCGGAGAGGTCGAGGCGCAGCGCGCCGTCGCTGAACAGCGGCCAGAACACGATCGGCCCGGCGGCATAGGTCTCGACGTCGTCGGCCCCGGCGAGATAGAGCGCGCGCAGCCCCAGGTGCGGCCCGTCTTCGAAATGATAGTCGAGCGCCAGGTTGACCTGGGTTGCCGCGCCGCCCGCGTCGAAGAGATCGTCCGGGTCGCGGAGGATGAAGCTCAGGTCGTCGTCGGTGTCTTGCGCGGCCCTGCGCCGGGGCGCCTCGCCGCCCCAGATCCGCCGGATGGAACCGCTGTAGCTGAAAGGGCCGTTGTCGCCGCGCGCGGCCAGGCCCAGGCCGTAGACGCCGTCCGTGCTGGCGAAGGAGTCGAGCTGCAGTTGCACTTGCTGTAACTGATAGTAGAACAGGCCGCCGATGCCCTGCTGCCGGCTGCCGACGACGAGGTCGCCGCCCAGGGCGAAGGAATCGGACAGGCGATAGCGCGTGGCGGCGTGGACGAACGGCGTGCCGCCCGCCTCGGGCGTCAGCGAGATGTCGTCGTCCGCCAGCACGCCGGCGTCCAGTTCCCAGAACGGCAGGCCCGCGGGCGGAATCGCCGCGTTCTTCACGAAGAAGCGGGTTTCCTCGCGCACGTTGCCCTGGGTCACGACGCGCAGGGTCACGAGATAGGCGCCATCCGGCAGGTCGCGGGTTTCGAGTTCCCGCGTGCCGGCCTCGTAACTCCGCGCGCTCAGGAGGCGCCCCTCGCGATAGACCTCGACCTGGCCGCGCGAGGCGAGAAACACCGAGAGGCGGCTGCCGCTGGCCTGGTCCGCATCGCGCAGCGTGTCGAGCGTGGTGGTGAGCCCGGCGCCCAGGAAGCGCCGCTCGCCCAGGAGCGGCATCAGCGTGGTCCGGTAAAGGCCCGCTTCGCCGCGCCAGCGCTCGTGATCATATTGAACCTCGAGCCGGTCCAGGGCGCCGCCTTGTTGTGAATCGGCGGCCGTGTCGGCGATCAGGCGGGCAGCCCCCAGGCTCAGCAACGAGAAGGAGCGCACGGAGGTCCGCGAGCCGGCCAGGTCGTCCTCGCCGCTCGACGCCGCCGCCGCGAAAGACTGCACGAAGCCCGGCCGGTCGGCGGGCGCCGGCAGATATTGGCCGCCGGCTGCCGTGCCGCGATAGGAGATGGCCAGGAAGAGCGTCGCCCGGAAGCGGTCGGCGTCGAAGATGACGCTGGCGACCGTGGGCTCGAGCACGCCGCAGCCGGGTACCGGGGCCACCCCGCACAGCCGCTCCGCATGGGTCTCGAGGTCGCCGCTCAGCGCCGCGGTCACCGCCTCGCGCTCCGCGAGGCCGGGCACGGCCCCGGCGAGTGCTGCCGGATCGGCGAAGCGGATGGCGCCCGGCCGGAAGGTTGCGGCGAAGGCGCCAATCGGCTCGCCGTCATAGATCACGTCGACCAGTGCGTCCTGCGGCTGCCGCAGGTCGTCGAAGCCGGGGGGCGGCGCGGTCTGGATGATCTCCGCGGCACGCGCCGGCCCGTGCGGCGGCAGACAGGCCGCCATCCAGAGGGCGAGCAGTGTTGCGGCGCGCTTACTGTGGGGACACGGTGAGGATGAGCGTGCCTGCATACTGTCCGGCGGGGGCCTGGGCGAGGTCGGATTCGAGGAAGCGGATGCGCAATCGTTCGGGCGTTCCCTGCCCGGCCAGGCAATTGTTGAACTGCGCGGGCGAGCGTTCGGCGCCACGCAGGCCGGTCAGGGTACTGTTGGGGCCGGGCACCTCGCGCCAGCCCGAGCCGTCGTTGAAGGAGAGCGAAAAGGGCAGGCTGACCACGCCGTTCACGACCGCGAAGTGCTGGCCGACGGCGGCGCCGCCCGCAAGAAGGTCATAAGTACCGCCGCCCGGGCCGGTGCGCCGGACACAGAGGCGAATGTCCCGCTCCAGGTCGCCTGCGCCGGGCCAGGTTCCAAAGGCCACATCCGACAGGCCCGCGATCTGGGCGGACTGCCCCAGGACGATACCGGCCGTGGGGCCGGCAAGGAGAGCCGCGGCGAGGGCGGAGGCGAGAAGCCGCCCCGCCATCGCTCACTGCGGCTCGACGAGCAGGGTCAAGGTCCCCGTATAGTTGTCCGCCGGCGCTTCGCTCAGCACGGCTTCGGTGACGTCGACCAGGACGCGGGCGTTCAATTGGGCGCCGCCGCGGCAGGTCGGGTTAGTGAAGCTGCCGCCAAGCCCAGTGAGCGGGGTGCCGGCGGTCAATGCCGTGCCGGAGGTGGCACCGGCCGTCGTCGCCCATTGGACATTGTAGGGCACGGCGTCGCCGGTACTGAAGCCGGTCAGTTCGAAGGCGCTGCCGGTGCCGTCGCCGCTGGCGGTCACGTTGTAGCCGCCGGTATTGGAGAAGATGCAGACATCGTCGCCGCCGGCCAGGGCCGTGCCGCTGAAGGTGCCGAGGTTGATGTCGTCGAGGGCGCTGATGCGGACTAGGTTGGGTGCCGCCAGGGTGATCACCAGGGACCCGGTCGACGTCGGCCCGAGGCTGCCCTGGGTCGCGGCGAAAGCAGCCACTGGCGCCGCCGCGAGGGACAACGCGAGGGCGAGGCGGTGGATGCTACTCATGGGCGGTCTCCTCCCTGCAAAAACAACTGCCAACTACTTCGCGGCTTCGCGTTTTAGTATTGATCCCGCAATTTGTTCGTGTATTCCAGATAATATCCTTAAGAAATCGTAAATTGACGGCGATTGGCGGTCAACGGAAATTCCGTCCCAAATGCGTAACGAGTGAGGTGTCCGGGACCAGGATGGCAGCAGCCGGGGTGAAAAAAGTCCGGCGAGGGGCATGCGGTCCAGCAGTGGGCAGGTCACCTGTTTGAGCCCAGGCCGGATCGTACTATCCTGCCGGAGGCTGGGCGGCACCGCCCACAAAGAGGATGTCTGGACCATGCAGGACAAGATCGAGATCGGCGACCAGGCCTTCCTCAAGGACGGTGGCGAAGAGTTCGGCTCTGTTCGTGGCGTCCACAAGGGCGGCATCGTGCTCCATGTCGAGAACGGCGGCGAGTTCGAGGTGCCGTTCACGGCAGTGAAGGCCGTGCACTACGGCAAGGTCATCTTCCACGCCGGCAAGCTCGACGAGCGCCTGCGCCAGGCCATCGGCCACGCCCATGATGCCGAACAGTGAGGGGGACGGCCACCGTCCCCGGGGCCTGGGCGCACCAAGTCAAAGCAGGAAATCGGTCGCCGACAGGCTGTATTCGCCGCGCAGGCAAAGATCGAAGTCCGCGCTGCCGTCGCCGCCCACGTCGGCATAGATGAATGTGCTGCCATTCCGGTGGGTGATGATCAATTCGCCCGCCGCGCCGTGGAACTGATCGGCGATGGTGAAGCCCTGATCGCCGCTGGCCACGCCGTCGGCGTCGATGCCACTCAGGTCGATCTGATCCTCGCCGATGCTGAAGTCCAGGATGATGTCGCTGCCCTGGCCGCCGGACCTGGAGTCCGCGACGGAGTCGTAGTCGAAGCGGTCGGCCCCTTGACCGCCGGCGAGGTGGTCGCGGCCCAGGCCACCGTTCAGCACATCGGCGCCTTGGCCGCCATCCAGCCGGTCGCTGCCGCCATTGCCGAAGAGATGGCTGCGTCCGGCGTTGCCGGTGATGAAGTCGTCGAGATCGCTGCCTGTCCCCGACAGCAACCTGTTGCCGACAAGGATGAGATGTTCGATCGGTCCTTGAAGCTCGAAGCTCGCGTAGGCGCGCACGGTATCCCTGCCGCCGTCGGCAAGCTCGGTCACCACGTCGTCGCTGGCGTCGACCACGTAGACGTCGTCGCCGCTGCCGCCGACCATCCGGTCGGCACCTTCGCCACCGTCCAGGAGATCCCGGCCCGCGCCGCCATCGAGCCTGTCTGAATCGGCGCCACCATAGAGCCGGTCATTGCCCGCTTCGCCGTGCAGCGTGTCCTTCTCGCCGAAGCCGAAAAGCCTGTCATTGCCCCGACCGGCGTCGATCATCTCGCTGGCGTCACCGCCGATGAAGAGGTCGTCACCGCCCAGGTTGAACAGGCGGAAATCGTCCGCCGTCGTCTCTGTCTGTGCGGCCGCGATCAGCGACGAGATGTGGATGGTTATGCCGGATATCTCGAAGATCACCTTTCCGGTGGTGGAATCCGTTGCCGAGTAGCCGGTGATCAGGCCGCTGATGGGATTGCCGTCGCTGTCATGCCGAAGGCCGATGCCACGGAATTCGATTTCCGGTGAGTGGGACCGGAGGACCACAAACCCATCTTTCGGGCCGGGACTGGGCGGAACAGTTTCCAGAAATGAGACCGCAACCCCGGAGAATTGCGTCTCGGCCAAGTCCGCGTGGGTGAGCGTAAACCCGCTGGCCGATGCGGCCTCCACCGTGCCGTTCAGGATGAACGGAAGGTCGAAGAATTCGGGGATGATGGGGGGCGAGGGAGGAATTTCGCCGGGCGTACCGGGCGCGCCATTGATTTCGAGATTCAGCGGCTGGGTCAGGATGGAGGTCGGCTGGCTGACGATCTTGACCACTTTTCCCCCGGCGGCGCGAAGCACTCTGTTATGGAGATGAAGCACCCGTCAGCAATCTGTACGAGCAGTATTCGCTGGATATATCGCATTTGGAAGTGTTCCGATACGGGTGATTTCTCCCTTGTGACCCCACCCGGCGCGCCCTAGCTTTCCTGCCAAATGGGCGGGGGAGAGAGCGCTCGATGATCGACTTGGCTGCCTTCTGGCAGGAGCTTTACGCGCGGCCTGATTTCTGGGGCTTCGTTAGCATCCCCGTGGTCGCCGCGGTGGTCACCTGGGTCCATGTCTGGATGGCAATCCAGATGGTCTTCTATCCCATCGAATTCGCCGGCTACCGGCCGCTGTACCTGGGCTGGCAGGGCATCATCCCGCGCAAGGCCGAGAAGATGGCCGGCATCGTCGTCGACAAGACCCTGGCGAAGCTGGGCTCGGTCGGCGATTTCCTGATGCAGATGGAGCCGGAGTTGATCGCCGGCTATGTCGCCAACGCCATCACCCAGCGGATCGAGGAAATCGTCGACGAGACGATGGAGGAGCAGAACAAGGTCCTGTGGCAGAACCTGCCCCGGATGGTGCGCAACCGGGTCTATGCCCATGTCCGCGACAAGCTGCCCGACGTGATGCTCGAGATGATGATGGAGATCATGGGCGAGGTCGACAATCTGGTCGACATCCGCGACATGGTGGTGAAGCAGATCGCCGCCGACCGCAGCCTGATGGTGCGCCTGTTCCAGGAGGTGGGGAACAAGGAATTCAAGTTCATCGTCAATGTCAGCTTCTGGATCGGCCTGGGCTTCGGCTTCGTCCAGATGGCGCTGTTCTATTTCATCCCCGCCCACTGGATGCTGCCGGGTTACGCGGCGGCCCTGGGCCTGATCACCAACTGGGTGGCGCTGGCCATGGTGTTCCGGCCGCTGAACCCGGTGAAGGTCGGCCCGTTCCGCGTCCAGGGCCTGTTCCTGCGACGCCAGAACGAGGTCGCCGACAAATTCGCCGAACTGACCGCGGGCGAGATGCTCACCATCGGCCGCATCACCCGCGAGATCATCACCGGCAAGTATTCGAGCCGCACCAAGTCTATCGTCAAGCGGCGCATCGCGCCCATCCTGGAATCCCCGGTCGCCCGCGCCACCATGCAGCTCACCTTGGGCGCCGAAGCCTACGCGGCGATGAAATCGAGCATCGCCGAACGCTCCGCCGACCTGGCGCTGGAGCCCATGGAGGACGAGAAGTTCAACCGGGAACGCGCGGCATTGCTGGCCAAAAAGCTGGCCGAGCGCATCCGTGCCCTGCCGGCATCGGAATTCCAGGACATGCTGCGCCCGGCCTTCCAGGAGGATGAGTGGATCCTGCTGGTGCTGGGCGCGGTGACCGGCCTCGCTGCCGGCACGGCGCAGTTACTCGTGGGATTCTCGTAACCGAATGGCTCCCTCTCCGCCGCTTGCGGGGGAGAGGGAAGGGGCCCATCGCGTCAGCGATGGGAAGGGAGAGGTGGTGGTCAGGGCAGGCGCTGTGCGCCACAGACCTCCTCACCCAACCCTCTCCTCCCTCGGAGGAGAGGGCTTTTCAGGTTACAGCGACGGCCGTACCTGGGCCCAGGGTGCTTCCGTCTCCAATTGCGCGGCCAGGCGCAGCAGGCCGGCCTCGTCGCCCAGGCGGCCGGCGAATTGCACGGCGCGGGGCAGGCCCTGGGCGTCGAGGCCGCAGGGAATCGACATGGCCGGCTGGCCGGTCATGTTCTGCAGGCCGGTATAGGCCGAATAGCGGCCGATCGCCGCGACGAAGACGTCGAGGTCGGCCGGCGAGAGCGACAGCAGGCCGATCGGCGGCGGCGCCTCGGGCAGCAGCGGCGAGAGGATGAAGTCGTAATCGCCCTCGTCATAGAACCGCGCCATCTGGCGCCCGGCCAGATGGATCGCGGCGATGCCGTCGAGATAGGCGGTGGCCGGTTCGATGTGGCCGCCTTCGGCCATGAAGCCGGTCACCGGCTCCAGCAGGTCGGCGGCCGAGGCGCGGTGGATGGCAGCCAGGCGCTGGGCCACCGTGCGCGCCAGGCTGGCCGAGATGATGCTGCGCTGGGCGGCACTCAGGGCCGGGCCGTCCACCGGCAGCCGCTTCACCTCGATGATGTCGTGGCCCAGGCGCCTCAGCAGGCCGGCCATGAAGTCGACCGCCTCGAGGGCAGGGGCCTCCAGCGGCGTCGGGTTCATCGCTTCCAGGCACAAGGCGATGCGCAGGCGCCCGACGGGCGCGCCCACTTCCGACAGGTAGTAGCGGGCCGGGGCCGGGGCGACATAGGGATCGCCATGGACGAAGGGCGAGGTGACGTCCAGCAGGGCGGCGGCATCGCGCACGCTGTGGCCCACGGCGTGGACGGTGGACATGCCGCCCCAGCCTTCGCCCGCGTCCGGCCCCATGGTGTTGCGGGCGCGGCTGGGCTTCAGGCCGAACAGGTGGCAGGCCGCCGCGGGAATGCGGATCGAGCCGCCGCCGTCCGAGGCATGGGCCAGCGGGATGATCCCCGCCGCGACCGCCGCCGAGGCCCCGCCCGAGGAGCCGCCCGAGGTGCGCGACAGGTCGTAGGGGTTGCGGGTGATGCCGTGGACCTGGTTTTCCGTGGTCGAGGTGATGCCGAACTCGGGCGAGGTGGTGCGCCCGAACAGGACGAAGCCGGCGGCGCGCAAACGCGCCACCAGGGTGCTGTCGTGATCGCAGACGAAGCCGTCGTAGAGGCGGCTGCCGTTGGTCAGCGGCCAGCCCGTGACATGGGCGTTCAGATCCTTGATCAGCATCGGCACGCCGGCGAAGGGCCCCTTGGGCAGGCCCTGGGCGATGGCCTGGCGGGCCTCGGCCTCCACCAGGTGGAAGACCGCGTTGATCCTGGGGTTGACCGCGGCCACCCGGGCCAGGGCAAGGGTCAGCAAATCGTCGGGGGTGGTCTCGCCGGCAGCGACAAGGGCCGCGAGGCCGAGGGCATCGTGGGAAGCGTAAGCATCGGCACTGAGCATTTTCTTGTTTTTCCGTCAGTTGGTGAGGGCGGGGATGACCTGGTCGCCGGGCAGTACGTTACCTCGGCCGCCCAGGCGGCCCTTGGCGCAATAGTCCGAGGATTTGAGCGTACACTGGGTGAAGTAGAACAGCAGTTCGTCGCCGTCGCGCCGCACCTCCAGGCAGTCGGTAAAACCAAAGGCGATCTTGTGCGGGTGGATGCAGTAGAGGTCGCCCTCGACCCACCAGTCGCCCGTGTCGGTGCGCTCGTAGGTGTCCATGCGCTGCTTGTCATGGTCGAAGTAGCGCACTGAACCGTAGATATCGAGTTCGCCATCGGGATGGTGGAAGCCGCGCGCCGTCGAGTCATAGACCCCGACCACGGAATCGACCGTGTTGTTGTCGAACAACTGGCGGATTTCGGCCCCGGTGAGCGGCGTGCCGCGCTTGGGCGGCTCGGCCGCCAGGGCCGGGCAGGCCGCCAGCAACGCCAATGTCGCCGCCAGGGGCCACACGCTGGCACCCATGATTTCCTCCCTGAACCCGCCGGGCGGCTCTGCGGCCGCCGCTTGTTCGCGGGAACCCAAGCTTGGCGCAGGCGTTGCGTATAGGCAACGACTTCAAATCACCCCGGAACTGTCGTCGATCGGCCATTGGGCGTGTGTTCAGTTGTGTTAGGTGATGTCCCCATGAGGCACGTGATGCTGCGACGACGAACCCTTTGCCTGCCCGGACCCCTGGCCCGGACCGCAGGCGTGCGCGTGACGCACAGGATTTGACGGTGCAGGGCGGGCCCATTGTCGGCCGCCGGCACGATCTGTTCACGGGCTCTTGTGCCCAATCGACTAGTGAAGCCTCATGACCACGTTGATGCTGGAACGGCCGGAAGACGGCCCCGCCATAGAAACCCTGATCGATACGGCCTTTGGTGCCGAACGCTTCAAGAAGACGGTCTACAAGTTCCGCGACGGCGTGCCGCCCATCCCGGCCCTGTGCTTCGTCGCCTATGACGTGGGCAAGCTGGTCGGCTCCCTGCGCTTCTGGCCGATCCTGGTCAACGGCGATACCGAGGCGATCCTGCTCGGCCCCCTGGCCGTCGATCCCGCCCGGCGGGGCGAGGGGATCGGCGTCGCCCTGATGTGGCACGGCCTGGCCGAGGCCCAGCGCCAGGGCCACCGCATCGTCATCCTGGTGGGTGACTACGACTACTACGCCAAGTTCGGCTTCCGGCGCGAACCGTGCGACCGCCTGGACCTGCCCGGCTGGGTCGACCGCAAGCGCTTCCTTGCCCGGGGCCTGGTGCCGGGTGCGGTCGACAACCTGTCGGGCATGATCGAGAAGTGGGTGCCCGAGGCCGAACGCCGCAAAGACGTCGCGTAACCCTGGTTAACCAAACGGTAGGGCCGCGGCGGTTAGAGTTTCGGTCGTTGGTCCTTCCGTCCGGGGAGCTATGGCGCCGTGCCTGACCGTACTTGTAATTGCTTGGCATGACGACGGGCCTGCGCCTTCGGGTGGTCCTGCTTGCCCTGGCGGCGGTCGTGCCGTTGCTGGCGCTGCTCTTCGCCGGCAGCGTCGCCGACCGGCGGCTGGCGCTCGACGCCGCCCGCAGCCGGGTCGCTGAACTTGCCGCGCGGGGTGCCGGCGAGCAGGCCGAAGTCCTCAGGGATACCCGCCTGCTGCTGGGGCTGCTCGCCACCATGCCGGCCGTGGCCGAGGCTGTTCCCGGGACCTGCCACGAGACCCTGAAGGCGATCGCCGGTGCCCGGCCGCAATTTGCCACCATGGGCGTCATCGGCATCGATCGCACCCTCCTCTGTCACAGCCTGATCACCGAGCAGCGTCCCGGTTTCGGTACCGAATTGTTCACCCGGGTGACCGCCCCCGATGCGCCCGGCTTCGTGGTCGGCGGGCTGGTGATGAGCAAGACCACCGGCAAGCCTACGATCGTTGCCGCCAGTCCCCTGCCACTCCCCGGCGGCACGGGCATGATCTTCATCAGCATCAATCTGGAATGGCTTTCGCAACTCGCGGGCCAGGCCATCGACAGCCCCGACCAGACTGTCCTGGTGATGGAGCCGCAGTCGGGTGCCGTGCTGGCGCGCTCGCCCGATAGCGCCCGCTGGGTCGGCCGGACGGTTCCCGACGAAGCGCTGGCCCGCCTTCTCGCCGCACAGCCCCAGGGCGGCATCGCCAGGATTCGCGACCTCGACGGTGTCGAGCGGATCTTCGGCTTCGCCCCGCTGCCCGACGGGTTTTCCGGCGCGGTGCTGGCGGTCGGCCTGTCCCGCGCCGCCGTGCTTGCCGGCGCCGACCAGCGGATGATGATCGGCCTCGGCCTGGCCCTGGCGGTCAGCCTGGGGGCCACGATTCTGGCGTGGTGGCTGGGCGATCGTTTCCTGGTCAGGCCCATTGCCGCCCTCGGCCGGGCTGCCAGGCGCTTTGGCGGCGGCGATTTCACGGCGCGGGCGAACCTGTCGTCCTGGCATGCGGCGGAACTCCTGGCCCTCGACCGCACCCTGGCCGACATGGCGGGGGCCCTGGCGGCGGCGCAGGAGAAACTGTCGGACAGCGAGGCGCGCTACCGCCTGCTGGCCGAGAATTCGACCGACATGATCTTCCGCCTCGATCTCGATTTCGTGCGCCGTTACGTGTCTCCCGCCAGCCGCGAGATCCTGGGCTACGCGCCCGAGGAGCTGATGGGGATCAGGCCGGTCAACCAGGTCCACCCCGATGATGCGGCACGGGTCGAGGCGGTGTTCCGCCAGGTGGCTGCCGGGCGCGACCGGGCCTCGGTGGCCAATCGCATCCGCCACCGCGACGGCCGCTGGATCTGGGTCGAGGCCGAGTTGCGGCTGGTGCGCGACCCGGTGACGGGCCAGCCCGCGGCGCTCCTGGGCGCATTGCGCGACATCTCCGACCGCAAGGCGGCCGAGGCGGCGCTGAAAGACAGCGAGGAACGCTACCGCCTGCTGGCCGACAATGCGACCGACATGATCATGCGCCTGGGCACTGATTTTCACTGCTTCTACGTCTCGCCGGCGATCCGCGATCTCCTGGGCTACGACCCGGTCGACATCGAGGGCACGGACCTGCGCGCCATCCTCTGTCCCGACGATCTGCCGGCGATCGAGGCGGTGCTCGCGTCGCCCGATGCGGATCATGGCCGCGCCAGCGTGCGCTGCCGTGGCCGGCGCGTGGACGGCTCCTACGTCTGGGTCGAGGCCAACGTGCGCAGGCTGGCCGAGGGCCAAGGCTATCTCGCGGTGGTGCGCGACATCACCCGTGCCAAGGCCGCCGAGGCGCAGATCGCCGAGGCCAACGACCGCCTGGCCAAGGCCAACCAGATGCTCGAGGCCTGGGCGCTCGAAGACGCCCTGACCGGCCTCGCCAATCGGCGGCACTTCGACGGCGCGCTCGACCGCGAATTCCGCCGGGCGATCAGGGCGGGGAATTCGCTGGCGCTGATCATGATCGATGTCGACTATTTCAAGGCCTACAACGACTACTACGGCCACCCGGCGGGCGACACCTGCCTGCGCGCCGTCAGCCAGTGCGTGCTGCGCATGATCGAGCGTCCCGGCGACATTGCCGCGCGCTATGGCGGGGAGGAAATCGTGGTCCTGCTGCCCGGGACCGATGCCATGGGCGCCCAGGCGGTGGCCGAGAAGATCAGGCTGGCGGTGCGCGAACTGGCCATCCGCCATGGTGGCGATCCCAGCGGCTTCCTCGCGGTCAGTGCCGGTGTCGCCGCCATGCTCCCGCTCAAGGGCCAGCATCGCTCGTCCGATCTCGTCGGCCAGGCCGACCGGGCGCTCTATGCCGCCAAGCTCGCGGGGCGCAACCGCATCGTCGTCGACTCGGTGGACGACGAGCCGGCCAAGGGCGACCTCTTCGGCTGAGCCGGCTTTCGCCGAACCCGCCCTGCTATGCGCAGGGGCTTTTCAGGCGCCCCGCAGCCGTGCCAAGAATGAGCGGTCAGTCGGCTTATTCGACGTCACGCGAGGGAAGCTCATCATGTCCAATCACCTCAAATTCTACATCGACGGCGCCTGGGTCGATCCCATTACCCCCGCCACCCTCGACGTGATCAACCCGGCGACCGAGGAGCCCTATACCAAGATCTCGGTCGGCAATGCCGACGACGTGAATCGCGCGGTGGCCGCCGCCAAGGCTGCCTTCCCCAGCTACACCAAGACCACCAAGGCCGAGCGTCTGGCCTTCCTCGAGCGCCTGCTCGAAGTCTACAATGCGCGCTACGAGGACATCGCCCAGGCGGTGACGCAGGAGATGGGCGCGCCGCTCTCGTTTGCCCGCGCGGCCCAGGCCTGGGCCGGCCAGGTCCACCTGGAAGCGACCATCAAGGCACTCCGGGAATACGAGTTCGAACATGCCCGGGGCAAGACCCGCATGGTCAAGGAAGGCATCGGCGTCGTCGGCCTGATCACGCCGTGGAACTGGCCGCTCAACCAGATCGTCTGCAAGGTGGCGCCAGCGCTCGCCGCCGGCTGCACCATGGTGCTGAAACCCTCGGAAATCGCGCCGATCAGCGGCATCGTCTTTGCCGAGATCGTCGATGCGATCGGCCTGCCCAAGGGCGTGTTCAACCTGGTGAACGGCGACGGGCCCTCGGTCGGCCAGGTCATCGCCTCGCACCCCGATGTCGACATGGTCTCCTTCACCGGCTCGACCCGCGCCGGCATCATCGTCGCCAAGTCGGCTGCCGACACGGTGAAGCGCGTGGCCCAGGAACTGGGCGGCAAGTCGGCCAACATCATCCTGCCCGACGCCGACCTCGCCGATGCTGTCACCCAGGGCGTGGGCGCCTGCTTCGGCAATTCCGGCCAGTCCTGTGATGCGCCCACCCGCATGTTCGTGCCGGCGGCTGCCCATGCCCAGGCCCTGGCGGTTGCCAAGGCCGCGGCCGAGACCCACAAGGTCGGCGACCCCAATGCCGAGGATACGGTGCTGGGCCCGGTGGTCAGTCAGGTGCAGTACGACAAGATCCAGCGCCTGATCAAATCCGGCATCGACGAGGGGGCGACCCTGGTCACCGGCGGCCTGGGCCGGCCCGACGGCCTCAACCGCGGCTACTACGTCCGCCCGACCATCTTCGGCGACGTGAAGCACGAGATGACCATCTCGCGCGAAGAGATCTTCGGCCCGGTGCTGTCGATCCTGCCTTATGAGTCGGAAGACGAGGCGATCGCCAAGGCCAACGACACGGTCTATGGCCTGGCCGCCTATGTCCAGTCCAAGGACCTCGCCCACGCCCGCGAAGTGGCGCGCGAGCTGCGTGCCGGCACGGTCAACATCAACTATCCGGATTGGGATACGCATTCGGCCTTCGGTGGTTACAAACAGTCCGGCAACGGCCGCGAATACGCCGACTGGGGCATCCACGACTTCCTGGAGCTCAAGAGCATCGTGGGCTACGGGGAGTAATCTTGCCGGAAACAGCGCAGGACCGGTTTGCAGGCCGGTCCTGCGTCCTTCGACAGGCTCAGGATGAGGAAAGCCTTTATGGCAAAAAGATTGTCCTCATGGTGAGCCTGTCGAACCACGCACTCTCGATTTCCAAGCGTCATTCCAGCGAAAGCTGGAATCCATGTCGGCAACACTCTGGATCAGAATGGATTCCAGCTTTCGCTGGAATGACGGCAAGAAGGCGGAATTGGTGTACCAGCGGCGGCGACGCCTGTCGCGTGGACTTCGAGCAGTATCACTGAGGAGATTGTGATGGCCGACCATTCTGCCGTGCGCAACCCTAACCGGCCGCCGACCCATCCGGGAGAGGCGATCGAGGATATTCTCCTCGATGTCAAGCTGCCCAAGGCAGAGATCGCCCGCCTGCTCGGCATCTCGCGGCAGCACCTCTACGATATCATCGCCATGCGCAAGCCGGTCTCGCCGACGGTGGCGGTGCGCCTGGGCAAGCTCTTCGGCGACGGCCCTGGCATCTGGATCCGCATGCAGGCCGCCCACGACACCTGGCATGCCGAGCGCGATGTCGACGTCAGCGGTATCCCGACCATTCGGGCGGCGTGAGGTTCTCTTCCTGAATCTGGGCACCACTCTCAATCGTCATGACCGGGCTTGTCCCGGTCATCGCTTGTCCCGGTCATCCACGTCGGGACGAGCCACATCTGTTGACGGCATAGGCAGCTTGGCGACGTGGATGGCCGGGACTTCGCCCGGCCATGACGACGAGAGGCGTGTTCAGGCATGAACGTAATCCATGAGATATCAAATCCCGGACACCCATGGGCTTTCGCCGGAATGACGGGGGAGGGGGTTACCGCCCCTCCCAACTGCCCACCACCCGGTAGATCGCTTTCACCCGGTCGGCTTCGATCGGGATGTCCCGCATCACCGGGCTGAACTCCCTCAGCATCAGCATGTCGTCCGACTGGCGCACGAACTGCTTCACGTAAGCCTCGTGGTCGCCCAGTTCGACGACGACGAAGCAGCCTTTCACCGGGGGCAGGTTGGGGTTGATGAAGAGGAGGTCGCCGGCCTGGTATTTGGGCTCCATCGAGTCGCCCACGGCGTAGACGGCGAAGGCGTTGCCCACGCCGTCGAGCTGGGCCGGGCGGAAGACGTGTTCGAGCGCGTTGCCCTGGTCGACGAACAGGGCGTTGGCGCCGCCCCGCGCCGCCCCGCAGACGGGCAGGTCGCGCGCCGGCATGCCGCCGGGGCCGGTGGCCCAGGGCCGGAGGGGGCCGACGGCGTGGGCGCGGGGCCGGGTTCGGGCGGCAGCAGGTCCTTGGGCTCGCAGTTCAGGGCGCGGGCCAGGCGCAGCATCCAGTCCACGGTCAGGCGGCGTTCGCCCCGTTCGAGCTTGACGATCTGCGAGCGGCCGGTTTCCGCCCGCTCCGCCAGTTGGTCCTGGGTCAGGCCCGCGCGGCGGCGCAATTCGGCCAGACGGTTCTGCACAAGAGTGCTCCCATTACGTGTCAGTGTTTTATACAACATTTGCCCGGATTGGGCAAATAGTTCTTGAAATGTTCTCTTTTAACCCTATCCTTTGCCGATCAGGCGACGGGGAGGGATGCGGATGTGGACGGCGGAAATGGTTGAACTGCGCCTGGAGGAAGCCGCCGACACCCTGCGCCGCCTACCCGATGCCGAGGCACGGTTTCGCCTCGGCCTGCGTTCCGCTTGGCCCGAAGTGGTGCGCGACGCGGTCACCGCCTATGGCGCCGACGGGCCCAAGGTGAGCCTGGGGCCGCCCAGCCCCGGCGCCATCGATCGGCTGGAGGCGACCATCGACTGGCTGCGCTGGCTGAGCGAGCCGCAGCGGCGCATCGCCTGGGCCCTGGCCAGCGGCATTTCGGTGGCCAAGCTCGCGCGCCTGATCGGCTGCCATCGCAACACGGTGGCCAACCGCCAGGCCGCCGCCCTGCGCATCGTCGCGGACCACCTGAATGAGGGGGCGCCGTCTCTCGCGGGCCTTGCCAAGGATGGGCCGGGCCGCCACCCTTGATGGCGCGGAAACGGGGCGAGGGCGCAATGGTACCAGTGGAGAACTTGGCCCTGCTCGAGGAAATCCTCGACACTTGGCGCGGCCAGATCGGCGGCGACTTCACGGCCTATCGCAATCACGTCTACCGCATGGCGAATTTCTGCTTCGCCCTGCGCGACTGTAATGGGGAAGATCGCGACAAGATCGCGATCGCCGGCGCGTTCCACGACATCGGCATCTGGTCGGACGGCACCTTCGACTATCTGCCGCCGTCGGTCCGCCGCGCCCGCGACTATCTGCAGGCGACCGGGCGCGAGGCCTGGGCCGCCGAGATCGAGCTGATGGTCGACATGCACCACAAGCTCAAGGCCTATGCGGACGACCGCTATCCCCTGGTCGAGGTCTTCCGCAAGGCGGACCTGGTCGACGTGTCGCTGGGGCTGGTCACCTTCGGCGTGCCGCGCCGCTTCATCCGCGAGGTGAAGCGCGCCTTTCCCAACACCGGCTTCCACAAGCGCCTGGTGCAGCTCACCGGCGGCTGGCTGGCCAAGCATCCGATCAGCCCGCCACCGTTCTTCAAGTGGTGAAGGGGTAACAGACCAGCCGTCATCCCGGCGAAGGCCGGGATCCATCGGCGTGCAAGGGGGCCTGAAAACCAGTATCGCGCGATAGGTTGCGCGTGCCATTCCAATGGATCCGGGCCTTCGCCGGGATGACACTGATGGGGTTGCAAGCTGCGGCGCGAACTGTTCCGTCAGAATGCGCTCGCCCACAAATCGCCGTCATCCCGGCGAAGGCCGGGATCCACCGATGGGCAAGGGCTGGAACCGAAACCAGGATCTCGGCGCCGTCCGGGCCTGCCATTTCCGTGGATCCCCGCCTTCGCGGGGATGACGGCTGAGAGGTTACATCGGCCGGCGATGGCCTTGATCAAGGCGCGAACTGTTCCGTCAGGATGTGCTCGCCGAGCGCGCCGCCGAGATCGAACAGCAGTTGCAGGCCGATTCAGGTGCGCGGTTGTTATCCTCAGCATTACGCCAAAGTGTAGCGTGTGGCAGCAATGTCAGCGCATAGTCCGCGAACGTATGCGTGCGAGATGGACATAGTAAGTTAGTCCACACGAAAACAGGAAGAAGCCCAAAACGGCATAAGCTGTATTCCAGCCAGGGTCTTTCAATGAGATGACGAAAGCGAAGATCGATGCGGCGGTCATGAAAAGAGAACTGCCTAAAAGATAGTACAACCGCCTCTTTGTGATCTTTCGTGCCTGGTCCTCAATGGCCTCGTTGATCGACATTCTTATTGCCGTTTCCTCAAGCCCTTGTGTTAAGCGTCTCATAAAAATCGCCGAAATCGCAATAAAGATAACAAAAATTGCGCTGATGATCGTTATTGCGATGTCTAGATCAAGAGCCGACAACAGAATGAATTGGGCAATAAGCCAAGCGACAAAGGCTACAAACCATCGCTTGATCGCAGTCTCTATTCGTATCTTGTTCTCGGGCGTGACGAGATAGCCTTTGCCAAGTCTCCCAGCAGGCGGAAAAAAATACGTCTGCCCCGCTACAGACCTGAAAAAAATCTGCGACTGGTTTTTGACAAAGGACATCAGGTTCCCTCTCTGAAAACATTCTACTTAAGAGGGTAGTTTTGTCCACTGGCTTGGGATCTACGGCGCGAACTGTTCCGTCAGGATGCGTTCGCCCAGCGCGCCGCCGGGGTCGAACAGGAGTTGCAGGTCGATCTCGCGGTCTTCACTGATCTCGACCTCGATGATGTTGCGCACTTCCTTGTTGTCGGCGACCGCCGAGACCGGGCGCTTGTCGGCTTCCAGCACTTCCAGGCGCACCTGCGCCTCCTGCTGCAGCAGGGCGCCGCGCCAGCGCCGGGGGCGGAAGGCGCTGATCGGGGTGAGCGCCAGGACGCCGGTATTGAGCGGCAGGATCGGGCCGTGGGCCGAGAGGTTGTAGGCGGTGCTGCCGGCCGGGGTGGAGAGCAGGATGCCGTCGCAGGTGAGCGAATCGAGGCGCATGCGGCCGTCGACGAAGATGCGGATGCGGGCCGCCTGGTGGGTCTCGCGGAACAGCGAGACCTCGTTGATCGCCAGGGCCTCGCTGATCCGGCCGTTGCGGCCGTGCGCGCGCATGCGCAAAGGGTGCAGCACGGAGGATTCGGCGACCGCGAGGCGCACCAGCAGGTCGTCCTCGGCGTAAGGGTTCATCAGGAACCCCAGGGTGCCCTGGTTCATGCCGTAGATCGGCAGGCGCAGGTCGGCGAAGGTGCCGCCCATCATCTGGTGCAGGCAATGCAGCATCAGGCCGTCGCCGCCCAGGGCCACGATCACGTCGGCATTGTCGCCCGCCTCGCCATAGCGGTCGCGCAGGCGCCGCAGCGCCGCCTGGGCTTCCTTCGCGTCCGACGCGATGAAGGTGATGCGTTCGCGAGCCATGACCGATTACAAGGGGGAAGGGGACGGATGGGCAGGGGGCATACGGGATCAGCCGCCGGTGGTGCTCATGTGGCGGGCAACGGCCGGCCGGGCGCCGGGGCGGTCGATGACGAAGTCGTGGCCCTTGGGCTTGCGGGCGATGGCTTCGTCGAGTGCCGCATCGATGTCGCCGCCGCCGCGCAGCACCGCGCGCAGGTCGGCCGAATCCTCCTGGCCTAAGCACATGTAGAGGGTGCCGGTGCAGGTCAGGCGCACGCGGTTGCAGGTCTCGCAGAAATTGTGGGTCAACGGCGTGATGAAGCCGATGCGCCGCCCGGTCTCGGTCACATGGACATAGCGTGCCGGGCCGCCGGTGCGGTGGCCGCTCTCGCTCATGGCATAGCGCTGGGCCAGACGCGCCCGGACCTGGGTCAGGGGCAGGTAGTGATCGGTGCGGTCGCCGTCGATGTCGCCCAGCGGCATGGTCTCGATGAAGGTGATGTCCATGCCCTGCCCATGGGCCCAGTCGACCAGCGGGATCAGTTGATCCTCGTTGATGCCCTTCAGCGCCACGGTGTTGATCTTCACCGCGATGCCGGCATCCTGGGCGGCACGAATGCCGTCGAGCACGACGCCTAGGTCGCCCCGGCGGGTGATCGCCTTGAAGGCAGCGGGATCCAGCGTGTCGACGCTGACATTGATGCGCTTCACCCCCGCCGCCGCCAGTTCGGGCGCGAACAGGGCCAGGCGGCTGCCGTTGGTGGTCAGGGTCAGTTCGTCGAGGTCGCCTGACCGTAGGTGGCGGGAGAGGCCGCGGATCAGGTCCATCAGGCCGCGGCGCACCAGGGGCTCGCCCCCGGTCAGGCGCAGGCGGCGCAGGCCCGGCGGATGAAGGCCGAGCACAGCCGGTCCAGCTCGTCATAGGTCAGCAGGTCGGCCTTGGGCAGGAAGGTCATTTCCTCGGCCATGCAATACTGGCAGCGGAAATCGCAGCGATCGGTGACCGAAACGCGCAGATAGGTGATGGTCCGCTGGAACGGATCGATCAGCGGGGTCACAGGGGCCTTCGGCCGGTTCTGGGCGCCATCCATAGGCGATATATAGGCACGATTGCGCCGCCGTCACCATCGCTTGCCGCGCATGGCGGCCCTTGACCCCGCTCGCCCCAGCGCGAACCATCCAGGCCGCACAAGAAACGGGCGGGGGAATCATGGGCGGCCGGCATCTTCTGGCGATCGATCAGGGCACGACATCGACCAGGGCGATCCTGTTCGGCGAGGATGGCAGCCCGCGTTTCGAGGCCCGCCGGGAATTGCGCCAGATCTACCCGGCGCAGGGCTGGGTCGAGCATGACGGCGAGGAAATCTGGACCGCCACCCTGGAGGTGGCGCGCGAGGTGCTGGGCGCCAGCGGCATTTCCGCCCGCGAAGTGGCCGCCATCGGCATCACCAACCAGCGCGAGACCACGTGCGTGTGGGAACGGCGCACCGGCCGCCTGTTGCACCACGCCATCGTCTGGCAGGACCGGCGCACGGCCGAGACCTGCGCCCGCCTGCGGGCCGCGGGGGCGGAGGCGATGGTTGCGGCCAAGACCGGCCTGCTCATCGATCCTTATTTCTCCGGCACCAAGCTCGCCTGGATCCTCGACCATGTGCCCGAGGCGCGGCATCTGGCGGCGCGGGGGGAGCTGGCCTTCGGCACCATCGACAGCTTCCTACTGTGGCGCCTGACCGGCGGCCGGGTCCACGCGACCGACGCGACCAATGCCGCCCGCACCCTGCTGTTCGACATCAACACCCAGAAATGGGACCAGGGCCTGCTGGACCTGATCGACGTGCCGGCCAATGTCCTGCCGGAAGTGCGCGATTGCGCCGGGGATTTCGGCGAGACGGAACCCGGCCTGTTCGGCGCGGCGATTGCCATCCGCGGCATTGCCGGCGACCAGCAGTCGGCCGCGATCGGCCAGGCCTGCTTCGCGCCCGGCTCGATCAAGGCGACCTACGGCACCGGCTGTTTCGTCCTGGTGAATACCGGTGATGCACCCATCGCTTCGCATCACCGCCTGCTCTCGACCGTGGCCCTGCGGCAGGCGGGGCGGCCGAGCTTCGCCCTGGAAGGCTCGATCTTCGTGGCCGGGGCGGCGGTGCAGTGGCTGCGCGACGGCCTGCGCCTGTTCAAGGGCGCGGCCGAGACCGAGGCGCTGGCAAGGGCGGCCCGGCCCGATTCCGCCGTCTACATGGTGCCGGCCTTCACCGGTCTGGGCGCCCCGCACTGGAACCCGGATGCCCGGGGCGCGATCCTGGGGCTGACCCGTGATACCGGCATCGCCGAGATCGTGCGGGCAACCCTGGAGGCCATCGCCTTCCAGACCCGCGACCTGATCGAGGCGATCGGCAACGACCTGGCCGAGCAGGGCCGGCCGCGCCCGGCGTCCCTGCGGGTCGATGGCGGCATGGTGGTGAACGACTGGGCCATGCAGTTCCTGGCCGACATGCTGGGCATTCCCGTGGAACGGCCCAAGGTGACCGAGACCACCGCCCTGGGGGCCGCCTTCCTGGCCGGGTTGGGGGCGGGGATCTATAAATCCACCGACGACCTGGCCCGCACCTGGGCGCTGGACCGCCGTTTCGAGCCGCGCATGAGCGCGCCTGAACGGGCCGACCGCTGGGCTGGCTGGCAGCAGGCGGTGGCGCGGGTGGTGTCGCGGCCCTAGGGCCGTTCGACGCGTCATCCCTTTGGTGGCGTTGCTTCCGCGCGTCATTCCAGCCATATGATGCGGTTGTGGCAATACCGAGGAGCGGATGCAGGCGAGCGCAAGGCGTGGCCGCCCCCTGATCTGGCGCGTCAGACGGAAGCCTCGGGTGGAGGAGCCGTCGCTGGCGGACAGCCCGGTGATCGAACTGATGCGGGCGCGGCAGGCGGCCGGTTCCAAGCCCGGCGCCCGGCAGGATGCCTATCGCCTCGCCGTGGTCATCGAGGGCGGCGGCATGCGGGGCGTGGTCGCCGGCGGCATGGTTTCGGCCCTCGAGGTCCTGGGGCTGCTCGACACCATCGATGCGGTCTACGGCACCTCGGCCGGGGCCTGCGCCGGGGCCTATCTGCTGGCCGGCCAGGCGCTGGACGGCACCCGCATCTTCTACGAGGACATCAACAACAAGGCCTTCCTGCGCTTCGGCCGCGCCCTGATCGGCCGGCCGGTGATGAACACGGATTATCTGATCGACAACGTGATCGGCGAGATCCGCGCGCTCGATGCCGAACGGGTGATCGCCTCGCCGATTCCCCTGGTCATGATGGCGACCGACGTGGCGACCGGCGCCGCCGTCGGCTTGCGGGGGTTTCGCAATCGCGCCGCCGTCCTCAACAGCCTGCGGGCCAGCACCAGGCTGCCCATGGTCGGTGGCCGGCCGGTCCCCGGCGCCGACGGCCGGCTGCTGGTCGATGGCGCCCTGTCGGCCCCGATCCCGGTGGCCCTGGCGGCGGCGGAGGGGGCGACTCACCTCCTGGTGCTGTCGACCCGGCCCGATGTCTCGGGCCTCGATGGCGGGCCCAGCCGGTCCTGGTTCGCGCGCCTGCTGGCCCGCCGCGTCTCGCCGGCGGTGGCCGCCGCCTATCTCGCCCGGCCGCAGCTCTACCTCAAGCTGGCCGCCAGCCTGCTCGACGCGCATCTGCCGGGGCCGGGCAACCCCCATCTCGCCGTGATCCGCCCGGCGCGGCCGCTGCGCGAAATCGGCAAGGTCGAGCGGCGGCGGGTCCGGCTGTTGCGCGGCGCCTCGGCCGGCTGGTCGGCCATTGCGACGCTGTTCGGTGACGAGACGGACTCGCCCTTCGCCGACCTGCCGCCGCTTCGCCTGCGACAGCGGATGCGTATGGGCATTCCGTTGTATGGTCGGCGTCGCCAGGAATAATCGCGGGTTGCATGGTGATCAGACGCAGACGGGTATTGTTCATCAGCGGTTTCGATCCGCGCGGGCCGCGCCACTATTACGAGCTGTGGCGGGAGGAAGCGCCCAAGGCCGCCGCGACCGCCGGCCCCGGCACCGCCTACCATCTGGGGCCGCCCCGGCGGCATGGCGGGCAAGTGTTCGAGTGGACCCTCACCGGCGAGACCCGGGTCGGCGGCGAGACCGTGGCGACCGAGACCCGGTTCGAGTTCCTGCGCTGGGACGACGTGGTCCGCCGCATGTGGCCGCGGCCGGACTGGTCGATCGTGCGCAGCACGGCGACCACCCTGTGGTGGGGTGTCCGCTACGGCTATTTCAGGCGCATCTTCAAGATCAGGCACTGGTACCTGCTGAATATCCTCGAGCCGGTGTCGACGGTCCTGCTGATCCTCCTGGGGCTGCCGGCGGCGATCTTGCTCCTGCTGTCGCTGGGCCTGTGGGCCGCCGAAGTCGAGGTGCTGTTCGCCCTTGCCGGCGCGCCGCTGGGGCTCTTCGCGTTCAAGCCCATGCTGCGCTGGCTGCAACGGACCAGCAGCGTGCTGTGGCGGATACAGCTCAGCAACTTCTATGCCTGGCAGATCGCCGGCCAGCTTCCCTATCTCGACGCCAAGCTCGATGCCCTGGCGGCGCGGATCGCCGATGCAGCGCGCGAGGGCGGCGTGGACGAGCTCCTGGTCATCGGCCACAGCGTCGGCACGACCCTGGCCATTTCAGCCCTGGGCCGCGCCCTGGCCAGGCGACCGGAGGATTTCGCCGGCGTGCCCCGCCTTGCCTTCGCCACCTTGGGCTCGATGACGCCGCTGCTGGCGCTCGAACCGCGCTCGGCCTGGTTCCGCGATGAAATCGCGCGCATCGCGCTTGATCCGGCCGTGACCTGGGTCGACATCACCGCCGCCTACGACGTGGCTTGTTTCCCCCGGATCGACCCCCTGGAACTGATCGGCCGCGAGCGCCCGCCCGGGGCGCCGGTCAGCCCGAAGCTGGTCTCGCCGCGCTTCCATGTCCTGTTCGGCAAGGAAGGCTATGCCGCGTTGAAGCAGGATCGCTACCAGATGCATACGCAATACCTGATGGCGACGCCGCGCCTGGGCCGTTGCGACTTCTTTGCCATGGTCGCCGGGCCGCTTGCGCTGGCCGAACGCTTTGCCGACACTGCGCCCGACAGGGCCGAGGCCCCGGAGTAGACAGATGGCCGGCTTCCGCCCGCCCAAACCGGAACCCAAGCCAGGCGGCGCGCCGTTCTGGCGGGTGTTGCCCATGTGGCTGCGCGACGGCCTGTCGGTCCTGTCCGACAAGGCCTACACCATGAAGATGGGGCAGGTGCGGATGCCGACCCGCACCTTCTACATGCTGAACGACCCGCCCCTGGTGCGCCGCGTCCTGGCCGAGAGGGCCGACAACTATCCCAAGGACGAGGTGCTGGGCTTCATGCTGCGGCGCCTGATGGGCGACAGCATCTTCACCTCCAACGGCGCCACCTGGAAGCGCCAGCGCGGCATGATGAATCCGGCCTTCGAGGCGGCGCGGGTGAAGGACGTCTTCGCCCAGATGCTGGACGCCACGCGTGACATGGCGGCACGCCTCGACACCGTCGCCGACGGCCGCCCCTACACGATCGATGTCGAGACCACGCACGTTACCGCCGACATCATCCTGCGGACGATCTTCTCCTCGACCATGGAGCAGGGCGCGGCCGAACGGGTCTTCGCCGCCTTCAACGAGTTCCAGGAAATCGCCTTTGCCCACGGCATGCTGCGCATCTTCCGCCTGCCCACCTTCCTGTCGCCCCGCCACGCCCGCGCCGGCCGCGCCGCGCGCGAGATCCGCGGCCTGCTGGAGCCGATGATCCGCGCGCGGCTGGAGCGCATCGCCAGGGGCGAGGCGGTGCCGGCGCGCGATATCCTGGCGGCGATGCTCGAGGCGCGTGACCCCACCGATGGCACGCCCTTCAGCTTCGAGGAGCTTTACGAGCAGGTCGCCATGCTGTTCCTGGCCGGGCACGAAACCTCGGCCAGCGCGCTGGGCTGGACGCTCTACCTGATTGCCAAGCAGCCCGAGGTCCAGGCGCGGCTGCTGGCCGAGGTGACGGCCGTCCTGGGCGACCGGCAACCGGTCTTCAGCGACCTGCGCGGCCTGGAATATACCCGCGCGGTGTTCCGCGAAGCCCTGCGCCTCTACCCGCCCGTCGCCTTCATCGCGCGCACGCCGATCGAGGGCGAATGCCTGCGGGGCAAGGATGTGAAGCCCGGCTCGATCATCTTCGTCTCGCCCTGGATGCTTCATCGCAACCGCAATCATTGGGACGCGCCCGACGAATTCGACGCCGATCGCTTCGAGACCGAGCGCGGCGCCGAGGCGGCGCGCTGCGCCTATCTGCCGTTCAGCATGGGGCCGCGCGTCTGCCTTGGCGCCGCCTTTGCCTTGCAGGAAGCGACCTTGATCCTGGCGACCCTGATCCGGCGCTATCGCTTCGAGGCCGAGCCGGGCCACGAGCCACAGCCGGTGGCGCGGCTGACCTTGCGCTCGGCCAACGGCATCGTGCTGCGTCTCACCCGGCGCAATGCCGACGCCCAGGCCGCCGCCGAATGATCGGTGGCGAGGAAGGGTGCTGATGATTGCCGAGATCATCGCCTGGGCCGGCGGCGCGCTGGGCTTGATCAGCGCCGTCGTCACGCTCGTGACGGCCCATGTGATGTGCCGGCGGGTGCCGGCGCTGGTCGAGCCGGTGACGGCGCGGGCCGTGATGATCGTTCCCGCGACCGGTGATTTGCCGCGGCTGGCGGCCTTCCACGATGCCCTGCTGGCCCAACGCTGCCGGCCAGCGCGGATCGTCTTTGCCGTCGAGTCCGTCGACGACCCGGCCTATGCGCGGCTGCTGGCGCTGGTGGCGTCGAGTCCCTTTTCGATCGATGTGGTGGTGGCGGGGGAGGCGACGGCATCCAGCCAGAAATGCCGCAACCAGGCGTCCGCCCTGCGCCTGTTCGGCCAGAGCGAACCCTATGTGGTGCTGGCCGACATCGACATTCTGCCCCCGCCCGACTGGCTGGGCCATCTGCTGCGGCCGCTCACCCGCGATGTGGCCGATGTCGTCACCGGTTACCGCTGGACGATGCCGGCCGATGCCCGCCCGGCCACCGTCCTGGGGACCTGGATCGACCGGTCGGTCGCAGGGCTGCCCAAGCCCAACGACGGCTGGCTCGCCTGGGGCGGCTCGATTGCCCTGCGCCGGGACGCGGTCGAGCGGCTGGGCCTGCCCGATCTGTTCGAGCGCGAAATTTCCGACGACCTTTCCCTGGCCAAGGCGGCGCGGCGTGCCGGGGCCCGGGTGATCTTCCGGCGCTCGGTCCTGCTGCCGACGCCGGTCGCGCATAGTTTCGCGTCGCTGATCGCCTTCGGGCAGCGGCAATATCAGATGTTCCTGTTCTATCAATGGCCGCTGTGGCTGGCCGCGGCGGTGACGGTGGTGGCCAACCTGTTCGGTTCGGTCGCGCTGCTGTGGCTGGCCTTCCACTCGCCCGCCGGCCTCGCGGCCTATGCTCTCTCGCTGATCATGATCGCTGCCGCCGACCAGCGGCGGCGATCGATGGCGCGCCGGGCGGGGATTGCCCCTGTCGGCGGCGTTGTCGAGGTAATCCTGCGCTTCATGCCGCTGTTGCTGCCGGTCATCCACCTCCTGCATCTGGCGGCCATCGTGCTCAGCCTCGATCGCCGCAAGGTGGTCTGGGGCCATTGCGTCTACCGCATGCGGGGCGGGCGCGTTACGGGGATCGAGCGGCGGCGCTGGTCGTCTATCGTATCGTCCGATGCCAGGGGAGACTGAGGAATGGCCGAATACACGCTCTATTGCTTCGCCCAATCGGGTAACGCCTACAAGCCGGCCCTGTTCCTGGAACTGGCCGGGGCGGACTGGTCCCCGCGCTTCGTCGATTTCTTCAATGGTGAGGCCCGCACCCCGGAATACCAGGCGGTCAATGTGATGGCCGAGGTGCCGGTGCTGGAACACGGGGCTGTGCGCCTGTCGCAGTCGGGCGTCATCCTCGACTACCTGGTCGAGACGCTGGGCCGCTTCGGCTGGCGGGACGACGCGGAACGGCGCGAGATCCTGCGCTGGATCCTGTTCGACAATCACAAGTTCACCTCCTATATCGCGACCTATCGCTTCCTCTTGAACTTCGCGCCCAAGCCGGCCGCGCCGGAGGTGCTCGACTTCCTCAAGGGCCGGGTGCGGGCGGCGGCCAAGGTTCTGGACAGCCATCTGGGCGGGCGCGACTGGGTGGTGGGCGACGGCCTCACGATCGCCGACCTGTCGCTGGCCGGCTATGTCTTCTTCGACACGGAATTCGGCGTCGACTGGAACCATGAGTTCCCGTCGATCGGCGCCTGGGTGCAACGGATCAAGGCCCTGCCGGGCTGGAAGCATCCTTACGACCTGATGCCGGGGCACCCGCTGAAGAAGGCCTGACACCCATGACCCAGCCCGCCATCAGCCGTTTCCCGGTGCCCGAAATCGCCGACCTGCCGCAGGACATTCGCGAGCGCATTCTCGCGGTGCAGGAAAAGTCCGGCTTCGTGCCCAATGTTTTCCTGGTGCTGGCGCGCCGGCCCGATGAATTCCGGGCCTTCTTTGCCTATCACGACGCCCTGATGGACAAGCCCGGCAACCTGACCAAGGCCGAGCGCGAGATGATCGTGGTCGCCACCAGCAATGCCAACCAGTGCCAGTATTGCGTGATCGCCCATGGTGCCATCCTGCGGATCCGCGCCAAGAATCCGCTGATTGCCGACCAGGTCGCGATCAATTACCGCAAGGCCGACATCACGGCGCGGCAGAAGGCCATGCTGGACTTCGCCATGAAGGTGGCGCTCGAGGCCTATGCGGTGGGCGACGACGAGATTGCCGCGTTGAAGGCGCACGGCTTCAGCGACGAGGATGCCTGGGATATCACCGCGATCGCGGCGTTCTTCGCCCTGTCGAACCGCCTGGCCAATGTCACCAGCATGCGCCCCAACGACGAATTTTTTACGTTGGGGCGGTAGTACGAAACCCCAGTCGTCATCCCCGCGAAGACGGGGATCCACCACGGTGGCAATACGGGTCTGTTCCAGTGCTCCATGACCGTGGATCCCCGCCTTCGCGGGGATGACGGTAGAGGTTAGGCGTTCAGCTCATCCCGCCTGGTCCCCGGCACTTCCAGGATGAGGTCGGCGCCATAGGCCTTGGCCGGGGTCTGGTAGCCGATGGGGGCGTCGCCGGCCAGCACGCGGCCGACGATCAGCAGCGCGGTTTCGACGGTCAGGGCATAGGGTTCGGGGGTTTCCAGCCGGCTGCGCACCAGGGCACCGGTGCTGTCGCGCGCCTTGGCCAGGACGGTGGCGCGGGCGGTGTTGCGGATGTCTTCGCCGGGGCCGGCGGGCATCAGGTTGATGGCGCGTTTCAGCACCGCCTGCCCGGGCCTGGACCCCAGCAATTTGCGCAGGAACTTCGGCATGCCCATCATCCGCGCCATTTCCGGCGTTTCGCGGAAGAACACCTCGATGTCGGGAATGCTGGTCGAGTGATAGGCGGTGGCGACGTCGCCCCAGGAGATGCCGATCACCGGCTCGGGCCCGGCACCGAAATCGAGCGTCTTCCGGGGGATCTCGTCGATCTCCACGATGCGGCCGCCCTTGCGGATGGCGGTGCCCTTGCCCAGGGCCTCGACCGAGGTCTTGGCCGTGCCGCGCGACATGTTCGAGAGGCCGTTCATGGCCAGGGTCAGCGTGGTGGCCGAGGGCAGGCGGTTCTTGACATGCAGGGCCATGCAGTCGGACGGCACGACGTCGAAGCCGACACCGGGCATCAGCATGACCCCGGCGGTGCGGGCCGCGGCGTCGCGGGCGGCGCAGGCCTCGAACACCTCGATCTCGCCGGTGATGTCGAGATAGTGGACGCCCTTGCGCAGGCAGGCCTCGACCATCGGTTTGCTGGTGGCGGAAAAGGGGCCGGCGACATGCAGCACCACGCGGATGCCCGCCAGGGCCTCGTCGAGCTTGGCCGGGTCGTCGAGCCCGACCGCGAGGTAAGGCAGGCCCAGCGGCGTCGCCACGGCCGCCACGGCCTCGTTCGAGCGCCCGGCCAGGAGCATGTCCAGGCCCTGCGCCTTGGCCCTCTGCGCGATCAGGCGGCCGGTATAGCCGGTGGCGCCGTAAAGCAGGATCCGGCCATCGCTCATGGTGCTCTCCTCATATCTTCTTGACCCTGGGCCCAAGGGCGCCCGAAGAATAGCGCCTGCGCGGAGGGCGTCCATGGGCGTTAACGAAAATAGTCTTCACGGCCGCTGCCTGTGCGGCGCGGTCGGCTTCCAGGTGAGCGGCCCCTTCGGGCGCGAGACGGTGTGCCATTGCGCCCAGTGCCGGCGCTGGCACGGCGCGCCCGGCCCCTATACCAGCGCCCGGCGCCGGGACATGGTCTTCAGCAACGAGCGCGGCTTGGCCTGGTACAGGTCCAGCACCGCCGCCCGCCGCGGCTTCTGCCGGGAATGCGGCTCGTCCCTGTTCTGGGAGCGGGCGGGCGACGAGCAGGTCAGCATCGCCATCGGCTGTTTGGACGAACCCACCGGCCTTGCCGCCCGGCATCATATCTTCGTCGCGTTCAAGGGTGACTCCTACGATATCAAGGATGATCTGCCGCAATGGCCCGACGGCAATATCGTCGACTAGTCCCGGTTCCTTAAAGCCCCAAGGTTTCAGACATGAGCATCGATCCCAACGAACTCGCCCCCCATACCGAGATCCCCGATCTCGAAGCCGGCGTGCGCCTCGAATTCTCGCCTTCGGGCCTCGCCGTCGTAACCCTGGCCAAGCCCGAGAAGCACAATTGCTTCGACGAACTCACCATCGACCGCCTCTCGACCATCTTCTACGACCTGGGCCGCCAGGACGGCGTGCGCGCCCTGATGATCCGGGCCGAAGGGGCGAGCTTCTCGGCCGGCGGCGACATCGCCTGGATGCGCCGCCAGGCAACCCAGCTCTATGACGAGAACCTGGCCGATGCCCGCGGCCTGGCGGTCATGTTCGCCCGCCTGGACCGCCTGCCGATCCCCACCATCGCCCTGGTCGACGGCCCGGCCTATGGCGGCGGGGTCGGGGTCGTCGCCTGTTGCGATATCGCCCTGGGCACGCCGCGCGCGGCCTTTGCCTTGTCGGAGGCCAAGATCGGCCTGATGCCAGCCACCATCGCGCCTTATGTCATGCGGGCGATCGGTGCCCGCAATTGCCGGCGTTACTTCCAGACCACCGAACGCTTCGATGCCGCCGACGCCTATCGCATGGGCCTGTTGAGCGAGCTGCTGCCCGACGCCGCAGCGGCCGAGCATCGGGCAGACAGGGTGATCGAGGCGATCTTCGCCGCAGCCCCCGGCGCGGTCGCCCGGGGCAAGAGCCTGGTTGCCGAACTCGAAGGCATGGCTTTCGACGACGACATGGGCGAGTTGACGGCGGTGGCGATCGCCAAACGCCGGGCCACGGAAGAAGCCAAGGAAGGCCTGTCGGCTTTTCTCGAGAAGCGGCGTCCGGCCTGGCTGGCCTGACCGTCGAGAGGGCTGGGGGCAGAAAACGGCATGGCCTATCGACTGACGCTGAAACAGCGCCGCGCCCTCGACCGCCTGGCCAATTCGTCGCTGGCCCGCGCCTTGACCTTGCCGGTGGAGGGGCGGGCGCTGAAAGGCCGGGCGATCGCAAATCGCCTGCGCATCGAATCCGCGCGCTGGGCCGTCGCCTTCGCCATCGGCCCGGCGCTGATCTTCTCGATCCTGTACCTGATCGGGCTGGCGGAAGGGCAGCCGCCGGCAAGCTTCCTGGCGCCGGTCGGCGGCCTGTGGTTCGTCGCGGGGCTGCTGGCGGGCTCGGCGCTGCTGGGGGCGATCCTGGGGCGGCGCACGGCGGCCGGGCTTTACCGCGATGTCGAGATGCAGCAGGCCGATGCGCCGGATTTCTTCCACGCCGATGTCAACGGGCTGCGGGTGACCGGGCCCAATGGGTTTCGCCTCGAAGGCCCGTGGGCCCGCTGGGCGGTGACCGGCCTTGCCACCTATCCCGACGAAGGCCGGGCGCGCGGCGTGGGGCGGCTGGTGGTCCTGCGCTCGCTCACCCTGGCGCTCGATGCCGACGGGCGGCGGGCGGTCACCCTCGATCCGCTGCTGCTCGATCGCGGTGCTGCGCTGTGTGCCGTGGTGGTGCGCGCGCTCGACCGGGCCGGCGCGTTCGCGCTATAGACCTTTTCGGTTACACCGCGACGTTATCGATCAGCCGGGTCTGCCCGACCAGGGCGGCGACCAGCAGGCGGGCCGGGCGGTCCGCCCGGGCCAGCGGCTCGAGGGTTTGCGCATCGGCCAGGTCGAGATACTGGATCTCGCGGAATCCGGCTTTCAGCAACTGGCTGCGGCCGGCATCAAGGATCGGGGCCGCGTCGCCGCCGCCCTTGAGCTGTGCCGCCACCAACTGCAGGGTCGCGGGCAGCGAGGCGGCGATCGCCCGATCCTCGGGCGAGAGATAGGCGTTGCGCGACGACATCGCCAGGCCGTCGGCCTCGCGCACGGTCGGCCCGGGCAGGATCTCGACGCCCAGGTCGAGATCGGCCGCCAGGCGCTTCACCACGAGCAGTTGCTGATAGTCCTTCTCGCCGAACACGGCGACGTCGGGCCGCACCTGGTTCAGCAGCTTGGCGACGATGGTCGCGACGCCGGCAAAATGGGTGGGGCGGAAGACGCCGTCCAGCCGCCTGGTGACGACATCGACGACGACCGTGGTCGCGGCCTCCGCGGGATACATCTCCTCGACCACCGGCGCATAGAGCAGGTCGACGCCGAAGGCCGCGAGCTTGGCGGCGTCCGCCATCTCCTGGCGCGGATACTTGGTGAAGTCCTCGTGCGGGGCGAACTGGGTGGGGTTGACGAAGATCGAAACCACCACGCGATCGGCGCGCGACCGGGCCAGTTCGACCAGCGACAGATGGCCGGCGTGCAAGGCGCCCATGGTCGGCACGAAGCCGATGCGAAGGCCCGCGGTGCGCCACGACTGGACGGTCTGGCGCAGCGCGGCGATGGAGCGCGCGGCCGGCAGCGGCAGGGTTTCGGCGTCTGACATGCGGGCGCTTCCTCGAGAGGCTTCAGGCATTCTTGTTCAGTCAAATCGGTTGGCGAGTATGCCAGTCGTCGCGACGAGTCAATCGTTCACTGCATTAACCTTGTCATTGCTCGACTGGCGGATTTTACGCCGATGCCTCTCGACTCGCCGGGCCGCGGGCTTTGGCGCGATGGCAAATACTTGCGCGTCGTTGCTGGCGATCGTGTGTTGTGCGCTTTGACTTGAGCGCGCAAGCCAGGGTATCCGCGGCTGTCAAAGTTGGCGCATGACGAACGACTGTAGAAAGCATCTACGATTATTCGCAGTGCGTGTATACTTTGCGTTGCCGTGACCTGATTCGGAATCGACATGCGCCAGTACAAGGCCGGGGTCAGTCCCAAAACCAAGATCGCCGCCGATGCGGCAACGGCCACCACTGTCGATTTCATATTTGATACCATACTGGTTACTTCGTTTTCAAGTACGTTTTTGCAGATCTCCACGCCCTGTCGCGCAAATGTTTCGCGTCGCGGGAGACGTGATGAGGTCCGTCCGCGCAAGCGGGCGGTAAGAGCTGGCTCCATGTGGTGTGGCCGCCACCCAAGCCAGAAACAACAGCGGCCACTGTTGGCTGACCATCAGGCGAAGATCGCCGGTGGTTCGCCGAGCCTCGTCCAAAACGACTGACGGAGTGAAACCGATCATGGCAAAGACCACTGAGAAAAAGCCGGCCAAAGCCCCGGCGAAGAAAGCCGCTGCTGCGAAGCCCGCCGCCGCTGCCAAGCCGGCAGCCAAGGCGAAGCCCGCGGCCAAGCCGGCCAAGGCTGCTGCGGCCAAGCCGGCCGCGGCGAAGAAGCCTGCCGCTGCGGCGAAGCCCGCTGCCGCGAAGAAGCCTGCCGCGGCTGCCAAGCCCGCCGCTGCTGCCAAGAAGCCGGCGCTGAAGGTCGTGGCGGCGAAGCCCGCGGCGGCGAAGAAGCCTGCTGCTGTCAAGAAGCCTGCGGCCGCGAAGCCGGTGAAGGCGGCGGCCGCTGCGGCGGCCAAGCCGGCGGCGAAGTCGAAGCCGGCCAAGAAGGCAAAGTAATCTTACTTTGCAAGTACGGCGGGGACCCAAAGTCCCCGCCGTCTTTTTTTGTCCAGGCGGGAGCGGCGATCGGACCGGCAGCGCGCGTCCTTCGAGACGCCACGCTTCGCATGGCTCCTCAGGATGAGGAGAGTCTTTATGCCAAAACAAATCTCCTCATCCTGAGGAGGCCCGGAGGGCCGTCTCGAAGGACGCACAACGCCGATGCCAGCCCCCTAGCGCGGATCGATCGCCGTGCTCGACGTAATGGGGGCGATGGCACCGAAGTGCCTGGCCAGGCGGCGGTGACGGTGATGGAAGAGGGCGCGCACGAGCACCCGGGCGAGGGGGCCGGTGCCGGGCACCCGGGGCACGAAGGCCAGGTGATCGACGACACGGGTGCCCCCGGCGGCATCGTGCAGGTGACGGTCGTGATGCCAGGCCGTCATCAGGCCCATGGTCGAGCGTTCGGCGAAATACTCGCCAGGCTCGATGGCGCCAAAGCCGATATGGTCGTAGTCGACGGGCAGGATGCCGAACAGGCGCAACCAACTGCGGAACAGCGGCTGGCCGGTCGCCAGCTCAGGCGTCAGGGCCGGCACTTCCGGCGGGGCGCTCATCGACAGGATCGGGCCGAGTTCGTCGTTCACGCCCTCGAAGCTCGCAATGCGTGCCCAGACGGCCGCGCGGGGCGCCGCGACGGCTGAAGAGACGGTGACATGGTGGAAACGTGCCGGCATGGTCCATACCCTAGCAGAGGCGCGCCGCCAGGCCCTTCAAGGGATTTCCGATTGCCGAATCATTGACGGCCGCAGGCCCCGGCCCGACGATTGACTATTCTTACGACTCGGACGGTTATCCATGAGCAGCGGGCGGCGGGCACATATCATCGTCCTCGGCAACGAGAAGGGCGGTTCGGGCAAATCGACCAGTGCCATGCACCTGGTTGCCGCCCTGCTGGAGCAGGGGCGCAAGGTCGCCACCATCGATCTCGACGGCCGCCAGCGGACCCTGACCCGCTATCTCGACAACCGCGCCAAGGCGGTATCGGAAGGGGTCAACCTGCTGATGCCGTCCTACGCCGTGGTCACGCGCAGCGAGATCCCGGATTTCCAGGCCGCCCAGGCCGACGAGCGCACCCGCTTCCTGACCGTGCTGGAAGACTACGTCGATGCCAACGATGTCGTGATCATCGACTGTCCCGGTTCCGACAGCTTCATGTCGCGCCTGGCCCATGGTTGCGCCGACACGCTGCTGACCCCGATGAACGACA
Organism: Oleomonas cavernae; assembly: GCF_003590945.1. Lineage (NCBI taxonomy): Bacteria > Pseudomonadati > Pseudomonadota > Alphaproteobacteria > Acetobacterales > Acetobacteraceae > Oleomonas > Oleomonas cavernae. The sequence continues at coordinate 1,863,254 of NZ_QYUK01000011.1, read as the reverse complement.
GTTTCATCGATCTCGACCTGATCGCCGGGTCGATCCCCATGACCACACGATCCTAGGGCCCAGCCTCTATTCCGAACTGGTGTGGGAGATGCGCAAGCGCCGGGCCCGCACCGGCGGCACCATCGACTGGCTGGTCATGCGCAACCGCGTCAGCCATCTCGACGCCCGCAACAAGCGCCGCGTCTCCGAGGTTCTGGCGCGCCTGGCCAAGCGCATCGGCTTCCGGGTCGTCGCCGGCCTGTCCGAGCGGGTGACCTACCGCGAATTGTTCCTCCAGGGCCTGACCATGCTCGACCTGGGGCGCACCGGCTCGACCCTCAGCATGTCCGAGGTTGCCGCCCGCCAGGAGGTCCGCACCCTGGTCGCCTCGCTCGACCTGCCGCCGGTCGACCGGGCCGCCGCACCGCTGGTCAGCGCCGCCGAATAGGTTGACGAAGCCTCCGCTGCCCTTCAGGGCGGAGGGGGTTGGGCGAGGGGGCTTGCACCGCCATCGCGGCCATCCTCCTCACCCCAGCCCTCTCCTCCTCGAAGGAGGAGAGGGAGGTCGCGGGGACTTCGCCTTAACTGACACGTTGCTTTGCCTAGTCCCGCGTGGCATCTAGCCGGGCGTGGACGGTCCTTCACGAATTCGAGTTTTCCCGATCATGACAATCAAGATCCGCAAGGCCGTGTTTCCCGTCGGCGGCTTGGGCACGCGCTTCCTGCCCGCGACCAAGGCCATGCCGAAAGAAATGCTCCCGGTGGTCGACAAGCCGCTGATCCACTACGCCCTGGAAGAGGCACGGGCGGCGGGCTGCGAACATTTCATTTTCGTGACCAGCCGCGGCAAAACCGCCCTGGAAGACCATTTCGACAAGCATTTCGAGCTGGAAGAGACTCTGGCCCGCCGCGGCAAGACCGCCGAACTCGAGGCACTGCGCGCCTGGCAGCCCAAGCTGGGGCAGGTTTCCTATGTCCGCCAGCCCGAGGCCCTGGGGCTGGGCCATGCGGTGCTGTGCGCCAAGGAACTGGTGGGTGACGAGCCCTTCGCGGTGATCCTGCCCGACGACCTGGTGCTGGCCGACCGGCCCTGCCTGGCCCAGATGGCCGAAGCCTATGCCCTTGTCGGCGGCAACATGTTCGGCGTCATGGACGTGCCGCGCGAGCACACCTCGCGCTACGGCATTCTGGCCCCGGGCAAGACGCAGGGCCGCCTGACCGAGGTCAAGGGCCTGGTCGAGAAGCCCAAGCCCGAGGTGGCGCCGTCCACGCTCTCGGTGATCGGCCGCTACATTCTGTCGCCCAAGGTCTTCGGCCACCTGGAAACCCAGGAGCGCGGCGCCGGCGGTGAAATCCAACTGACCGATGCCCTGGCCAAGATGATCGGCGAGGTGCCGTTCCACGGCTTCGCCTATGACGGTACGCGCTTCGACTGCGGCGACAAGATCGGCTTCCTGGAGGCCAACATCGCTTTTGCCCTGGCACGCGGCGACATTGGTCCTAAGCTCGCGCCGTTCCTGAAGAAGACCGCTGCCGCGCTCTGAAAGCTTGAGAGGTTGTCATGCGGGTGACGATGGTTGGCACGGGCTATGTCGGTCTGGTGTCTGGTGCCTGTTTTTCCGAGTTCGGTCACTCCGTTATCTGCGTCGACAAGGACCCGGCCAAGATCGAGGCCCTGAAGCGGGGTGAAATCCCGATCTTCGAACCCGGCCTCGACAAGCTGGTGGCCGAGAATGCCGCCGCCGGCCGCCTGTCCTTCACCACCGAGCTGGGCCCCGCGGTGCAGGGCGCCGACGCCGTGTTCATCGCCGTGGGTACGCCCAGCCGCCGCGGCGACGGCCATGCCGACCTGTCCTACGTCTATGCCGCGGCCGAGGAAATCGCCGCCGCCCTGACCGGCTATACCGTGATCGTGACCAAGTCGACCGTGCCCGTGGGCACCGGTGCCGAGGTCGAGCGGCGCATCCGCGCGGTGCGGCCGGACCTGGCCTTCGATGTCGCCTCGAACCCTGAATTCCTGCGCGAAGGCAACGCGATCGAGGATTTCCGCCGGCCCGACCGGGTGGTGGTGGGGCCCAGAGCGACCGCGCCCGCGCCGTCATGCGCCAGCTCTACCGCCCGCTGTTCCTGCTCGAGACGCCGTTCGTCTTCACCTCGCGCGAGACCTCGGAACTGATCAAATACGCCGCCAACGCCTTCCTGGCGACCAAGATCACCTTCATCAACGAGATGGCGGACCTGTGCGAGAAGGTCGGCGCCGACGTCTCCGACGTGGCCCGCGGCATCGGCCTCGACGGCCGCATCGGGCGCAAGTTCCTGCACGCGGGGCCGGGCTTCGGCGGCTCGTGCTTCCCCAAGGATACCCTGGCCCTGGTGCGCACCGCGCGCGATTACGGCACCCCCAGCCGCATCGTCGAGGCGGTGGTGGCGGTCAACGACGACCGCAAGATCGCCATGGCCGACCGGGTGATCGCGGCAGCAGGCGGCGACCTTGCGGGCAAGACCGTGGCCGTGCTGGGCGTCGCCTTCAAGCCCAATACCGACGACATGCGCGACGCCCCGTCGCTGGAAATCCTGCCGCGCCTGATTGCGGCCGGCGCCAAGGTTCGGGCCTTCGATCCCGAAGCCATGACCAACGCCGCGGCGATGATTGCGGGCGTCGAATGGGTGAAGGATGCCTATGCCACCCTGCCCGGTGCCGACGTCCTGGTGATCATCACCGAATGGAACGAATTCCGTGCCCTCGACCTTGCCCGCGTGAAGGCCGCCCTGGCCCAGCCGGTGATCGTCGACCTGCGTAACATCTATCGTCCCGACGAAATGGCCGAGGCCGGCTTCGACTACTATTCCATCGGCCGGTCCGCCACCGTTCCAGCTTGAAGCATAGCGAGGTTTCCATGACCCAGGCGCATCAGTTCCACAAGTCGATCCTGCGCGAATACGATATTCGTGGCGTCGTGGGCGAGACCTTGCACGAGGCTGATGCCCGCGCCCTGGGCCGGGTTTTCGCGACGGCGATCGGCCGCGCGGCGGGCACGGCCAACCCCACCATCGCCGTCGGCCGCGACGGCCGCGTGTCCTCGCCCGGCATGGCGGCGGCGCTGGTCGAAGGCCTGGTTTCGGCCGGGGCGCAGGTCGTGCGCATCGGCACCGGCCCCACGCCGATGCTGTATTTCGCGGCGACCACGCTGGAGACCGACGGCGGCATCATGGTCACCGGCAGCCATAACCCGCCGCATCACAACGGCTTCAAGATGATGAAGGGCAAGAAGTCCTTTTTCGGGCCGCAGATCCAGGAACTGGGTCGCCTGTCTTCGGCCGGCGACCTCGTCGTGGGGGCTGGTTCGGTCACCGACAAGGATGTCTCGGGCGATTACGTCGCGCGCCTGCTGGCCGAGGCGGTCGACAACGACCTTGGGATCGGCTGGGATCCGGGCAACGGTGCCGCCGGTGCCGTGCTGGGGCGTATCGTCGCCGGTCTCAAGGGCCGCCACTTCGTGATCAACGAAGAAGTCGACGGCACCTTCCCGAACCATCACCCCGACCCGACCGAGCCCCACAACCTGGAACAGTTGCAGGCCCTGGTGGCCAAGGAAAAGCTCGACATCGGCATCGCCTTCGACGGCGACGCCGACCGTATCGGCGCGATCGACGAGAAGGGCCGGATCATCTGGGGCGATCAGTTGCTGGCGATCCTGGCGATCGACGTGCTGGCCGAGCGGCCGGGGCGACCATCATCGCCGACGTCAAGGCCAGCCAGGTGCTGTTCGACGAGATCGCCCGCCTGGGCGGCAAGCCCTTGATGTGGAAGACCGGCCATTCGCTGGTCAAGACCAAGATGATCGAGACCGGCTCGCCGCTGGCCGGCGAGATGTCCGGCCATATCTTCTTCGCCGACCGGTTCTATGGCTTCGACGATGCCCTCTATGCCGCCCTGCGCCTGATCAAGGCGGTGGTCAAGGCGGGCATTTCGCTGGCCGATCTGCGCGATCGCCTGCCCGACACGGTGAACACGCCGGAATTGCGCTTCGAGGTGCCCGAGGAGCAGAAATTCGCCATCGTCGAGACGGTGAAGGCCAAGCTCGCCGCCGACGGGGCCGAGGTCGACGACACCGACGGCGTGCGCGTGAAGACCCCCGCCGGCTGGTGGCTGCTGCGCGCCTCCAACACCCAGGCGGTGCTGGTCGCTCGGGCGGAGGGCCACGATGTCGCCGCGCTGGACGGGCTCAAGGCCTCGCTCATCGCGGCCCTGACCGCGGCGGGCGTGAAGCCCCCGAAGATCTGAGCGCGCCGGGCCCGGGCGGACGTTTCGGCCGCGGCCGAAGTTTGACCTGGTGATCGGATGGCGGCCGCGGGCTATGCTGCGGCCATGTCCATGATCGCCTCGGGCAACACCGTGGCCGAAGTCGCCGCCCTGATCGGCGACGTGGCCCGGGCCAACATCCTCCTCGCCCTGATGGACGGGCGGGCCTTGACCGCGGGCGAACTGGCCTGGGCCGCGGGGGTCGGCGCCTCCACCACCAGCGGCCATCTGGCCAAGCTGGCGGAGGCCCATCTGATCGCCCTGGAGAAGCAGGGGCGCCATCGCTACTACCGGCTGGCCTCGGTCCAGGTTGCCGAGGCCCTGGAAGCCCTGACGGCGCTGACCGCGGCCGGGCCCAGGCGCCATCGTCCGGCCGGCCCGCGGGACGAGGCCCTGCGCCTGGCCCGCACCTGCTACGACCACCTGGCCGGGCGCCTGGGGATCGCGCTGGCGGATGCGCTGCAGGCGCGCGGACATGTGATCCTGGCCGATGGCGCCGGCATGGTGACCGAGGCGGGCAGCGCCTTCCTGGCCAGTTTCGGGATCGACCTGGCGCAGCCTTGCCAGGGCACCCGGCCGCTGTGCCGGACCTGCCTCGACTGGAGCGAACGGCGCGCGCATCTGGGCGGTCGTTTGGGCGCTGCCCTTTGCACGCGCTGCTTCGAGCTGGGCTGGATCGCCCGGGTCAAGGACGGCCGCGCCCTGGCGATCACGCCTGGCGGGCGCCAGGGCTTCGCCGAGATCTTCGGCGTTACGCTATCTTGATCTGGCGCGGCGCCGCCGCATCGAGCGCTTCGAACCGGGCCGGCCGGCCGTAGAAGCGGGTGGCCAGCGAGGTCACCCGGACAGCGTCGCCGGTAGTATGGAAGCGCACCTGGCCTGGTTCGCCGGCCCCGGCGAATTCCGGATGCCGGGACAGGTAGGCCCCCAGGCTCTTCGCCGTGATGTCGGGCTGCGACAGGATTTCGACCCCTGCGGGCAGGGCGGCGGCGAACAGTTCCGCCACCAGCGGATAGTGGGTGCAGCCCAGGATCACCGAACTGGGCGCCGCGCCCTCCAGCCGGCGCATCAGCAGGGCGGTATAGCGGCGGACGGCGCGGGCCAGGATGTCACGCGGGGCATCGCGTTCGATCAGGTCGACCAGGACGGGGCAGGCCTGCTGGACCACGGTCACTTCCGGCGCGCGGGAGCCGATTTCGCGGGCGAAGGCGTCGCTGCGCACGGTGTGCCGGGTGGCGAAGACGGCCACGGTGCGGGCCTCGCCATGGGGCCGGCGGGTGGTCACGTCGGCCATCCAGGGCACGCCGGTGACGGCCTCGACCATGGGCACCAGCACGCCCAGGACGCGGCGCTGGGGATGGTGGGCCGGCAGCCAATGATGTTGCAGCCGCCGCAGGCCGGTGGCCGCCGCGGTATTGCAGGCGATCACCACCAGCCGGCAGCCCAGCGCGAACAGCCGTTCCAGCGAGGCCAGGGTCAGGTGATAGATCTCGTCGGGTTCGCGATTGCCGTAGGGGGCATGGCCGTGGTCGCCCAGATAGGTGAAGGCCTGCCCCGGAAATTCGCGCACCAGCGCCTTGAGGACGGTCAGGCCGCCGTGACCGGAATCGAAGACGCCGATCACGGCCTAGTTGGTGGTGCCGGCCATCGCGCTGGCGGCCACGGTCGACGGCACCTTCAAGGCGATGCAGGAAACCGATTTCTCGCGCAGCTTCAGGCACGCCTGGCGGGCCGAGGTCTCGGTCAGGCCGACGAAGCGGGCGCGATAGATCGTGCCCTTGTCGTCGGTGCCCTGGTGCACCGCCATGCGGGCGGCATTGAGCATCGAGGGGGCGATCTTGGCGGCATCGTTGAGATGGTCGATCGCCGCGTCCTGGCGGCGGAAGGCACCGATCTGAACGCCCCAGGTCTCGCCGGCGGTGGCGCGCTGATGGGCCTCCGCGACCTGGGCTTCCAGCGTGCCGGGAGCAGGCTTGGCGGGTGCCGGTTTTGCCGGCGCGGGCTTGGCGGCGGCCACGGCAGCCGGCGCGGCCGGGCGGGGTGCCGGCGCAGCGGGGGCGGCGGCGACCGGTGCCGGGACGGCAGTCGCCGCGGGGGTGGCAACAGGGGCAGGCACGGCGGCGGCCGGGCGGGTCATCGGCGCGGCCGGCGGGGCGGCATAGGCGATTTCGCTCTCGTCTTCGGCGCTGCTGTCGACCTCGGCGATCTTGGCGTCGAGCGCGGCGGCGGCCAGGGCGACATCGGCCGGGGCAGGGGGCGCCGGGGCGGGTGCTGCCGGCCTGGCCGCGGCGACGGCGATCGGCTTGGGGGCCTGGACCGCGTTGGGGCGGATGGTCTCGCCGCCGGCGACGAGCATTTCCGGCCTTGCCTCGATGCGGGCGAAGGCGGCATCGAGCAGTTCGATCATGTGGTCGTCGCGGGCCCGCGCCGACGAGCCGCCGAAAATGGCGCCCACCAGATGGTGCCCGTCGCGTTCCACCGAAACCACCAGGTTGAAGCCCGAGGCCTTGATGTAACCGGTCTTGATCCCATTGGTGCCTTCGTAGCGGCCCAGCATGCGATTGTGGTTGCGGATCACCTTGCCGCCATAGCGCCAGTCCACCGTGGCGAAATAGGGGTAGTAATCGGCATGATCACGCATCAGCGCCAGGCCCAGCCTGGTCATGTCGGCGGCGTTGGTAACCTGGCCGGGATCAGGCAGGCCGTTGGCATTGCGGAACACGGTGGCGCTCATGCCCAGTTCGCGGGCACGCGAGGTCATGCGCCGGGCGAAGGCACCTTCCGAGCCGGCGATCGCTTCGGCCAGCGCGACCGACATGTCGTTGGCCGACAGGGTGATCAGCGCCATGATCGCATCCTTGACCGCGATGGTCTTGCCGGCGCCGATGCCCAGCTTGGTCGGCGGGCGTGACGCGGCCTCGGCCGACACGGTGATGCGTTGATCGAGGCTCAGGCTGCCGGCCTTGATGGCGTCGAAGGTCAGGTACAGCGTCATCATCTTGGTCAGGGACGCCGGATGGGTCTGCGCGGTCGGGCTGTCCGACAGGATGACCCGGCCGGTATCGGCATCGACGATGACCACGGCATACTGGGGTGCCGCGCCGGCGGCATTGCTCGCCGCCACGCCTGCCGTCGCGATCGCCAGGGCGACGAGCAAGGCCGGCCTGTTGCGTCCCCGGTGCCGGCTACCCGTCCGACCCAGATGCGACCAGAGCAGGGCAATACCCGCAACGGCCCTCGACAGCGCACCTCTCATTTGGTTCGCCCCTACGGAAAATGAACAGCCCATTCGAACGATACGGTTGGATCGGAAGTTTGTCCATAGAATCTGATGCTTGCAGCTTTGATTTGATCCTGCGACTCAGGTGCCTGCGGTAAGTGGCGGTCACAAGGCGGCCGCGGCGGCAAAGCTTGGCGCCGGCGCCCGGCTGGGGCATGCTCGTCGGCGGCAGCGTGGAGTCGCCGGCATGACCATCGCGAATGGGATCACAATCCTGGTGATCGGGGTTTCGACCGTGCTGGGCGGCTGCATGGCCCAGGGCCCGGTGGACCTCAACCTGGGCCGGATCCCCACTTGGCTGAGCTATCTCTCCGGCGACGATGTGAAGGCGGCCTGCGAGGCCGGCGGCCCCGACCGTATCCGTTTCGTCTACAACGCGGTGTGGACCGAGCAGGTGCGCGCCTACGACCTGAAGGTCACCGACTACGGCGCGCAGATGGACGAGCACGTCTGGGGCCCTGGCGTCCTGCTGGCGGCCACGGCGCAAGGCCCCCAGATCTCGGCCGACAAGGCCAGTGTGGGCATCAGCAAGGCCCGGCTCGAGGCGCTCGAAGGTGCGATGGCCGCCGACGGCGTCGACGGCCCGGCCCCGCGCGGCGAATTCCTCCGTTCGGACAATTTCTATTGGGTGGTGGCGCGCTGCCGGCAGGGCCGCTTCCACTTCAACGCCTTTCAGGCACCGGATGCCCGCTTCGCCGCCCTGACCTTTCCGCGCCACCTGTTCGACGCCGACCTGACCGGCATTGCCATCAATCCGCCGCGCCCCCTCGACCTTCCGCTGCTGGAGAGCGGCTACGGGCACGACTCCGACCAGCGCCCGTTCACCGCCCAGGTGAGCGCCAACGGCCTCGACATTCCCCGGTTTTTCTAGGCCCGCCGGGCCGGATCGTCATTTTGCTGCAATGCAACAAAATGCCTTGACAATGATCAGAAAACGCCCAAATTAGCGCCATAGTTATTGCGTTGCGGCATCGAGCAAACGCGCTGAAGGAACCTTGGATGCGGGGCTTTCGGCAAGGTGGCTACGGTGTCAGGGCGGTGCGCGACCGCACTGCGTTGGCGGGCCGGCGGCTTTCGACAGCAGCCGACCCGATCCACGAAGCACCATAGTGAACGAGGAACTACCATGGCCACCAAGACCAAGAGCGTCAAACCGGAGACTACCGAAATGACCACCACCACTGAAACCGCGACCGAGACCTTCAAGGCCACTGCCGAGCAGGTCAAGGGTAAGATGGAGCAGGCGCTGAAGACCTTCGAAGAGGCCGGCTCGCTCTCCAAGGACACCTACGAGGCGTTCGTCTCGTCCTTCAACATCACCGTCAAGGGCGTCGAAAGCGTCACCACCGAGACCGCGGCCTATGCCAAGAAGGCGGTCGAGGATCTGGTTGCGGTGTCCAAGGCCGTGGTCGGCGCCAAGAGCCTGCGCGAAGTCGTCGACCTGCAGAACGATTTCACCAAGTCGGCTTTCGATGCCTTCCTCGCCTACACCAACAAGGTCGGCGAGATGACCGTGACCCTGACCCAGTCCGCGGTCGAGCCGGTCAGCCGTCAGCTGGGCGTTGCCTTCAAGAAGTTCGCCACCCCGGTCGCCTGACCGGTCGTGCGAAGCGCGGGGGAGTTCGACCGCCCCCGCGTCGTCTGGAGTGCTTAGCGTATCCTCCCCGAGAATGCCGGCATGGGCGACCATGCCGGCATTTTTGTTGGCGGGCCCCGCTCCGGGTTAAGTAAGTCGTTATGCCAAAAAGATTTTCCTCATCCTGAGGAGGCCCGAAGGGCCGTCTCGAAGGACGCAGGATGTTCCTGCCATGTCCTCAGTCGGCCAGGACGAAGACGTAGTATTTGCGGATCGTCTCCAGGACTTCCCAGGTTCCCTTGGTGCCCGGTTCGACGATGAAGATGTCGCCGGCCCGCAGGTGAACCGGGTCCCGGCCCTCGGCGGTGATCACGCAGTGGCCCTCGAGCAGGTGGCAGTATTCCCAGGAATCGTAGTCGATCGCCCAGGTGCCGGGGGTCGATTGCCAGGTTCCCATCAGCTTCTTGCCGTCGGCCGAGGCATAGCCGTTGAGCGTGACGGTCTGCGGGGTGCCGGCAATGGCCGTGCCGGGCCAGGGGGCGTCAACTTCCGCGATGGGCTTGGCGCTGCGATGGGTGAAGATGGCGGGGCTCATGGGCCTGTCCTTTGAGATGGGCCGGCCAGTCTGAACCCCGGCCGGCGTCGCCGCTTGCCGGTTTGCGATAAATTTCCCGCTTTGGCGGCGCGCCATGAAAAGAATTCGGGTTAGGCTGGTCAAACCGCCGCTTCATCCCCATGTGATTGCTAGTATCCTGAGCATCATGAAGACATATCGCCCCACGACCCCACTGCCGTCCCCCGACCTTCCAGGCGAACCGCATGCCGGCGGCGCGGCCGGGCCTGTGCACGCGACGGGCGGGGGCCAGGATGGCGACGGCGGCAACCAGACCGGGCTTCTGACGCGGACGCTGCCCAAGACGGCACGCCCGTCCCTCTACCGGGTGCTTCTCCTGAACGACGACTACACCCCCATGGAGTTCGTCGTTCACATCCTCGAGCGGTTCTTCCACAAGAATCTGGAAGAGGCGACACAGATCATGCTTCACGTGCATCAGAAGGGCGTCGGCGTCTGCGGCATTTTCACCTACGAGGTCGCGGAGACGAAAGTCACGCAAGTGGTGGATTTCGCCCGTCGACACCAGCATCCCCTTCAATGCACGATGGAGAAGGAATAGGCGCGAGGCACGAGTCTTTCCGTCCTTGTCGCCTGTCGACCCTCCGATGAGGGTCGAAGCTGGTGGCCGCCCCGTTGGCGGTCGGCGTGAGCCCGGAGGTGTGCCTTGCCGTCCTTTTCGCGCAGCCTCGAAAAGTCCCTTCACCGGGCACTGGCCCTCGCCAACGAGCGCCAGCATGAATTCGCCACCCTCGAGCATCTTCTGCTCGCCCTGATCGACGATTCCGACGCGGCGGCCGTGATGCGTGCCTGCAACGTCGATCTCGACGTCTTGCGGCGCCAGCTCGTCGGCTACCTGGATACCGAGCTCGAGGGCCTGGTCGTCGAAAGCGACGAGGATGCCAAGCCGACCACCGGCTTCCAGCGGGTGATCCAGCGCGCCGTCATCCATGTCCAATCCTCGGGCCGCGACCAGGTCACCGGGGCCAATGTGCTGGTCGCGATCTTCGGCGAGCGCGAAAGCCATGCCGCCTATTTCCTGCAGGAGCAGGACATGACCCGGCTGGACGCGGTCAGTTACATCAGCCACGGCGTCGCCAAACGTCCCGGCCACGGCGAAAGCCGCCCGGTGCGCGGCGCCGAGGAAGACAACAGCGAGGCGCCCGGCGCCCAGCGCCGCCCGCCCGAGGGCGGCAGCGCCCCGCGCAAGGGCGAGGCGCTGGCCGCCTATGCCGTCAACCTCAACCGCAAGGCGGCCGACGGCAAGATCGACCCGGTGATCGGCCGCGAGCCGGAAATCGAGCGCACGATCCAGATCCTGTGCCGCCGGCAGAAGAACAACCCGCTGCTGGTGGGCGATCCGGGCGTGGGCAAGACCGCGATCGCCGAAGGCCTGGCGCTGAAGATCGTCGAGGGCGACGTGCCCGAGGTGCTGTTCAACGCGGTGATCTATTCGCTCGACATGGGCACCCTGCTGGCCGGCACCCGCTACCGCGGCGATTTCGAAGAACGCCTGAAGGCGGTGATCAGCGAGATCGAGCAGACGCCGGGCGCCATCCTGTTCATCGACGAGATCCACACCGTGATCGGCGCCGGCGCCACCTCCGGCGGGTCGATGGATGCCTCCAACCTGCTCAAGCCCGCCCTGGCCCAGGGTTCCCTGCGCTGCATCGGCTCGACCACCTACAAGGAGTTCCGCTCGTACTTCGAAAAGGACCGCGCCCTGTTGCGCCGGTTCCAGAAGATCGACGTGAACGAACCCTCGGTGCCGGACTCGATCAAGATCCTCAAAGGACTCAAGCCCTATTTCGAGGAGCACCACCAGGTCCGTTACACCAACGACGCGATCAAGGCGGCGGTGGAACTGGCGGCCAAGTACATCAACGACCGCAAGCTGCCCGACAAGGCGATCGACGTGATCGACGAGTCCGGCGCCGCCCAGATGCTGCTGCCCCCGGCCCGCCGGCGCAAGACCATCGGGGTGAAGGAGATCGAGGCGGTGGTCGCCAAGATCGCGCGCATTCCCCCCAAATCGGTCTCGAAAGATGACCGCGCCCTGCTGCGCAACCTGGAGACCGAACTCCAGCGCGTCGTCTACGGCCAGGATGCGGCGATCAACGCGCTGGCGGCGGCGATCAAGCTGGCCCGCGCCGGCCTGCGCGAGGGCGAGAAGCCGATCGGCTCCTATCTCTTCTCCGGGCCCACCGGGGTGGGCAAGACCGAGGTCGCCCGCCAGCTCGCCAAGATCATGGGCGTCGAGCTGATCCGCTTCGACATGTCGGAATACATGGAACGCCACACGGTCTCGCGCCTGATCGGCGCGCCGCCGGGCTATGTCGGCTTCGACCAGGGCGGCCTGCTGACCGACGCGGTCGACCAGCATCCGCACTGCGTGCTCCTGCTCGACGAGATCGAGAAGGCGCACCCTGACCTGTTCAACATCCTGTTGCAGGTCATGGACCACGGCAAGCTGACCGATCACAACGGCAAGAAGATCGACTTCCGCAATGTCGTGCTGATCATGACCACCAATGCCGGGGCCTCGGAAGCGGCCAAGACGGCGATTGGTTTCGGCCGGACGACGAATTTCGGCGCCGACGAGGATGCGATCAAGCGCCTGTTCACGCCGGAGTTCCGCAACCGTCTCGACGCCGTGGTGCCCTTCGGCGGCCTGACGCCGGAGATCATCGCCAAGGTCGTGGACAAGTTCATCGCCGAACTGGAATTCCAGCTCGGCGACCGCGGCGTGGAAATCACGGTCAGCCAGGCCGCGCGCACGCATCTGGCGACCACCGGCTTCGATCCGCTCTTCGGGGCCCGGCCGCTGGCCCGGGTGATCGCCGAGAAGGTCAAGAAGCCGCTGGCCGACGACCTGCTGTTCGGCAAGCTGGCCCGCGGCGGCACGGTCCACGTCGATCTCAAGGACGGCGAACTGATCTTCGAGATCGAGGCGGCCAAGCGTCCGCACCCGACGGAAGACGACGGCGACGCCGAGCGTACGCCCGAGTTGACGCACTGAGTCCGTCCCCACCCGTGCAACCGCGCCCAAGTGGTTGCACGGGAACGACTTTAAAGAGGGAACGTCGATCCATCGCCGGGCGTTGAGCCGTCATGGGGATCGACACTGCCTTGTCGCAGCGTCTCTTGATTCATCTCAAAGCGTCCCGGCCGCGGATTGACCACGGTCGGAGCGCATCGTCGATGGGGAGCCGTCATGGCCAGGAATCAACTGCCGAACTACTGGGTCCTTCTTGCCGATGGCCATCATGCCCGGCTGCTGGAAGGCGGGCGCCCGTTCGATAGCCTGACCGGGGTCGACGGCGGCGTGATCGAGCCGAGCGACGGCGCTCATGCCTATGCCCATGACATCATGAGCGACCGGCCGGGCCGGTCGTTCAACTCGGCCGACTCGCGGCGCTCGGCCATGGAGCCGCAGACCGATCCCCAGCGCCTGGAGAAGACCCGCTTCGCCCAGAAGCTGGCCGCCATTCTCGACGCCGGGGCGACGGCCCAGCGCTTCGAACGCCTGATCATCGCGGCGCCCGCACCGGTCCTGGGCGATCTGCGCCATTCCCTGGGGCCGGCCGCCAGGGACAAGGTCGTGGCCGAGATCGACAAGGATCTGGTGAAGACCCCGTCGACCGACCTGGGCCGGCACCTGCTGAACGCCATCGGCTTCTAGGAAGACGAACCCCGATCAGCCCGGCAGTGGTGTGCCGGTGTTGACCGCCAGTTGGGCCTCGAACGCCCGCTTGTAGGCGGGCCGCGCTTCGCCGCGGGCGAGATAGGCGGCCAGGTTCGGATAGTCGTCCAGAATGCCCGATGATTTCAGCCTGAGCAGTACCGACACCATCATCAGGTCGCCCGCGCTGAACCCACCGTCGAGCCAGTCGGCATCGCGCAGGCGCGCGGAAAGTTGCTTCAACCGGTCGCGGATGCGGTCCTCGACCAGCGGCAGGCGCTCCTTGCTCCAGGGCCTGTCGCCCTCCACGATCTTGGCGATGGTGAGTTCGAGGATCGGCGGCTCCACCGTGTTGAGCGCGGCAAACATCCATGTGATCGCGCGCGCCCGGGCATCGGCATCGTCCGGCAGCAGGCCCGCGTGGCGCTCGGCGATATGGAACACGATCGAGCCTGTCTCGAACAGGGCGAGAGCGCCTTCCTCATAGGTCGGGATCTGGCCGAAAGGATGAAGCGCCAGATGCGCGGGTTCCTTCATCGCCCGAAACGAAACAAGGCGAACCTCATAGGGCTGGCCGACTTCTTCAAGCGCCCAGCGCACGCGCGTATCACGCGCCAGCCCCTTGCCGCCGTCGGGTGACCGTTCAAAGGCGGTGATGGTGATGGTCATCGTGGCGTTCTTCCTTGGCGAACATCGGGGCGAACAAACGCCAAGGTCCCGACGCTACGTTGTCTCGCGAATGCGGTCAATTTGTGCCGGGTGGCGCCGCCCCGATTGTCGTGGCATTCTCGGCGCAGCTTAAGAGCGTGAGTCTGGGGCATGCCATTCATCCTCATCAGCCTGCTGCTGCAGGTAACGGTCGTCATCCACATCATCCGCACCGGCCGCGACCGGATCTGGATCTATGTCGTGGTCCTGCTGCCGATGGCGGGGATCATGGCTTATCTGGTGGCCGAACTCCTGCCGGAGATGCTGGGCTCGCGCACGGCGCGGAACCTGAAGCGCGATGCGATCAAGAAGGTCGATCCGGGGCGCGACCTGCGCGCCCGGCTCGATGCCCTGGAGGGGGCCGACACGGTCGACAATCGCCGCTACGTGGCCGAGGAATACCTGCGCCTGCGGCAATTCGACGATGCCCTGAAAATGTATCGGTCGGCCTTGAGCGGCATCCACGGTGACGATACGGCGCTGCTAATGGGGGCGGCGAGGGCGGCCGATGGTGCCGGCCGCGCGGTCGAGGTGCTGGAACTGCTCGACCATCTGCGGACGACCAACCCCTCGTTCCAATCGGCCGAGGCGCACCTGCTCTATGCCAAGGCACTGGAGTCGCTGGGCCGCGAGGACGAAGCCCTGACGGAATATGCAACGCTCGTCACCTACGCCCCGGGCGAGGAGGCACGCTGCCGCTATGCCCTGCTCATGCAGCGGCAGGGTTCGGACATTGCCGCCAAGGCCTTGTTCGGCGAGATCATCGCCCGCTCGAATCGCGCCGACAGCCGCTACCGCGCCGCCGAGAAGGAGTGGATCGACATCGCCAAACGGCAAGGCACGGCCTGATCCCTCTGCCGTCATTCCGGCGTAGGGCCGTGAGTGTCCGGTGCGCACCACCCTTGATCGTCATGCACGGGCTTGTGCCGCGGCTGTCCGGACAAGGGAAAAGGGGCGTGGGAGGCCACTTCTTTCGGGCGGTTTCCTTCCATCCTCACCATCCTCACCATCCTAACTCGTCATGGCCGGGCGAAGTCCCGGCCATCCACGTCGCCAAGCTGCCTCTTCTCTCAACAGATGTGGCTCGTCCCGACGTGGATGACCGGGACAAGCCCGGTCATGACGATATGGGTTACGCTTGGCGCTGATCGTCGCTCACCCCACCTGCTCGGCCGCGGTCGCGCCGTTCTCCAGCCGCAGGTCGAACGCGGTGGCGCCGGCCTGGGCCAGTAGCCGGGCCAGCGGCGTGCTGTGGGTGATCACCCAGACCTGGGTCGAGGCGGCGGCATAGAGGATCAGGTCGGTCAACGGGCCGGTCAGGTCCGGGTGCAGGCTCTGGTCAGGCTCGTTCAGCACCAGCAGCGGCGGCGGCCGGGGCGAGAGCAGGGCGGCGACCAGGCACAGGTAACGCAAGGTGCCGTCCGACAGTTCGCGGGCGGCGAAGGCACGGGGAAAGCCCTGCTGGAACAGGTGCGTGTCGAATTGGCCCCGGCCGAAGTCGATCCCAAGCCGGGCTCCGGGAAAGGCTCGGTCGACGGCCGTCGTCAGGCCGTCACGATCGCCGATCTCGATGATGGTCTGGAATGCAGCAGCGAGGTCGTGACCGTCGGTCGACAGCACCGGTGTGCGGGTGCCGATCTGGGCCGAGCGAATAGGTGAACCGGCATCGGTGCGGAAATGATGATAGAAGCGCCAGCCCGCCATTTCGCGCTGGACGCCGGCGATCTCGGGATAGAGGTGCGGTTCGCGCAATTGGGCAAGGGCGGCTTCTTGCGGTTCCAGGACGACGGGATAGGTCGTCTTGCTGCCGCCTTTGGTCCGCATCCAGGCACTGGGGCCCTTGCGCTCAAGAAGCGTGAGGGTACGCATGCCGTCGATGGCGGCAAGTTCCTCCACCTTCACCTCGGGGTCGAGTTGGAACGCTTGCCCGGTTGGAATCGGTACGCCGCACGCGACCTTGTATCGCCATGCATCGCACTCGACGTCCACGATCAGCCGCCGCGGCTCGTCTTTCTTCCAATCCCCCGCCCACAGGGCGGAGGGCATGCCGCCGTCTTCGACCATGGTGGGCGCCAGGTTGCCGCGTGCCGCAGCCGCCGCCAGCGTCAGGGCCCGGTACAGGTTCGACTTGCCCGCACCATTGGCGCCGGTCACCACGGTCAGGGCACCCGGCTCGATCTCGACGTCGCGCAGCGAGCGATAGTTGCGGACGCGGAAACGCCGGATCATCGGCCGCTACATGTCGGACAGGATGCCGCGAACCTTTTGCGCCTCGCCGGCCAGGGCGGTGTGGTCGCCCGCGCGCTGGCCGTGGTTGGTGGCCAGCACGCCGTCGCCGAAGCGCCGGGGCAGGATGTGCATGTGGAAATGGAACACCGTCTGGCCGGCGGCCGGGCCGTTGGCCTGGAACAGGTTCACGCCGTCGGGGCCGAAGGCCTTGGCGATGGCGATCGCCACCTTGCGCGTGGTGGTCATGACCGGCCCCAGCAGGGCGTCGGTCATGGCGAAGAGGTCGGGGTGGTGGTCCTTGGGGATGACCAGGGCATGGCCCGGGCTCAACGGAAAGATATCCATGAAAGCCAGGGTGTGCTCGTCCTCATAGACCTTGTGACAGGGCAGGACGCCGTCGACGATCTTGCAGAAGATGCACTCTGGTTCGCGCAGTTTGTGGGCGGGGCCGGCCATAACGATTCTCCCTGTCGATCGTCATGGCCAGCTTACGCGGGGGGCGGGTGCCGCCGCAATCAGGCGGCGTTGGGGGTGGGCAGGGACAGCCGCAGGATCTTCCAGGTCGTGGTGCCGAACTGCCGGCCCAGCGAATGGCTGTTGTAGGCCAGGCCATAGCGGGCGCACAGGGCCTGGACGCGCGGCGCCACTTCCGGGTAGCGGTTGGAAGGCATGTCGGGGAACAGGTGGTGTTCGATCTGGTGGCTGAGGTTGCCCGACATGATGTGGAACAGCTTGCCGCCGGTGATGTTGCACGAGCCCAGCAACTGCCGGACATACCACTTCGCCCGGGTCTCGTTCTCGACCTGCTCGACGGTGAACACCTGCGAGCCGGCGGGGAAGTGGCCGCAGAAGATGATCATGTAGGACCAGACGTTGCGGATGATGTTGGCGGTGAAATTGGCGCCCAGGACATAGAGGAAGAACGGCCCGGCCAGCAGCGGATAGGCGAGGTAGTCCTTGCCCACCTGGCGCACCACCTTGCGGCCGATGCCCTTCAGGGTGGGCAGGGCTTCCTTCCAGGTCTTCTCGCCCGCGATCAGCCGTTCGGCCTCGACATCATGGAGCGCGACGCCCCAGTCGAAGAATAGGCCCAGCAGGGTGTTGTAGAGCATCTGGGGCAGGTACTTGGGCGACCATGCTTGCGCCTCGCTGACGCGCAGGATGCCGTAGCCGACGTCGCGGTCCTTGCCGATCACATTGGTCCAGGTGTGATGCATCACATTATGCGAATGCTTCCACTGGTCGGACGGGCAGACCGTGTCCCATTCCCAGGAGCTGGACTGGATTTCCGGGTCGCGCATCCAGTCCCACTGGGCATGCATGACATTGTGGCCGATCTCCATGTTCTCCAGGATCTTGGCGGTCCCCAGCATCAGGGTGCCGAGCGTGATCACACCCAGGAAGGCGGGCCAGGTCGCCAGGGCATGGCCCCAATAGGGCAGCAGGCCGAGGCTGGCATAGATCACGATCCGGCCGCCCAGGGCCAGCCAGCGCTGGACCTTGATCACCCGCCGGATGTAGGCGGCGTCGCGGTCGCCGCGGCTGGTCATGACCTCTTCGTAGATATGGTCGAGTTCGCGGCCGAATTCGTCGATTTCGGTATCGTTCAGGTGAACCGGGAGAGACATTTGTCGATCCTTCCGTTCGGGATTAGAGGGCGAGGGCAACGTCGCCGCAGGCGGCGCTGACGCAGACTTGAACCTTGTCGCCGGGCTCGTCGATCAGGGCGCCGGTGCGCAGGTCGCGGACACAGCCCGAGACCAGCACCGCGTCGCAACCGTGGCAGATGCCCATGCGGCAACCGTGGGCGGGGTTGAGGCCGGCGGCTTCCGCCACCCGCAGCAGCGGCGTGTGGCCATCGGCATCCGTCTCGCATTTGCTGGTGGTGAAGCTGACATGGCCGCCGGCGGCATCGGCCGGGACCGGCGCCAGGACCGCCTGGAACCGTTCCAGATGCAGGTGGCGGGCGCGGCCGGCCTGGTTCCAGTGGCTTTCCACGGCGCCCAGCAGGGCGGCGGGGCCGCAACCCCAGACGTCGCGTTCCGCCCAGTCGGGGCACAGCTCGGCAAGCTGCTCGGCGCTGAAGTGGCGGCGCTGCGACAGTTCCGCGCCCAGCTCGCGGGTGTGAACCAGTTTCAGCTTGTAGCCGGGATGGGCGGCGGCGAGGGCTTTCAGCTCGTTGCCGAAGATCACGTCATAGGCGTGGGGGGCATAGTGGATGTGGGTCACGTCCGGCATCCGGCCCAGGGCGGCGTAGGAGCGCAGCATGGCCATCACCGGGGTGATGCCGCTGCCCGCCGTGATGAACAGGGGCCGCACCGGCATCGCCTCGGGCAGGACGAATTCGCCCTGGGGCAGGCCGATGGGCAGGTAGTCGCCCGGCTTGATCTGGCGCACCAGGTGGCGCGAGACCCGGCCGCCGTCGACCGCCTTCACCGTGATGGTGATGCACTCGTCGCCGCGCTCGGGCGCTGAGGAGATCGAATAGGTGCGGGTATGGCGCAGGCCGTCGATGCTGGCGCCCACCCGGATGAACTGCCCGGCCCGGTGGCTGCGCCAGCCGCGGCCCGGCCGCAGGGTCAGGGTGCGGGCATCGGCGGTCTCGTCCCACACCGATTCGACCCGCGCCTGCAGGCGGTGGGTGGTCCACAACGGGTTGACCAGTTCCAGATAGTGGGAGGGGCGCAAGGGGGTCGCGAACAGCCCGGCGAGGTCGAGGAGGCGGGCTTTCAAGCTATTGGCTTCTTGTTGCATGGGCAGCATTCCATGAATGTGAACATGTGTGCACTTTGACAGCGGCCACGACCAATGTCAACATGTGTTCACGTAATGCGTAAAACCTCAGGTGCCGCCGTGAAACCCGCAGAAACCATCGAGCACAGTCACCTCGACGCGCCCACCGAGCGCGGCCAGCGCACGCGCCGGGCGCTCGCCAACGCGGCGCTGGAGTTGATGCAGGAGGGGCGCAGCTTCGATTCGCTCAGCCTGCGCGAGGTGACCAAGCGGGCCGGCATCGTGCCCGCGGCCTTCTACCGCCACTTCAAGGACATGGAGGAACTGGGCCTCGCCATCGTCGACGAATGCGGCCGGGGCCTGCGCGGCATGCTGCGCGAGGTGCGCCAGGTGGGCATGCCGACGGAGGATATCGTTCGCCGCTCGATCCTGATCTTCAAAAGCTATGTCGAGGCCAACCCGCAATATTTCCGCGTCGCCGCCGATCGCCACGGCCGCTCGCCCATGATGCGCGAGGCGGTGCGCCACGAGGTCGACCGGTTCATCGACGAGATGGTGGGCGACGTCACCGCCATGGGCACCCTCAACCACCTCTCGCCCAGGACCTTGCGCAATGTCTGCGACCTGGTGGTCAACACCATGCTGAACGCCGCGATCGAGATTCTGGACCTGGCCCATGAGGATCCGTCGATCGGCCAGGCGCGGATCGAGGTCTTCGTCCAGCAGTTGCTGATCCTCTTCGTCGGCGCTGCCGCCTGGCAGGAGCGGTGACGGGCTTCCATCCAACGAACGGAAAAGCGTTCTAACTGCCGTCCTCGTGGCGGTAGGGGACGTGCTCTTCCAGGATCGCGGCCTCGCTCGCCACGGCGGCACGCTCGCGCTTCAGGTAGTCGGCGACGGCACGCCTGAAACCGGGATCGGCGATCCAGTGCAGGGAATAGGTCGGGCTTGGGACATAGCCGCGCGCCAGCTTGTGCTCGCCCTGGGCGCCGGCCTCCACCTTCGCCAAGCCGCGTTCGATCGCGAAATCGATCGCCCGGTAGTAGCAGACCTCGAAATGCAGGAAGGGGTGATCCTCGGTGGCGCCCCAGTTGCGGCCATAGAGCGTGTCGGTCCCGATCAGGTTCAAGGCGCCGGCGATGAACCGCCCCTCGCGCCGGGCCAGGACCAGCAGCACCTTGTCCGCCATGGTCTCGTGCAGGTGGCGGAAGAAGTCGCGGTTGAGGTAGGGGCTGCCCCATTTATGCGCGGCGGTGGCGAGGTAGCAGCGGTTGAAGGCATCCCAATGTTCCGGCCGCAGGGCGTCGCCGGTCAGCGACAGCACCTCGATCGCGCCGTCCTGCACGGCATCGCGCCGTTCGCGCTTCATCTGCTTGCGCTTGCGCGAGGTCAGCGCGCCCAGGAAATCGTCGAAACGGCTGTAACCGCGGTTTTCCCAGTGAAACTGCTGGTCGATCCGCTGCAGCAGGCCCAGCTCGCCGAGGCGCTGCCATTCGCCCTCCTGCGCGAAGGTGATGTGCAGGGACGAGATATTGTTGCTTTCGGCGATCTGGATGGCCCCGCGCAGCAAGGCGCTCTCGACCGACGGCCGATCGGCTTGCGGATGGACCAGGAAGCGCGGGCCGGTCACCGGGGTGAAGGGCACGCTCGACTGAAGCTTGGGGTAATAGCGCCCGCCGGCCCGCTCATAGGCCTGGGCCCAGCCATGGTCGAAGACATATTCGCCATAGGAATGGTTCTTCAGGTACAGCGGCATGATGCCGATGACGGTGCCGTCGGCCCGGCGCATGACCAGGTGATGCGGTGCCCAGCCCTTGGCCGCCGTGGCGCAGCCCGAGCTTTCCGCGCAAGCGAAGAATTCATGGGAGACGAAGGGGTTGTCCGGGCCGGCGCAGGCGTTCCAGGCAGCGGCCGCGATCAGGCCCGCGCCCTTCACCACCTCGATCTCGACCATATCGCCGTCTGCTGACATGCCCCGAAAGTGGCGCCAGACTTGCCGCCTGCCAAGGGGCCTTGGCACACTGCACCCATGAAATTCACGACCCGTCCCCTGGTTCTGGCCGACCTGGCCGCCATCCCGTCACTCGCCCAGGCGGCCATCCCGCCCGCCTTCGATCACGAGAGCTTGACCGACGAGCAGCGGGCGGAGAATGCCCGTATCACCGCCTCGGCCAGTGCGGCCTGCGCCGACCCTGGACGCACGGTCCTGGTGGCGGCGGACGAGGCGGGGCGCCTGGCCGGCTTCGTCATCGTGGACCACAGCGATCCCGGCCTGCCCGAACTGGACTGGCTGATCGTCGCCCCGCATGCGCAAGGGAAGGGGGCCGCCGATTGCCTGATGCAGGCGGTGATCCGGGACGATGTGCCGATGAAGCTGGGCGTTATCCACTACAACGCCCGGGCCATCGCCTTCTACGAAAGATGGGGCTTCCGCGACACCGGCCGCATCGCCGGCACCCACAAGATACCGCGCAAGCTGATGATCCGCGAGCCGGGGTGAGGCAGTACCATCCTGCGTCCTTCGAGACGGGCGCTTCGCGCCCTCCTCAGGATGAGGAGAATCTTAGTGGCATAAAGATTCTCCTCATCCTGAGGAGCCACCAAAGGTGGCGTCTCGAAGGACGCACGATGCCGTTCCAAGTTCAGCGCCCGCCGCCGACGTCCAGGATGGCGCCGGTGATGTAACTGGCGGCGGGAGAGAGCAGGAAGGCCACCGCCTCGGCCACTTCCTGCGGCAAACCAGCCCGGCCCATGGGGATCAGCGGGGCCATGCGGGCAGGGCGGCCGGGGTCGCCGGCGCTGCCGTGCAGGTCGCTTGCCACCAGGCCGGGGGCGACGGCGTTCACGCGGATGCCCTCGCGTGCCACCTCGCGCGCCAGGCCAACGGTGAAACTGTCGACGGCGCCCTTGGTCGCGGCGTAGTGCACCCATTCGCCCGCACCGCCGGTATCGGCAGCGCGCGAGGAGATGTTGACGATCACGCCGCCTTGTCCCCCGCGGGCGGTCGACAGGCGGCGCACCGCCTCGCGGGCGCAGATCATCGCGCCGGTGACGTTCACCGCCAGCACGCGGGCGATCATCGCGGCGTCGAGATCGGCCACCGCGCGGAAGCCGCCGGTGATCCCGGCATTGTTGACCAGGCCGGCGAGAGGGCCGAGGGCCGACTCCGCGTCGTTGAACAGGCGCACCACCGCCGCCTCGTCGGCGACATCGGCTTCGATCGCCACCGCCCGGCCGCCCGCCCGGGTGATGGCGGCAACCACCTCGGCCGCTGCCGCGTGCCCGCTGGCGTAGTTCACCGCCACGGCAAAACCGTCGGCCGCGGCACGGCGGCAGATGGCGGCGCCGATGCCCCGGCTGCCACCGGTGACGATCAGCGTGCCCCGGCTCATGGCCGGAAGCCTTCGAAGATGATGTTGTCGGCGTGGTCGCCGGCGCGCTTGCGGTCGGCCGGGGTGCGCACGGTCCAGGTCAGCAGGGGCAGGCCCTGTTTGCGGGCGCGGGTGGTGGCACGGCTGGGCAGGGCGCGGACATCATAGGCGATGAAATGCGGCCGGCTGATGCGGTTGAACAGCAGATGGGTCAGCAGCCATTTCTGATAGGGCTTCAGCGGTTCCTGGTCGTCCATGCGATAATCCATGGAGATCTGCCCGCGCGGCACCAGCGGCGCGTGGGCGCGGAACCAGCCCATGGAGAAGGGGTTGAACGACTGCACCGCATAGCGCCCGCGATAGGGCTGCAAGACCTCGGCCGTCGCCGCCTCCAGCGGCCCGACCTTGCCCCGGGCGGCCTTCACCTCGACCAGGATCGGCACCCGGCCCGCCACCAGCGCCAGCACCTCGGCCAGGGTGGGGATTCTCTCGGCCGTCTTGGCCAAGGTGATCTCGGCCAGTTCGGCCGCCGGCCGGGCATCGACCCGGCCCTTGTGCGCGGTCATGCGGTCCAGCGTGTCGTCGTGGAACACCATGGGGACGCCGTCCGCCGAGACCTGGATGTCCAGTTCAAGGGCATAGCCGCCTTGCGCCGCGGCGGCGAAGGCGGCCAGGCTGTTTTCAGGGATCCCGGCCCTGGCATCATGCAGGCCGCGATGGGCCACGGGCAGGGAACGGAGCCAGTCGGTGGTCATGAGATGATCTTTACGGGGGATGATCTTTATGGGGCAAGCCGGTCTTCGGCCAGGACCGAGCCGGTGGCATAACGGTGAAGGTACCAGATGATCGCCGCCGCCTGGACGAAGATGCCGACAGCGGTTGCACTGAGCAGAATCCCCAGGCCGAAGACGGCGGCACACTGGCCGACGCTGCGGCTGATATGGCGGCGATGCGCGGCGGTGAACGGATCGTCCTGATCGAATTGCCGCGCCTGCCGCCAGGCGACGAGCGCCCCCAGCCCAAGGGTGACGATCGCCAGCCACATCCAGCGATAGGCCCGGGTGACCTCCTCCGTCCCCTCAGGCATCGGCAGCATCAGGCAAACTCGATGATGACATCGACCTCGACCGCGGCGCCCAAGGGCAAGGCGTTGGTGCCGACGGCGCTGCGGGCATGGCGCCCGGCCTCGCCGAACACTTCCACCATCAGGTCCGAAGCGCCGTTGGCGACCTTGGGCTGGTCGGTGAAGCCGGCGGCGCAGGCGATGAAGGCGCCGATCTTGGCCACCCGCGTCACCCGGTCCAGGTCGCCCAGGGCCGCCTTGGCCTGGGCGATCAGGTTGACGGCACAGGTTCGCGCCGCGGCGTAACCGGCCTCGACCGAGATATCCTGGCCCAGGGTGCCCTTGACCAGGCCGTCGGCGTTCAGTGGCAGTTGACCCGAAATGAACAGGAGGTTGCCGACGATGGTGAAGGGCACGTAATTGGCCACCGGCGCCACGGGGGTGGGCAGGGTCAGCCCGAGTTGCGCCAGGCGGGCATCGACTTTACCGGTCATGTCACTCTCACTTCGTCAGTCGGGGCGGCCCAGCGGCTGCTGTTGGGTGATGCAATGGATGTTGCCGCCGCCCAGCAGGATCTCCCGCCCGGGCACGGCGATGATGCGGCGGTCGGGGAACAGGCCGGCGACGATCGCCTGGGCCTGGGCATCGGTCTTGGGGTCGAGCAGGGGCATGACCACCACGCCGTTGCCGATATAGAAATTCACGTAAGACCCTGCCAGGCGATGGCCGCCGCTGCGTTCCTGGCCGCCGCTCGCGTCCATGTCCAGGCTCCAGTCGTCGACGGTCGATGCCTCGTCGGCCGTCGCATACAGCGGCCCGGGCGAGGGCAGCTTGACGATCTCGAAGCTGCGTCCCCGGGCATCCCGTGCCTTCGACAGGCGGTCGAAGGCATCCTTGGAAATCGCATATTGCGGATCCTCGGGATCGTCGCACCAGGTCAGCGCCACCACGCCGGGCTTCACGAAGCAGGCGAGGTTGTCGATATGGCCGTCTGTTTCGTCCAAGTATACGCCGGGGCCCAGCCAGACCACGGTCTCGACGTTGAGGTAATCCTTCAGATGCCGCTCGATCGCGCCGCGCGACAGCTCGGGGTTACGGTTGGGGTTGAGCAGGCATTCCTCGGTGGTCAGCACCGTGCCCTGGCCGTCGACATGGATCGAGCCGCCTTCCAGCACCAGGGGCGCGCGGTAGCGCGGCGTGCGCTCGACCTCGAGGATCTTGGCAGCGATCAGCTCGTCCTGGTCGTGAGGGGAATAGAGCCCGCCCCAGGCGTTGAAGCCCCAGTCCACCCCGCGCAGGCGGCCCTTGTCGTCGGTCACGAAGCTGGGGCCGACATCGCGGCACCAGCTATCGTTGCTGGCGGCTTCGATCACGCGAACCGGGGCGGGCAACTGGCGCCGGGCGTTGACGAATTGCGCCGCCGAGGCCAGCACGGTCACCGGCTCGCCCTGCGCGATGGCGCCGGCGACCGCGGCAAAGGCCTTTTGTGCCGGCTTGGCGCCCGCGCGCCAGTTGTCGGTCCGCTCGGGCCAGATCAGCCAGCAGCCCTGGTGCGGCTCGAATTCGCCCGGCATGCGGAAGCCATCGGCCCGCGGTGTCGACGACAATGTCAGCGCCATTCCACTCTCCCCGTCGGCGCCATCCTGCCGTCCGCCTTGTGCGCGGGCAAGCGGGCTGCGTCGATGGGGGGCATGCGCACCGGCATACCGCCGGGGGCAGGCGGCCGCTCAGAGACGGCGCAGGAAGAAGTAGCCCGTTCTGTTCTCGCCTTTGCGGTCCATCGCGCCCACCACCAGCTTGTCGCTGACCTTGCGGAAGTGGTCGAAGATCGGATGGTCGTCATAGATCATGGTCGCCGTGACCGAGCCGCGGTAGTGCATGGCGCGAAGCCGGGCACTGCCCAGGATCTTGTTGGCGAAGCGCTTGCCGTCGGGGTCGCGGCAGACGATCGGGTCGACGTGCTCGGCATCGTGGAAGGCCTTGCCGGCCCAGTTGATGGCCAGAAGCTGGGCTTCGGCCTCGTGCCCGGTATTGAAGGTGCCGCCCTCCCAGTCGCCCAGCATGAATGCCGCCTCGACCGGTTCCAGGCGGTCGAAGAGGGCATCCAGGGCCTGGGCATCCGGCGGCTGGTCGCTTGCGAGGATGGCCTCGAACAACGCAGTGGCATTCGTCATCTTGTTCCTCCCGTTTGAGGCAGGTTATAAATCGTTGTTCTAAATTTGTAAATCGGTATTTTAATTACTGCGCCGGCCCGGGACGCGGGCCACAATCGGCGCTGCCAGGACAGACGGATGGTTGCAGGCATGCTCAACGACGGCCCGCTGAAAGACGGAGATACCAGGGATCTCATCAAGCGGACCGCGCTGGTGCTGTTTGCCCGCGATGGCCTTGAAGGGGTCTCGATCCGCGATATCGTCCGCGCGGCGGGGCAGAAGAATACCGGCTCGGTGCACTATTATTTTGCCAGCAAGGAAGCCCTTGCGCGTGAACTTGCCGGCGAGATCGCGCAGATCATTGATACCCACCGGCACCGCCGGATCGACGCCATGGAAGCCGCCGGCGGCCCGCGTGCCGTCCGCGACGTGTTGGACATCCTGATCCGCCTGCCGCACGAGGAGCCCGGCGACCTGGGCTTCGACACCGACATGGCGGCATTCGTCGACATGATGATGGCCAAGCACCCCGACCTGATCTTCGAGGGCATTCATGTCGAGCTGGGGCTGGCGACGCGCCGTTGCCTCGCGCACCTTCGGCACATGCTTCCCGCACTGCCATCGCCGCTGATGGAGCAGCGGTTTCGTTTTGCCATCCTCTATGCCTTTTCGATCCTGTCGTCGCGGCGTTCGGTCGGCCAGCGGCCCGATCTCTGGCCGCCGCGCTGGACCGAAGAGGTTGCGCGCCAGAATCTGCTCGACACGCTCGAGGGCCTGCTGCGCCAGCCGGCATCGCCCGAAACCATGGCCGCGCTGGCACCCGCGCCCAAGCGGCCCTCACGGAAACGCTGAGCCGTGCGCCGGGTCTTGCTGCTGGTCTGCCTCCTTGGGTATCCGGCGGCCGCGCAGGAAATGTCGCCGGCCCCAAGGAGACCTGCGAAGCCAAACGCACCTGCGACCAGATGCGCGACTGCGACGAGGCGCGGTTCTATTACAAGCAGTGTGGCGGCAGCGTCTTGGACCGGGACGGCGACGGGATCCCGTGCGAAGACCTCTGCGGCTTCAAATCGACGACGTGATGGGGCACACTCCGCCCCGCGCAACCAAGGAGCGGACCGATGCGAAACGTGACCGTGGCAGCAACCCAGATGGCGTGCGACTGGGACACTGTCGGCAATATCGCAAGGGCCGAGGGCCTGGTGCGCGCGGCGGCGGCCCAGGGCGCGCAGATCATCCTGATCCAGGAACTGTTCGAGACGCCTTACTTTTGCCAGGACCAGATTCATGATTTCTTCGATCTGGCCCAGCCGTTCGACGATAACCCGCTGATCGCCCACTTTGCCCGCCTGGCGGCGGAATTGCAGGTCGTGCTGCCGGTCTCGTATTTCGAGCGGGCGGGCCAGGCCTTCTACAATTCGGTCGCGGTGGTCGACGCCGACGGCGCGGTGCTGGGCAATTACCGCAAGAGCCATATTCCCGACGGCCCCGGCTATACCGAGAAATTCTATTTCTCGCCCGGCGATACCGGTTTCCGGGTGTGGGATACCCGCTATGCCCGTATTGGCGTTGGCATCTGCTGGGATCAGTGGTTCCCCGAAAGCGCCCGCTCCATGGCCCTGCTGGGGGCGGAGATCCTGTTCTACCCGACGGCGATCGGCACCGAACCGCATGATTCCACGCTCGATTCCTCGGCCCATTGGCAGCGGGTGATGCAGGGCCACGCCGGCGCCAACCTGATGCCGCTGGTCGCCTCTAACCGAATCGGGACCGAGCCCGGCAAGCGCAATACCCAGATCACCTTCTACGGCTCGTCCTTCATCGCCGATCCGACCGGCGCCAAGGTGGCGGAGGCCGACAAGGCGACGCAAACCGTGCTGACCGCCACCTTCGACCTGGATGCCACGGCGCACCAGCGCCGTTCCTGGGGCGTGTTCCGCGATCGCCGGCCCGAGCTCTATGACGTCCTGCTTTCCCTCGATGGGGAGCATCCCCATGCCGCGGCCGCCTATTGACGGTGCGCTGACTTGAAAGCCCTGATCGCGGGGGCGGCATCGGCGGCCTGACCACCGCCCTGTGCCTGATCCAGGCCGGTATCGAGGTCGAACTGCTGGAACAGTCGGCGGCCTTTGCCGAGGTTGGCGCGGGCCTCCAGATCAGCCCCAACGGCATGCGCGTGCTCAAGGCGCTGGACCTCGATGCCGCCGTGGCGTCCTACGCTTTCGCGCCCCGGCAGATCGAGATGCGCCTGGGCAGAGCGGCCGCCAGATCTTCACCGTGCCGCTGGAGGGTGCCGCCGTGGCACGCTACGGCGCGCCCTACCTGCACCTGCACCGGGCCGACCTGCTCGAGGTGCTGGTCCGGGCCCTGATCGCGCGGGCACCCCAGGCCGTGCGGACCAGCGCCAAGGTCACCGACTACCGCCTCGACGGCACCGGCGTCGTGGCCCGCCTGGCGACCGGCGGCGAGGTCACCGGCGATATCCTGATCGGCGCGGACGGCATCCATTCCGCGGTCAGGGCGCAGATGCTGGGCCCCGACGCCCCGCGGTTCACCGGCAATGTCGCCTGGCGGCTGGTGGTCCCGGCCGAGGGACTGCGCGACCTCGTGCCGCCGTCGGCCTGCATCTGGGCCGGGCCGGGGCGCCATGCCGTCACCTACTATCTGCGCCGGGGCGAATTGGTGAATTTCGTCGGCGTGGTCGAGCAATCGTCCTGGCAGCAGGAATCCTGGACAGCCGAGGGCGACAAGACCGAACTCGCCGCCGATTTCGCCGGCTGGCACGATACCTTGCAGCAGATCATCGCGCGGGCCGGCGCCTGCCATCGCCGCGCCCTGTTCGATCGCGCGCCCCTGGCCCGCTGGAGCGAGGGCCCGGTGACCCTGCTGGGCGACGCCTGCCACCCCATGCTGCCCTTCCTGGCCCAGGGCGCGGTCATGGCGATCGAGGATGCCTGGGTCCTGTCGCGCTGCCTCGCCGCCCAGCCGCAGGATGCCGTCGTGGCCCTGCAACGCTACGCGATCCTGCGCCAGCCGCGCACCGCCAGGGTCCAGCTCGGCGCCCGCGCCAATGCCCGGCATTTCCATGTGCGCAGCAAGGCCGGCCAATTGGTCAAATACGGGGCCCTGTGGCTGGGTGCCCGGGTGATGCCGTCGAAGGTCCATGCCCGCCAGGACTGGATTTACGGCTGCGACGTGACGGCGCAAAACTACTAGGCCCTGCCGCCACGAATCCCGTCACGACAAGGCCTGCAAGCCGGCGCGCAGGATTTTTGCGTCGCCTTGCGACAACAGCCGGTCGGCGTCCTCATGGGTGCTTTGCCAGATCGGCAGCGCGGCGTGCAGCAGCTTGCCCCCGGCCGGCGTCAGCGTCAGCAGGCGCCCGCGCCGGTCGGCCGGATCGACCATGGTCGCCACCAGCCCGCGCCGCTCGAGCGGCTTGAGGTTGGCGGTCAGGGTAGTGCGATCCATCGCCAGGAAGGCCGCGACCGACCCGATCGACGGCGGGGAGGGGCGGTTGAGCGACATCAGCAGCGAGAACTGCCCGCTGGTCAGGCCGGCCGGCCGAAGCGCCTCGTCGAAGCGGCGCGCCAGGGTACGGGCCGCCCGCTGGGTGGCCAGGCACAGGCAATGATCGCGGACATGAAGCGTGGTTTCGAAGGGAACCGCATCGGGCTTTGACATGGCGTAATTATGTTGATATCAACCTATTTCGTCAAGGCCCTAACCAACAAGGAGAAAAGCCATGGCCTATGTGGAAGGATTCGTCGTCGCGGTGCCCGCCGCCAACAAGGAAGCCTATCGCAAGCATGCCGCCGATGCGGCATCGCTGTTCAAGGCCTTCGGCGCCACCCGCATGGTCGAAAACTGGGGCGACAACGTGCCCGACGGCAAGATCACCGACTTCAAGGGTGCGGTGAAGGCCAAGGAGGACGAGGTCATCGTCTTCTCCTGGCTCGAATATCCCGACAAGGCGGTGCGCGACGCGGCCATCGAGAAGATGATGAGCGACCCGCGCATGGCGGCGATGGGCGCGGCGATGCCCTTCGACGGCCAGCGGATGATCTTCGGCGGCTTCACCGTCATCATCGACGAGGGCCCCCGGGGCAAGATGGGCTATGTCGATGGCGCCCTGATCCCGGTGCCGGCCGGGAACAAGGATGCCTATCGGGCCCGGGCGGCCGAGACCGCGGCCGTCTTCAAGGAATATGGCGCAACCCGTGTCGTCGAGGCCTGGGGCGACGATGTCCCTGACGGCAAGGTCACCGACTACAAGGGCGCGGTGAAGGCCACGGGCGACGAGAAGGTGGTCTATGCCTGGATCGAGTGGCCGTCGAAGGCCGTTCGCGACGCCGGCTGGCCCAAGGTATTTGCCGACCCGCGCATGCACCCGCAGAGTGTTCCCTACGACGGCACCCGCATGATTCACGGCGGCTTTGCCCCGCTCCTGGATGCCTGACGTCTGGACCTGCGCCGAATGACACGACGGCCACATGCACCTGCGGGACCGCCTATGTCCTCACCGCAAGGACCGGGTCAAATGCTCGAAGGGAGCCCCGCCCCGGCTGACGTTCCGGTTGTTCCCGAGTTGCGTTGCCGGTCAGGCGTGTCGCCGGCCCGGCGACACGCCTCCAGACCATCAGGCGGCGTAGCGGGCGGCCGGCTTGCCGTTCATGAGAACGCCGACCAGCTTCTGGCGCGCGGCCTGGAAGCTCTCCCAATCCGCCACCTCGGGCAGGGACGGAATGACGAACTGTTCTTCGCGGTCGAAGCCCTTCAGGGCGGCGGCGGCCAGATCCTGCAAGGTCATGACCGCGGCTTCGGGCAAATTGCTGACCGCGAGGCCGGCGCTGTCCCAGAAATCGGTGGCGACCGCCGGCGGGGCCAGGACCTGGACGAGCACGCCCTTGCCCGCCACCTCGGCCTGCAAGGCCTGCGAGAAGGCCACCACATAGGCCTTGGCCGCAGCATAGACGCCAAGCGCCGCCAGGGGATGGAAGGCCAGGACCGAGGCGACGTTCACGATCACGCCGGCACCGTGGCGCACAAGGCCCGGCAACACCGCGCGGGTCAGGCGGGTCAGCGCGGTGACGTTGACCGCGATGGTCTCGTCGAGCGACTGGTCGCTGGCCGTTTCGAAGGCGCCGTAATTGGCGACGCCGGCATTGTTGACCAGGACAGTGATGGCGGCGTCCCTGCTCAGCCGCGCCTCGACCCGGGCGAGATCGGCCGGCTTGGACAGGTCGGCGACGACAACCTCCACCTTGACGCCGGTCTTGGCCCGGATCCGGGCGGCAACCGCGTCGAGCCGGTCCTGGCGCCGGGCGACAAGGACGAGGTCATGGCCGCGCTCGGCGAGGCCCTGGGCATAGAGCGCGCCGATGCCAGAGGAGGCGCCGGTGACGACGGCCGTGCCGGCGGGGGAGATTTGGGACATTTCAGGCTCCGGATTTCAGTGGCATATCATGTTAGTGGTATATACCTGTTTCAATAAATGGCATATGCCACCATATAGTCAAGTGACCCTTCGTTGATTATGTTTGGCCCAAGGGGCGGGACGGCCGCCCCGAACCGGAAAGCGAGACGTCAAGTGAAACCGGCGCACCTGCCCGATCCCAGCTTCTGCAACAACGCCGTCCTGCGGCGGGCGACGCGGCAGATGGGCCAGCTCTACGACGATGTGCTGGCGCCCTGCGGCCTGCGCGGGCCGCAATTCGGACTGATGGTGCAGAGCCGCTTCATGCAGGAACCGACCATGCGCGAAATGGCGCAGGCGCTGGTCATGGACCTGTCGGCCCTGGGCCATTCGCTGAAGCCGCTGGTGCGCGACGGCCTGGTCGAACTGGTCGCCGATCCCCGCGACCGGCGGGCCAAGCGGGTGACCCTGACCAGGTTGGGCGGTGAAAAGCTCGATGAAGCGATGCGTCTTTGGCGCGTCGCCCAGGATCGTTTCGAGGCCGCCTTCGGCGTTGAACGCGCTGCCGAATTACGCGCGACCCTGGCCTTCGTCGCCTCGCCTGAATTCAGCGAGGCCTTTCTTGGGAGCACCAATTGATCGCGGAAACGCTTTCTTGGTGCTCTGGCTCAATTGGTTAGGTGGATAGCTGCTCGGCTGTTTCAGTCATTGGTGCGCGGATATTTGGCTCCACGAGAACCTGTTCCAACAGGCCAATCATGGCGGTGCCTAGATCCTCGGGGGTTCTAATCGTCGTGCAGGTAGCGTAATAGCGACTGACGTCGAAGCTGATCCCGAGTGCTGCAATTTTGATGTCGGTACTTGCTTCAACTGTACTCACAGTCTGACGAAGATGCCTGTCTAGAATTTCCAGGTCATTCGAAGCCAAGGTGGAGTCATCAACAGGTGCGCCGTCTGAGATTACCACGAGTATTTTTCGCGTCTTAGGGCATGCTCTCAATCGGTCGACGGCCCACTCGATCGCCTCGCCATCTACATTCTCTTTGAGAAGGTTGGGACGCAGCATCAGCCTGAAAGAACTTCCGAAATGGAGTTGCGTGTCGCTCGACCGATGGATGATATGCAGGAGATCGCAAAGTCGTCCCGGCTGTGACGGGCGCCTAGTCCAAAGCCATCGCGCACGCGATTTGCCTCCTCTCCAACTGAGTGTCGTGAAGCCGAGCACTTCAACCGCAATGCTCGAGAATGCGAATAAAATCGGTGGCGACCTCCGCCGCAGCGGCCGCAAGCAGAATGCTCTGACCTTTCATCGACCCCGAATGATCGACCAGAATCGTCACAACCGTGTCTGACCTTGCCTTGTCACTTAAGGCGTTCCTGACGTGGTTCGATGCCTCAAGGGCGGCCAACTGAGCTTTGGTTCGCCACTCAGACAATGCGCCGTCGAATGTCCTGCAAGCTTTGTCGAAATGAATGCGATCGATCGCGGAAAGTCCCCCGAGAACAGTGTCGAGTTGGTCGGCCGGGACGATCTTGTCGTGTGCTCGTGTAAATATCCGATAAGGGGCATGCTCGTCCGGAGACGGCGCCTGTGGATGCAGCCACCGCCGCAACTTTGCCATCATATGTTGCATAAGGGGAAGTTACGCTACTGAGATGACTGATTCCAGCTCCATGTCGTCGGATTGACCATCCTCCAACGAGAGCCAACCCACTATGCCGCCCTCGCCAGCCTGTCCTGGTCGCAGAAGTCGGCGATGGTGCGGGCCAGCGCCTGGGCTGCCGTCGGTGCGCCGTCGCGCAGGTTGAGGTGCAGTTCCGTGGGCGGGACGGCGGGCAGGCCGTCGCGCAGGCTCGGTATCCGATGATCGTCGCGCACCGTCGCCGCTTCCTGCAGGGCGATGCCCAGGCCGCCGGCGATGGCCGCCTGCACGCCCATCAGGTTGGGGCTTTCATAGGCGATGCGCCAGCGCCGCCCGCTGGCTTCCAGCGCCCGGATCGCCCGGTCGCGGTAGATGCAGCCGGGCAGGAAGGTGACCAGGGGCAGGGGATCGGCCTGGGCGAGGTCCAGGTCGCGACTGGCGATCCAGACCAGGCGTTCGGGCCAGGCGGCGAAGGCCGGGCCGGCATTGGGCTCGCGCTTGGCCAGGACCAGGTCGTAGAGGCCGCGCGCCAAGCCGTCGCGCAAGGCAACCGAGAGGTCGCAGCGCACTTCCAGGCGGACCGCCGGCTGGGCCCGGGCGAAGCGGGCGATGACGCCGGTCAGGGCATTGATCGCGAAATCCTCCGGGATGCCGAGACGGACCGAGGCGGGGGCGGGGCCTTTGCCCAGGGCATCCTGCGCCTCGCCGGCCAGGGCCAGCATGCGGCGGGCATAGCCGATCAGGGTCTCGCCCGCCTCGGTCAGTTGAACGGCGCGCCGGTCGCGCTCGAACAGCGGCTTGCCCACCGCCGCCTCCAGCCGCTTGATCTGCTGGCTGACAGTCGACTGGGTGCGGTTCACCCGCTCGCCCGCCCGGGTGAAGCCGCCGGCATCGACGACCGAGACGAAGCTGCGCAGAAGGTCGAGGTCGAACATGGCGGAAGCCTTGTTATTCGATTTTCCGATGATGCTCATGTTAACATCTAATTTCCAAATGGACCAGCCGGTGCCTATGGTCTCCCTGCCGTGTGACCGGCGAGGAACGAGGCGATGATGGTGGTGGCAGCGCAGCGCGCGAACCGGGTACGGGCCCTGATCAGCGACCGCTGGATGGAAATCCTGCTGGTCGGCCTGTTCTGCCTGCTGTGGAGTTCGGCCTTCGCCCCGGCCAAGATTGCCCTGAGCGACTGTCCGCCGCTGATCCTGCTGGCGGTGCGCTTCCTGGTCGCCGGGGTCATCTGCCTGGGCCTGGCGCGCCGCTTCGGCGAGGCCGGGGGTGCCACCTGGCGCCAGATCGGCGCCCTGGGCCTGCTCGGCCTCTTCAACAATGCGATCTACCTGGGGTTTTCCTGGGTGGGCATGACCACGGTCTCGTCGGGCTTTGCCGCGGTGCTGATCAGCGCCAACCCGCTGCTCACCGCGCTGGTCGCCGTGCCGGTCCTGGGCGAGCGGCTGACCACGCGCAAGATCGCCGGCCTGGTACTGGGCCTGATCGGCGTGGGCATCGTGCTGCGCTCGCGCCTGGGCGGCGGCATCGAGGATGCCGGTGGCACCCTGTTGCTGTTGGGCGGGCTGATCTCGCTGGTGACGGGCACCGTGCTCTACAAGCGCCTGGCGCCGCCGGTTGGCCCCTGGACCGGCAACGGCATCCAGTTGCTGGCCGCGGGCCTCGCCCTGCTGCCGCTGGCGTTGGGCTTCGAGGACCTGGGCCATATCCGCTATACCCTGCCCATGCTGGCCAGCATGGCCTGGATGGTGCTGGGCGTGTCGGTCGGCGGCTATTTCCTGTGGTTCAAGATCCTGGCGCGGCGCAGCGCCACCGCCGCCAGCAGCCTGCATTTCCTGATGCCGCCGCTGGGCCTGGCCTTCGGCTGGGTGATCGTGGGCGAGGGCGTGCCGCTGCTCGACCTGATCGGCATCGCGCCGATCGCGGCCGGCATCGCGCTGGTCACCCGCGCCCCTCGGCCCTGAAGCGGCGCTTGGGCGCAGGGGCCGGCGCGCCCAGGCGGGTGCGCAGGGTCAGCAGGATGACGGTCAGCACCTCGATCAGGCGCGGGCCGGCCAGCGGGCCGTCGACCTTGGTTGCGCTGTCGAAATGAACATGGCGGTCGGCCGCCAGGACATGATGATCCGCGGCACCGGGATCGACGGTTTCGAGCAGGTTCTGCCAGCGCCGGCGGGCCTCGCGATCCTCGGCTGAATAGGGCAGGCCGCCCAGGTCCGCGCTCAGCCGCAGCATGGCCTCAGGGCCGCCCGAATCCTCGATTTCCCCCTCGAAGCGAACGCCGGCGAGGGCGAAGCGGAAGCGACCGCCTGCGGCTTTTACAGTCTCTGGCGTGGACAAAGCGGGGCATCTCCTATACTGGCAGGGCATGGCCAGGGGGGTCGGATTTTGCGATCACGCCCCCATATCCCCCTAGTCGAGCCCACCGCGCTTAAAAGAGCCTTAATCAAAAATGACAGTTACGCGATCCGGGCGCCCGGCGCCGCAAACGGCGCCCCGCCGCACCGGCTGGCAGACCTTGAAACTGTTCCTGCCCTACCTGTGGCCGCAAGGCCGCCGGGATCTGCGCCTGCGCGTGGTCTATGCCATGGGCTTCCTGGTCCTGGGCAAGGTCGCCAATGTCATCGTGCCCTATTTCTACAAGGGTGCGATCGACCTGCTGTCGGTCAAGGCGACGGTCATCACCATCCCCGTGCTGATGATCATTTCCTATGCCCTGGCCCGGATCAGCGCCCAGGGCTTTGCCGAGTTGCGCGACAGCGTGTTTTCGCGCGTCGGCCAGAACGCGGTGCGGCGCTTGGGGCTAACCACCTTCGAGCATCTCCATCGCCTGTCGATGCGCTTCCACCTGGACCGGCGCACCGGCGGCCTCAACCGGGTGATCGAGCGCGGCACCAAGGGCATCGAGCTCCTGTTGCGCTTCACCCTGTTCAACATCGCGCCGACGATCCTGGAGATCCTGTTCGTCGTCATCCTGCTGGCGACGGGCTTCGGCTGGCCGATGGTCGCGGCCATGCTGGTCACCATCGTCGCCTATATCACCTTCACCTATTTCGTCTCGGAGAGCCGCATCAAGTACCGGCGCGAGATGAACACCCAGGATACCGACGCCAACACCAAGGCGGTCGACAGCCTGCTGAACTACGAGACGGTGAAATATTTCTCGAACGAGGCGCACGAGGCGGTGCGCTTCGACAAGGCCCTGGAGAAATACGAAAAGGCCGCGGTCAAGAGCCAGGGCACCCTGTCGTTCCTCAATACCGGACAGTCGGTGATCATGGCCCTGGGCCTGGCTGCGGTGATGTATATCGCCGGCAGCGGCGTGGCCGCCGGGACCATGACGGTGGGCGACTTCGTGCTGGTCAACACCTTCCTGATCCAGCTCTACATCCCCTTGAACATGCTGGGTTTCGTCTACCGCGAGATCAAGCAGGCGGTGATCGACATGGAAGCCATGTTCGAGGTCATGGATGTCGAGGAGGAAGTCCAGGACCGGCCCGGTGCCAGGCCGCTGGCGA
Source organism: Oleomonas cavernae (assembly GCF_003590945.1). Classification (NCBI taxonomy): domain Bacteria; kingdom Pseudomonadati; phylum Pseudomonadota; class Alphaproteobacteria; order Acetobacterales; family Acetobacteraceae; genus Oleomonas; species Oleomonas cavernae. The sequence continues at coordinate 1,826,987 of NZ_QYUK01000011.1, read as the reverse complement.
TCACGGGCGGCGAGGTGCGCTTCGAGAACGTCGAGTTCCGCTATGACGCCCGCCGCGGCATTTTGAAGAATGTCAGCTTCACCGTGGCGCCGGGCAGCACGATCGCCGTGGTCGGCCCGTCGGGCGCCGGCAAGTCGACCATCAGCCGCATCCTGTTCCGCTTCTACGATATCGAGGCCGGCAGCGTGACCATCGACGGCCAGGATATCCGCGACGTCACCCAGGCGACCCTGCGCAAGGCGATCGGCATCGTGCCCCAGGATACCGTGTTGTTCAACGACACCATCCGTTACAACATCCGCTATGGCCGGCCCGGTGCCAGTGACGCGGAAGTCGAGGAAGCGGCGCGCCTGGCGCGCATCCACGATTTCATCGTCTCCCTGCCCGATGGCTACGACAGCATGGTGGGCGAGCGCGGCCTGAAACTCTCGGGCGGCGAGAAGCAGCGGGTGGCGATTGCCCGCACCATCCTGAAGAACCCGCCGATCCTGCTGCTTGACGAGGCGACCTCGGCCCTCGACACCCAGACCGAGAAGGAAATCCAGGCGAGCCTCAAGGAAATCGCGCGCGGCCGCACCGCCTTGATCATCGCCCACCGCCTGTCGACCGTGGTCGACGCCGACCAGATCCTGGTGCTGGACAAGGGCCAGATCGTCGAACGCGGCACCCATGACGACCTGCTCGAACTGGGCGGCCAATATGCTCTGATGTGGCAGCGCCAGCTCGAGGCGGTTGAGGCGGAAGCCAAACTGGCCGAGGTTCGGGCCGAAGGCCTCGATCCGGGGACGGTTCGCATCTCGGCCGTGGCCGAGTAGGCACCGGCCTCGGATCAGTGTATTGCGTGGTTCGACAGACCTGCCCGGCACAGGAGACATAGACTTGGATATTCTGGCTTCGATCCGCTCGATCATTCACCCCCTGCACCGCGAGGGGGTACGCTTCGTCGCCATTTTCGCTGTCGCCACCCTGATCCTGTTCCTGCTCTGGCGGCCCTTGGGCTGGCTGGGCGTGATCTTGACCCTGTGGTGCGTCTATTTCTTCCGCGATCCCGCCCGCGCCACCCCGACGCGGGCCGGCCTCGTGGTGTCGCCCGCCGACGGCAAGGTGGTCGCGACCGGGCTGGTCGTGCCCTCGGCCGAACTGGGCCTGGGCGCCACGCCGCGGGCCAAGGTCTCGATCTTCATGAATGTCTTCGACGTTCACGTGAACCGCGCCCCGGCCGCCGGCACGGTCGACCGGGTGATCTACCACCCCGGCAAATTCCTCAACGCCGCCGAGGACAAGGCCAGCGACGAGAACGAGCGCAACGGCCTGCGCCTGATTCTCGACGACGGCCGTGACTTGGGCGTCGTCCAGATCGCGGGCCTGGTCGCCCGGCGTATCGTCTGCGATGTCGGCCCCGGCCGTCACCTCGCCACGGGCGAGCGCTTCGGCATCATCCGCTTCGGCAGCCGCCTGGATGTCTACCTGCCCATCGGCATCGTGCCGCTGGTGGCGGTGGGCCAGCGCGCGGTGGCTGGCGAAACCGTGCTCGCCGACTTCCAGGTGATGGAAGGCGCGCGCCAGGCCGTAATCGGCTAGGCTCAGGCCGGGACCAAGGAGTTCGCGCCATGGCAGACTGGCAGCCCGGCCCGGGCGAGGGGGGCGGTTTCCGCCGCCGGCGCCGCTTGCGCATCCGCCTGCGCGAGGGCAGCCGCCTCAACCGCCTGCCGGCGCGCAGCCTGCTGCCCAATATCCTGACCACCCTGGCCCTGTGTTCGGGGCTGACCTCGATCCGCTTCGCGCTCGAGGGCAAGTTCGAACTGGCGGTCGCGGCGATCATGCTCGCCGGCCTGTTCGACGGCATGGACGGTCGCGTGGCACGACTGCTGAAGGGCACCTCGCGCTTTGGCGCCGAACTCGACTCGCTGTCGGATTTCCTCTCCTTCGGCGTTGCCCCGGTGGTGCTGCTCTACCTCTGGGCGCTGCAGGATTTCTCCGGCCTGGGCTGGATCGCCGCCATGTCGCACGCCGTGTGCTGCGCCCTGCGGCTGGCGCGCTTCAATGTCGCGATCGACGATCCCGACAAGCCGGTCTGGGCCTCCAATTTCTTCACCGGCGTGCCCTCGCCCGCCGGGGCGGGCCTTGTCCTCCTGCCGGTGGTGCTCAGCTTCAGCCTAGGCGATGTTCCCTTCCGTTCGCCCTATCTGGTCTCGGTGGTGGCGATCGGTGTGGCTTTCCTGATGGTCAGCCGCCTGCCCACCCCGTCGTTCAAGCGCATCAAGATCCACCGCGACTGGGTCCTGCCGACCCTGGTCTTCGTCGGCATCGGCACCGCGGTGGCCTTGTCCTATCCCTGGCAGGTATTGGGCGCCATGATCCTGGCCTATGCCCTGACCATCCCCTTCGGGCCCTGGTCCTACAAGCGCGCCGAACGCCGCGCGGCCGAACGCGCGGCGGCGGATGTCGTGGTGGCGGAAGAAACCCCTAAGGTCTGAACCTCCCTCTCCGCCGCAGGCGGGGGAGAGGGAAGGGGCCCGTCGCGTCAGCGATGGGAAGGGTGAGGTGGTGGACGGGCCGAGCGAGCTCTACGCCGCCGACCCACCTCACCCCACCCTCTCCCCCCTGAAGGGCGGAGAGGGCTTTATGTTACTCGGCCGGTTGCGCGACCTTGCCGCGCCGGATGCCCCAGCGTTGCAGCCGCGGGCCCCAGCTTGCGCGCAGGCGCAGGGGCAGGGCCAGCAGGCAGGGGGTGACCACCAGGGTCAGTACCGTGGCGAAGGCGAGACCGAAGGCCACCGCCGTGGCCAGCTGGATCCACCATTGGGCGGCCGGCGCGCCGATCATCACCTCGCGGCTGAACACGTCGATGGTCAGGCCCAGCGCCATCGGCAGGATGCCGATGATGGTGGTGAAGGTGGTCAGCAGCACCGGGCGCATGCGCTGGGCGCCGGTGCGCAGGATCGCCTCGTAGGGTTCCATGCCGCGGCCGCGCAGCTCCTTGTAGGTGTCGATCAGCACCACGTTATGGGCGACCACCACGCCGGCCAGCGAGATCACGCCGATGCCGGTCATCACCACCGAGAACAACTGCCCGGTGATCAGCAGCCCGGCGAAGACGCCGATGGTCGACAGGGCCACGGCCGAGAGGATCACGAAGGTCGAATAGAAGCTGTTGAACTGGGTGATCAGGATCACCGCCATCAGGAACAGGCCGATGAAGAAGGCCTTGCCCAGGAAGGCCGCCGCCGCCGCGGTTTCCTCGTCCTGGCCGCGGAAGCGGACCTCGACCCGCGGGTCGAAGGACTGGGCGGCCATCCAGGCCTTGATCTCGCGCACCTTGTCGTCGGGCAGGACGCCCGCCGCCGTGTTGGCCTGGATCGAGATCACGCGCTTGGCGTCGATGTGCTTGATCTTGCCGATCTTGGGTTCGGCGACGCGCTCGACGAAGCTCGAAATCGGCACCTGGCCCATCGCCGTCTGCAGGCGCAACTGGTCGAAGGCATCGAGATTGCGCAGGGATTGCGGGAAGCGGACGCGGATGTCGATTTCCTCGTCGGCATCGTCGGGCCGGTATTCGCCGATCTTGATGCCGTTGGTGACGAGCTGCACGGCATTGCCGACCGAGGTGATATCCGCGCCGAAGCGCCCGGCCTGGGCGCGGTCGACCCGGATCACCCAGTCGATGCCGGGCAGGGGCCGCGAATCCTCGATGTCGATGAGACCGGTGACGGTGCCCAGGTAGTTACGGATACGGTCGGCGACCTCCGGCAGGGCGGAGGGGTCGGTCGCGGCCAGTTCGATCTGCACCGCCTTGCCCACCGGCGGGCCGACGTCGGGCAGGCGGGTTTCCACCTGGAGGCCGGCGATCGTGGCGGTGCGCTCGCGGATTTCCGCCAGGATCTGTGCGGCCGGGCGCCGGTGGTCCCATTCGGTGAATTCGACGGTAATATTGCCGATGGTATCGGGCGCCGCCTCGGCACCCTGGGGCGGGTCGCCCACCGTGGTATTGGTCAAGGCGATGCCGTCGACCGCCAGCACCTGCGCCTCGACTTCGCGCATCAAGGTGTCGCGTTCATAGATCGACAGGTTGCCGCGGGCATGGACCAGGACGATGGCGCGTTCCGGCTCCACCTCGGGAAAGAACTGCACGCCCTTGCCCTGGGCGCCGTAGAGCATCTGCACGCCGATCAAGGTGGCAATGCAGGCCAGCAGGATCTTGCCGGGATGATGCAGGGCGCGGTCCAGCACGCGGGAATACCAGCCGGTGAAGCCGGGCAGGCTGCGCACGTCGCCGCGCTCGGTCACGCCGATGAAATGCTCGGTCTTGGCATCGGTGGCGCCGGGCTTGCCGAACATGGCGCCCAGCACGGGGATGAACATCAGCGCGATCAGGATCGAACCCAGCAGGGTAACGATCAGGGTCAACGGGATATAGGACATGAACTTGCCGGTGACGCCGGGCCAGAACAGCAGGGGCACGAAGACGATGGCGGTGGTCAGCGTGGTGGTGACCACGGGCCACGCCATGCGCTTGGCCGCTACCGCATAGGCCTCGCGCCGCGGCATGCCCTCGGTCATCTTGCGATCGGCATATTCGACGACGATGACGCCGCCGTCGACGACCATGCCCACCACCAGGATCATCGAGAACATGACCAGCATGTTCAAGGTGATGCCCATGGCCGACAGCAGGATCAGGCCCAGCAGAAACGAGCCGGGAATGGTCAGGCTGACCAGGGCGGCCGAGCGCCCGCCCAGCGAGCCGACGACCACGACCAGGACCAGGAAGATCGCGATCAGGACGGAATTTTCCAGATCCGTCAGCATGCCCTTGATCTCTTTCGAGGCATCCTGGGCATAGGAGATGTTGACCGTCGCGGGTAACTGGTCGCGGGTCGCCTCGACGATCGCCTTCACCTTGTCGACGGTATCGATGATGTTCTTGCCGGCGCGCTTCTTCACCTCGATGGTCAGGGCCGGCTTGCCGTCGACCCGGGCAAAGGTCTCGGGGTCCTTGAAGGTGCGGCGCACGTCGGTGATATCACGCAGGGTTACCACGCCGTCGCCGTTGACCTTGACCGGCAGGGAGAGCACATCCTCGGCATTCTCGAACAGGCCAGGCACCTTGACCGAGAAGCGCCCGGTGCCGGTATCCAGCGCCCCGGCCGCGACCAGCCGGTTGTTCATGTTGACGACGCTGACCAGTTCGGTCTGGCTGATCTGGTAGGATTCAAGCTTCAGGGGATCGACCACCACCTCCAGCAACTCGTCGCGCTTGCCGACGATATCGGCCGACATCACTTCCGGCAGGGCCTCGAAGGCATCTTCATAGCGCTGGGCGATGGCGAGCAGGGTGCGCTCGGGCGCATCGCCCGACAGGGTTACATAGAGCACCGGGAACAGCGAGATGCTGACCTGGGTGACGATCGGCTCCTCGGTATCGTCGGGCAGTTTGGGCTTGGCCTGGTCGACCTTCTCGCGCACGTCTGCCAGGGCCTTGTCGCCGTTGAAGCCGGCATCGAACTCCAGCAGGACATAGGCGAAGCCTTCGCCCGCTTCCGATGACATCTTCTTGATGCCTTCGATCGAGCGCAGCTCTTTCTCCATGGGCTTCAGCAGCAGGCGCTCGCCGTCCTCGGGGCTGATGCCCTCGTGGATCAGGTTCACATAGATATAGGGAATGGCGACGTCGGGCTGGGCCTCGCGCGGGATCGAGGCATAGGTCGAGATGCCGGTGACCGCCAGCAGGAACAGCATGCTGAGGATGGTGCGCGGATAGCGCAGGCACCATTCGATCAGGGCATTCATGACGTCTGGCCATCCTCAAAAGACGCCTCGACCTTCTGGCCCGGATTGACATAGTCCTGGCCCACGGTGATCACGGTGACCTTGTCGGGCAGGCCGGTGATCCATACTCCGGCGTCGTCGCTGCCGATGATCTGAACCGGCTGGAAGGCCACGACATTCTCGGCATCGACGGTCTTCAGGCCGATGACGCCGTTGGGGTTGAGGTTGAGGATGGCGGGCGAGACGTGGTGCGCCGGCAGCGGCGACGTGGGCAGGCGGATCTCGGTGGTCACCCCCGATTTCAGCGCGGCGTCGGCATTGGCGACCTCGACCTCGACCCGGAAGGTGCGGGTCTGCGGATCGGCATTGCTGCCGATGAAGCGGACCTTGCCCTCGACCGTCTGGCCGGTGATCAGGCGCGCCGCGGCCGGGCTGCCCAGGGTGATCTCGTCCACCTCGCGCTCGGCCACCTGGCCCACGATCAGCATGGGGTTGACGTCGACGATGATGGCGCAGGCGGTGTCCGAGCCGGGGCCCATGACATCGCCTTCCTTGGCCGGGGTATCCTCGATCACGCCGTCGAAGGGTGCCTTGATCTCGGTATCCGCCAGTTCCAGCGTCACCCGTTTCACCCGGGAGCGGGCGGCGTCCAGGTTGGCCTGGGCTTCGGCCAGCTTGTTGCGCGTGCCATAGCCGCTGTCCTGCAGCCTGGCCGCGGCATTGTATTCCACCTCGCGCTGGCGCAGTTCAGCCTGGGCCTCGACCAGGGCGGTCTGGCGGTCGCGCACCGACAGGCGGCAGATGACCTCGCCGGCCTTCACGGCAGAGCCGCGCTGCACCAGGATCTCGCCGACCTGGCCCGCCACCTCGGCCTTGAGGCTGACCATGCGCAGGGCCTCGGTCCGGCCGCGCACGATCACCGTGCCGGTATAGGTCTCGGCCGCGATCTTGCGCACGCGCACGGCGGGCAGGCGGGCAGGGGCCGCTTGGGCGCGTTCGGATTCCGGCGTGGCCTTGGCGCTCTCGACGGGCAGGCTGCCCGAGGCCAGCCACAGGGACATGGCGGCGGCGAGGCCCGCGGCGATCAGGTAGGATTTGCGCATGGTCGGTACTCCTAGGCCGTCGCAGCGCCAAGGCGCGCCGGGGTGGTGTCGTCGATCAGGTGGCGGTTGGCTTCCATGTAGGCGATCGCCGCCCTGGTGGTGGCCAGGCCCAGGCCGATGGTGAACTGCATGTTCGGGATTCGGGTGTGGGGCGATTGCGCGGTCTCGTTCAGGAAATCGATCGCCTTGCGGCATTCCGCGATCCGCTCGTCGACATAAGCATCGGCGATGCCGCCGGGCAGCAGGTGGGCGAAGATCATGGCGATCAGGAATTCCGAGCGGACATGGTCCGGGGCCACGCCGCGGCTGAGTTCCTGGATGAAATAGGCCCGGCCCCGCTCGGTGATCGAATAGACCTTCTTGTCCGGCCGGCCTTCCTGCGCCTCGGCCCGGCCGTGGACGAAGCCTTCCTCGGCCAGCCGGGTCAGGGCGGGATAGATCGAGCCGAACGAGGCATCGAAGACGCCGGCGAAGCAGCCGTCCTCGAACAGCTTTTTGATTTCGTAGCCCGTGGCCTCGCCAAAGGTGAGCAGGCCCAGGCAGACGGTACGGATATCCATGCCCCTCGCATCCCGGAAATATATCAAACCGATATATGACGGAGCGATATATGATCTCGCGCCTGCGAGATGTCAAAGCGCTTTCGCCGATTGCACTGCGACATGACGTTCGGGGTTTTAGGGCGGCGCCACTAATTGGCGGTTACCGGTGCGTTTCTTGGTTAAATTCACCCAAAATTGAATTGAATGTGGAGGCGCCCCCGCATATCGTTCGAGTGCTCCCCAAAGCGCGGGTCGCCATGGTCGGTGGGTGCCGGCGTTTGTGTTCATTGCGTCTATGGGTAGCGTCCGACAAAGCATTTGCGTCGCCGTGGTCGAACGGTGCGCCTCTCAAGGTCTGATCCAGTGCCGAACAACGTCAAAGCGCGTGTCAAGTGGTTCAACAGCATGAAGGGCTTCGGTTTCGTTGCCCCGAACGATGGCTCCCCTGACGCCTTTCTTCATGTCTCCGTCCTCAGCTCTGCCGGTTATGGCGATCTCCCTGATGGTGCGGAACTTACCGTCGACATTGGCGAAGGCCCCCGCGGACCCCAGGTCCAGCGTCTGATCGAAGTGGTCGGCGTCGAGCCTGGTTCGGCCCCGCCGCACCGCGCGCCCTTCGGCGACCGTGGCGGCTTCGGCGATCGCGGCGGCGACCGTGGCGGCTTTGGCGGCCGTGAGCGCTCGGGCGGCTTCGGCGGCGACCGTGGCGGCTTCGGCGGCGGCGGTGATCGCGGCGGCTTTGGCGATCGTCCGCGCAGCGGCGGCTTCGGCGGTGGCGCCGGCGGCGGCGGCTTTGGCGGCGGCGGTGATCGTGGCGGCTTCGGCGGTGGTGCCGGTGCCGGTGGCGACCGCGGCGGCTTCAACCAGGCCCCGATCGCGGCGCCGGCCTCGGACGCCGACACCATCAGCGGCACCGTGAAGTGGTTCAAGCCAGAATCCGGCTTTGGCTTCATCGTGGCCGACGACGGCGGCAAGGATGTCTTCATCCACAAGAGCGTGCTGCGCCGTTGCGGCCTGATGGAACTCCAGGCCCAGCAGCGCGTGAAGTTCACCGTGCAGATGGCCCAGAAGGGCCGCGAGGCGACCTGGATCGCCACGCTCTGATCGGCTGACGCCTAACAGATCGAAGGCCGGACGGGTAACCGTCCGGCCTTTTCATTTGGAAGCGGTACCGGCCACGGGCGGCGCGATCAGGTCCCGGCCGGCCAGGTCGGGCAGGCTGATGGCACCGTCGCCGTTGGCATCGAGGAAGGCGAAATGGCTGATCGCGGCCTTGTTCGCCTCCCGCCCGTCGACCACGCCGTCGCGGTTGCGGTCGGTCCGCCTGAAGGTCGCCTCGATCGCCTTGGCATTGGCGGCCCCGGGGCCAGCGTCGCCTGCATCGCCGTCACTTCCTTCAGCGACAGCACACCATCGGCATTGCTGTCGGCCTGGGCGAACAGCCGGTCGACGAACTGGTCGGCCTCGCCCTGGTCGATCTTGCCGTCAGCATTGCGGTCGACCGCGACGAACAGGATACGCAGGCCGATGGGGACGGTATCGCCGCCGCCGGGTGGTGCTACGGCGAGGGCCGCGCCGGGCAGCAGTGCTGCCGCCAGCAGGGCGAGGTGTCGAGCGGTGTTCATCATGATGTAGCGACCATCGGCGCCGATCGGCGGGCGGTCAAGATGGCGGGTGATTCAGGCGGAAGCGGGGCCTAGGCGCCCCGCAACTGCCGGGCCCGGACCAGCAGGTAGAAGGCGAAACCGGTGGCGACACCCGGCACCACGCCCAGCACCAGGGCAATCCAGCCGTGGCGCACGCCCCTGGCGGTCGCCTCGTGGATCACCCACACCGCCAGCACTGCCCAGCAGGTCAGCACGTCCAGCGAATAACCCGATGAATAGGGGTTCACGAAACCCTGCGCCGCGGCGCCGACGATGTCGGGATTTTCGATCAGCGGCGGGACCACCACGATCGCGAAGGCGGCGGCAAAGCCCAGGCCCAGGGCAATCAGCAAAGCCCGAAAAAGTCCGCTCGACATATTTCCCCTGGCCTCTCTTCCGCTGTTGCCTGATCGCGGACTCGTGCTAAAAACATGACAAATAATCATAAAAGTACAAGGGAGAAGCGCGTATGTTTGACTATGTGATCGTCGGCGCCGGTTCGGCGGGTTGTGTCCTGGCCCATCGCCTGTCGGCCGATCCCACCGTCAAAGTCGCCTTGCTCGAGGCCGGCAGCCGCGACTGGAATCCGTTTATCCATATGCCCACGGGCATGAAGGTCCTGGTCGGCGGCAAGTCGGTCAACTGGCACTTCGAGACCGAACCGCAGCAGCACATGGGTGGCCGCCGCCTGTTCTGGCCGCGCGGCAAGGTGCTGGGCGGATCTTCCGCGATCAACGGCATGGTCTATATCCGAGGCCACCGCTCGGACTACGACAGTTGGGCCCAGTCGGGCTGCCGCGGCTGGTCGTGGGACGAGGTGCTGCCCTATTTTACCCGCTCGGAACACAACGAACGGCTCAGCGATCAATTCCACGGCCAGGGCGGCCCCTTGAACGTGCAGGACTTCGCCCAGCCCAACCCGCTGGTCGACGTCTTCATCAAGGCGGGTGTCGAGGCCGGCCTGCCGCACACGCCGGACTTCAATGACGGCGAGCATCTGCAGGGCGTCGGCACCTATCAGCGCACCTGCAAGAACAATCGCCGCTGGTCGACCGCACGCGCCTTCCTGGGGGCATCCGAAGGCCGCACCAACCTGACCGTCATCACCAAGGCGCAGGCGACCAGGGTGATTACCAAGGCCGGTCGCGCCACGGGTGTCGAGATCATGCGGGCCGGCAAGCGCGAAGTGATCGGCGCCTCACGCGAGGTCATCCTGGCGGGCGGCGCGGTCAATTCGCCCCAGCTCCTGTTGCTCTCCGGCATCGGCCCGGCCAACGACCTGCATGGCCTCGGCATCCCGGTGGTGCAGGACCTGCCCGGCGTCGGCCGGAACCTGCAGGATCACTTAGGCATCGGCCTCTACTACGAATGCCCGGCCAAGGTTTCCTATGACGAACTGATGACGCCCTGGGGCCAGATCTCCACGCTCGCCCGCTACTGGTTCACCCGCAAGGGTGCCGGCGCCAGCCATGGCTTCGAATCCGGCGGCTATGCCTCGTCGCGGCCGGGCCTGGAGGCGCCGGACCTGCAATTCTTCTATCTCTCCAGCCTGGCGGTGGATCACGGCCGCCAGCATCTGGGCGGCAAGGGCTCGCAGCTCGACTTCTACCCGGTGCGGCCGTCGTCACGCGGCCATATCGGCCTGCATTCCGCCGATCCGCTGGCCCACCCGCTGATCCAGCCCAATTATCTGGAAGCCGCCGACGACCTGGAAGTGATGGTCGAGAGCATCCTGATCGGCCGCGAGATCTTTGCCGCCAAGGCCTTCGACGGCTACCGCGGCAGGGAAGTCCGCCCCGGCCCCGATTGTTCCAGCCGCGAGGCGATCCGCACCTATATCCGCACCAAGGCCGAGACCGCCTATCACCCGGTGGGCACCGCCAGGATGGGCACCGACCCCATGGCGGTGGTCTCGCCCGACCTGAAGGTACACGGGCTGGACGGCCTGCGCGTGGTCGACGCCTCGATCATGCCCACCGTGGTCTCGGGCAACACCAACGCGCCCACCATCATGATCGCCGAAAAGGCTTCGGACATGATCTTAGGGTCAGGCCTGCCCATGCGCGCGGCTGCCGAGTAACTAGAACAATGTCATCCCGGCGGAGGCCGGGATCCATTGGACTGCCGGGGAGACGTTTCCGGGAAACCTCCCTTGCCCCCGCAATGGATCCCGGCCTGCGCCGGGATGACGGGCGTCAGTGGTTACTTCGCCCCCTGGGCGTCGCGCAGGCGCTTGTAGAAGGTGCTCAGCGCCTCGGTGACCGGGCCGGGCCTGCCCGTGCCGATCGGGTGGGCGTCGAAGCGGGTGGCGGGGGTGACGCCGCCGAAGGTGCCGGTGACGAAGGCCTCGTCCGCGTCCGCCACTTCGCTCAAGGTGAAATCGCGCTCGTCCAGGGGCAGGTTGTTGGCCCGGGCGAGGTCGATCACATGCTCGCGGGTGATGCCGTTGAAGCAGTAAAGCCCTTTGGACGTGCTGATCCGGCCCTTCTTCACCATGAAGAAGTTGGTGGCGTTGCAGCTCGAGACGAAGCCGTTGGGATCGAGCATCAGGGCTTCGTCGGCACCGGCCTTGATGGCGTGGTTGAGCGCGATGATTAGGTTCAGGCGCGAATGGCTGTTCAGGCGCATGTCGAACATGTCGGCCGGGGTGCAGCGGATCGGCACCGAGGCCAGGTGCAGGCCGCGCTCGAACAGGGCGGGCGAGGGCTCCTTCCATTCGGCGACGATGACCAGGGTCGCTGGGCCCACGGTCATGCGCGGGTCCTGGTTCGGCGTCTTCTTCAGGCCGCGGGTGACCATCAGGCGGATGTGCACGCCATCGATCATGCTGTTGGCCAGGATCGTCTCGTAGAGTGCCGCGGCCAGTTCCTCGCGGCTGCGGCCAATGTGGAGGTCGATTGCCCGGGCGCCGGAGAACAGGCGGTCCAGGTGCCGCTCCATGAAGGCGACGCGGCCGCGGATCAGGCGGAAACCTTCCCACACCCCGTCGCCCAGCACGAAGCCCGCATCGAACACCGACACCATCGCCTCGGCACGCGGCACCAGCCGGCCGTTGACGTGGACAAGAACGGACGCATTGCGGGGATCGTCGGCGTAGGACTGGCTGCCGATGGACATGCTCTCAAACTCCGGGGACCAGGCGGGATGTATCGAGGCGACGATAGAACGGCGCGGCGCGCGGGGTAAGGGTTTGATGGCCAGGCCATTCGCGGAAGGCGGACCCCAGGTGGTTAAGCTGACACCATGCTTTCGCCAAAACGTAACAATATCAAGCATGGCATATCGCAAATGAATACGCAGATTGAATCGATCGACCTGCGGTTGACTTTATTTCAGCGGGTGTGCGATGTCTGGATGTCGGTTAAGCGGCGGGTTCAGGTCGGCGGCTGAAGGCGGGATATCATGGCAATCAAATACGGCACTGATGGCTCTGACTACATTTCCGGGAGCGAAAGCAGCGATTCGCTTTACGGCTATGCCGCGGGCTCGCCCGGCACCGACACTGGTGGGGATTCCATCTATGGCTATGGCGGCAACGACGCTATCGAAGGCGGCGGCGGCGATGACTTCATCGATGGTGGCAACGGCAACGACACGCTGAAAGGTGGCACGGGCGACGACTTCCTTAGTGCCGGTTCCGGGGTGGCCGACCGGGTGGATGGCGGTGACGGGTATGACCGGGCAGCTTTCGATCGCTCTGGCGCCAGCGCCGGCTTCACGCTCGATGCCACCGATGGCGTAACGGTGGTCGGCATCGAGTACCTTCGGGTCTATGGCGGTTCGGGCAACGATACGATCATCGGCGGCGACGAGGCGGACTACTTCTCCGGCGGCGCTGGCAACAATCATCTCGCCGGCGGCGGCGGCAACGACGAACTCTATGGCGATAGCGGCGACGACACGCTGGAGGGTGGCGCGGGCAGCGACGCGCTCAACGCCGGGAGCGGCTTGGGCGACCGGGTGGACGGTGGCGATGGCTTCGATACCGCCGTCTTCAGCCGCGTGTTCGACACCGCCGGCTTCACGCTGGATGCCACCGATGGGGTAACGGTCGTCGGTATCGAGGCGCTCACGGTCTACGGCGGCGCCGGTGGTGACAGGATCACCGGCGGCGACGGGAACGACTATTTCAACGGCAACGGCGGCAACGACATCCTCTCAGGCGGCGCGGGCGGCGACACGCTCAACGGCGGCGACGGCAACGACCAGTTGAAGGGTGGCGCGGGGAACGACACGCTCAACGCCGGGGCGGGGCTGGGTGATCGCGTGGACGGCGGCGAGGGGTACGATACAGCTTCATTCGACCGATCCTTTACCAGTGTCGGTTTTACCCTGGATGCCACGGCCGGGGTAACCATCGTCAGTATCGAGTCCCTCAGCGTCTATGGCAGTTCAGGCGATGACAGCATCAAGGGCGGCGACGAGGATGATTATTTCCGCGGCAACGGCGGCGACGATGTTCTTACTGCCGGCGCGGGCAACGACAGCCTCTACGGCGGAGATGGTAACGACACGCTGAAAGGCGGTACCGGCGACGACAGGATCAACGCCGGGTCTGGCCTGGGCGACCGGGTGGACGGCGGCGATGGTAACGATACCGCCATCTTCGAACGCTCGAATGAGAGCGCCGGCTTCACACTGGATGCCACCGATGGAACCTCGGTCGTTGGCGTCGAGGCCCTGACGGTCTATGGCGGCGCCGGCAACGACAAGATCACCGGCGGGGACGGGAATGACTCCTTCTCCGGCGGCGGTGGAAACGACAGCCTTGTCGGCGGTGGGGGGAACGACAGTCTCAGCGGCGGGGCCGGCAACGACCTGCTGAAAGGGGGCGACGGCGACGACAATCTCAATGCCGACAGTGGCGAGGCCGACCGTGTAAACGGGGGCGATGGCGACGATGACGCAACCTTTTATCGGATGTCCGACACGGCGGGCTTCACGCTCGATGCTACCGACGGCGTGACAGTCGTCAGTATCGAGCATCTCTCGGTCTATGCAGGCACCGGCAACGACACGATCGTGGGTGGTGCCGAGTCCGATTATTTCGTTGGCAGTGGCGGCGATGACATCCTCATCGGCGGTGCCGGCAACGATAGCCTTGCCGGCGACTCCGGCAACGATCTGCTGAAGGGTGGCGCCGGGGACGACTGGCTCAATGCCGGGACCGGCCTGGGGGACCGGGTCAATGGCGGGGCCGGTCACGACAGGGCCATCTTTGATCGGCAATCCGAGAGTGTCGGCTTCTGGCTGGATGCCACGGATGGGGTGACCGCCGTCAGCATCGAGTCCTTGACGGTGTATGGCGGCGCAGGCAGCGACAGGGTCGTGGGCACTGCCGGGAATGACAGCCTTTACGGGCGCGACGGCGACGACACGCTGATCGGGGGTGCAGGCGACGACGATCTCAATGCTGGGGCCGGCGCGCACGACCGGGTGGATGGTGGCGACGGTTTCGATACCGCCGTTTTCGAGCGGTGGGACATGCGTACCAGCTTCACGCTCGCCATCAATGACGGCGTGACCAATATCGGCATCGAGGCTCTGACCGTCTATGCCGGTTATGGAAACGACCGGATCACGGGCGGCGATGGGGCGGACACGCTAATTGGATACGGCGGCAACGACACGCTGACAGGTGGCGCGGGGAACGATACTCTCGGCGGTGGGGATGGCGACGATACGCTGAAAGGCGGCGCGGGTGACGACGATCTCGATGCCGGGGATGGCCTCAATGAGCGGCTCGATGGCGGCGATGGTTTCGATACTGCCCTCTTCGACCGCTGGACCCGGACAACAGGCTTCACCCTGGATGCAACTGATGGGGTGACGGCCGTCGGCATCGAGGAAATTACAGTCTATGGCGGCTTGGGCGACGATACGATCATCGGCGGCGCGGGAGACGACACCTTTTATGGTAGCGGCGGCAGCGATCTGCTGAAGGGCGGCGGCGGAAATGACTATCTGAGCGTCGGAGATGGTCTGGATGATCGGGTGGACGGCGGTGACGGTTTCGATACCGCCGTCTTCTACGGCGGGAGCCAGGCCGCAGGATTCACCCTGGATGCCGCCGATGGGGTGACGGTGGTCGGCGTCGAGTCCCTTATTGTCTACGGCGGCGTGGGAACTGACACGATCACCGGGGGTGATTGGGCCGACCGTTTCAGCGGCTACGGTGGTGACGATCTTCTCATCGGCGGCGCGGGCAGCGATAGTCTCGACGGCGGGGCCGGCAACGACACTCTGCAAGGTGGCGCCGGAGACGACTATCTCTCTGCCGGGTACGGTTCGGCTGACCGGGTGGACGGTGGTGACGGTTTCGATACCGCCGTCTTGTTCCGCTCGAACGAGACATCAGGGATTAACTTCGATGCCACCGATGGAGTGACGGTGGTAGGCATCGAAGAACTCATGGTCTACAGCGGCTCGGGCAACGACAATCTCACGGGCGGCGACGAAATTGATTCCTTCTTCGGTGGCAGCGGCGACGATACCCTTGCTGGCGGGGCCGGAAATGATCGTCTCTACGGTGACACGGGCAACGACGTGCTTAAAGGTGGCGCCGGTGACGACTATCTCAGCACCGGGGGTGAGGTGGGTGATCGTGTGGACGGCGGCGAGGGTTTCGACACCGCTGTCTTTTTCCGCTGGAATCTCACCTCAGGCTTTACCCTGGATGCCACTGATGGGGTGACCGTCATCGGCATTGAGGCCCTTTCGGTCTATGGCGGCTCTGGCGACGATACGATCACGGGCGGGGCCGAGGATGACATCTTCTCCGGCGGCTCGGGCGACGATGTCCTGACGGGCGGCGATGGCGACGACATTTTGGATGTCGGCGACGGTGCCAACGACTGGGCGGATGGCGGTGCGGGTAATGATACCGCGGGGTTCGATTGGTCGAACCGTGCGGTCGGATTTACTTTCAACGTCAACAACGATGCGCCCTTTACCGGCATCGAGACCTTGATCGTCGAAGGTGGTCTCGGCAACGACTCGATGACCGGCGGGGGCGAGGCCGACCGGTTCTATGGTAACGGCGGCAAAGACTTGCTGAGAGGCGGCGCCGGCGACGACTACCTCGATGTCGGCTCGGGCGCGGGCGACCGGGTAAGCGGCGGCAGTGGTGACGATACCGCCGTCTTCGACCGGTCGAACGACATCGCCGGCTTCACGCTGGATGCCACCGATGGGGTGACAGTCAGCAGCATCGAGAATCTGGAAGTCCATGGTGGCCGGGGCAACGATACGATTGTCGGCGGTGCCGAAGCCGACACCTTCTACGGCGGCATGGGAGACGACGTCCTGATCGGCGGCGCCGGCGACGACATGCTCAACCTGGGCGACGGTGCTCATGATTGGGCGGATGGCGGCGCCGGGAGTGATACCGTGGTGTTGGAATGGTGGGACCGGACGGTTGGTTTCACCTTCAACGCCAATGCCGACGTACCCTTCACCGGGATCGAAACGGTGATCGTCCAGGGTGGGCACGGCGCCGACACCATGACGGGCGGTGCAGGGGCCGATCAGTTTTTCGGTAATGGCGGCGACGACCTGCTGCGGGGCGGGGCGGGTGACGATTATCTCAACGCCGGCAACGGTGCAGGCGACCGGGTGAGTGGGGGGACCGGCATCGAC
The DNA here is from genome assembly GCF_003590945.1 of Oleomonas cavernae. Lineage (NCBI taxonomy): Bacteria > Pseudomonadati > Pseudomonadota > Alphaproteobacteria > Acetobacterales > Acetobacteraceae > Oleomonas > Oleomonas cavernae. Next base: position 1,810,289 of record NZ_QYUK01000011.1, on the reverse strand, counting down.
ACCGCCGTGTTCGATCGCCGGATCGACACTGCCGGCTTCGCCTTCGATACGACCGACGGGACAACGGTGAGCAGCATCGAGTATCTGGAGGTCTATGGCGGTATCGGCGACGACGCGATCGTCGGCGGGGCTGAAGACAGCATCCTCTCCGGCGGCGGCGGCGACGACGTCCTGACCGGGGGCGCTGGCAACGACATTTTCATGGTCAGCGCGGGTTTGGGTGACAGCGACACGGTGGTTGATTTCGATGGCAAGGGGGCGGCCGATGGCGACACGCTCAGGTTCATCGGCTTCGGCACGCTGGAAAGTGGCGCGAGCCTCGTCCAGTTGAACGCCACGCAATGGCGCGTGACCTCGGGCGATGGCGATGTCTCAGGGATCGTCACCTTCAGCAACGCCGCCGGCATTGAAGCCACGGATTTTGCCTTCGTCGTGCCGGAAGAATCCCCGTTCAGTTCCCTGCTTGTTGCCTAGCCGGCGCTGGGTGCGTAGCCCTCAACTGCCCGCCGCCAGCCGGTGCGCATAGAGCCGCCGGTAGAACGGCGCGGCCCGCTCGATCAGGGCCTCGTGCCCCGGCGGCGGGGCCTTGGGTGGCGCGGGCGGGGTGAAGCCGGTGGAGGCTTCGACCGCGGCATACCAGTGCGGGGCCCAGACGCCGTCGCTGGCGCGCCGGCCGGGCGGCCAGGCCAGCATGGCCTCGTCGAAGGGGATATCCACGGCCCGGCACAGGGCAGCCAGCATGGCGCGCGGATCGGCCTGGACGTCGCGGCCGTCGATCACCGGCGGGGCATGGCCCAGGCGGTCGGCGGCGCGGTCGAAGATTTCCGCCTGCTCGGCCACGCCGATATCGGCCAGGGTGACGGTCGCGCGCTTCTCGAGGTACGAGGCGATCACCTCGGCCGGGTCGCGGATCAGGAAGCAGTTGGTGACCTGGGCAAGCCAGTCCCGCCCCATCTGCGGCAGCAGGTGATGGGTCATGTGCTTCTGGTAGTGGATCGTCCGGCCGCTGCCGACCGGCCCCTGCGTGAGGGTGTCGACGACCTTGCGCCAGTCGCATTCCATGGCTGCGATAATCGCATCCCGGCCGGGGTGGTCGAGACCGGTTTGCTTGAGATAGAAACCATAGAGCGGCTCGTCGACCACCACGGCGTCGGGCCGGTTCTCGAAGGCCCGCATCATCGCGGTTGATATATTGCGCGGGCCGGACCACATGGCGAGGCGAAGCGGCTGTTGCGGCGAGCGTGTCTGGGTCAATTCGGGTCGCTGGGCAGTGAGGTTGGTGACGGCGGAGTATCGCCGGATTCGGCCGTGTCTCCACATAATTCAACCCAACGCCCTTGGGCATCAGGTATCGTCCGCGCCATGCAGCCCATCCTGTCCGTCGCCCCAATTCTCTCGGTCTCGAAGGTGTCGAAGACCTATGCCTCGGGCTTCCAGGCGCTGAAGCAGGTCGACCTCGCGATCAAGCCGGGCGAGATCTTTGCCCTGCTGGGCCCAACGGCGCCGGCAAGACCACGCTGATCAGCATCATCTGCGGCCTGGTCAAGGCCAGCACCGGCCATGTGGTGGCCGACGGTCACGACATCGTCGCCGACTATCGGGCCGCCCGCGCCAAGATCGGCCTGGTGCCCCAGGAACTGACCACCGATTCCTTTGAATCGGTCTGGGCCACGGTCAGCTTCAGCCGCGGCCTGTTCGGCAAGCCGGCCAACCCGGCCTTTATCGAGAAGGTGCTGCGCGACCTCTCGCTGTGGGACAAGAAGGACAGCAAGATCATGACCCTGTCGGGGGGCATGAAGCGCCGGGTGATGATCGCCAAGGCCCTGTCCCACGAACCGCGCATCCTGTTTCTGGACGAGCCCACCGCCGGCGTCGATGTCGAGCTGCGCCGCGACATGTGGAACATGGTCCGCGCCCTGCGCGAGACCGGCGTCACCGTGATCCTGACCACCCACTACATCGACGAGGCCGAGGAAATGGCCGACCGCATCGGGGTGATCAACAAGGGCGAGATCATCCTGGTCGAGGACAAGGCCGAGCTGATGCGCAAGCTGGGGCGCAAGCAGTTGACCCTGCAACTGCAAAGCCCGCTGGCGCGGATCCCTGAAAGCCTGGCCGGCTTCAAGCTCGACCTGGCCGGCACCGGCGCGGAGCTGGTCTACACCTACGACACCCAGGGCGAGCGCACGGGCATCACCGCCCTGCTGGCCGCCATCGGCGAGGCCGGCATCCGCTTCAAGGACCTGCAGACCAGCCAGAGCTCGCTGGAAGAAATCTTCGTCAACCTGGTGAGGGAACAGCGATGAACCTCCACGCTGTCCGCGCGATCTATCTGTTCGAGATGGCGCGCACCTGGCGCACCCTGATGCAGAGCATCTTCTCGCCGGTGATCTCCACCTCGCTCTATTTCGTGGTCTTCGGCTCGGCCATCGGCTCGCGCATCACCGAGGTGAACGGCGTGCCCTACGGCGCCTTCATCGTGCCCGGCCTGATCATGCTGTCGCTGATGACGGAGAGCGTGTCCAACGCCTCCTTCGGGATCTACTTCCCCAAGTTCACCGGCACCATCTACGAGGTGCTGTCGGCCCCGGTTTCCGCGACGGAAGTCGTGCTCGCCTATGTCGGGGCGGCGGCCAGCAAGTCGATCATCTTAGGGACCATCATCCTGGCCACCGCCAGCCTGTTCGTGCCCCTGCATATCGAGCATCCGCTGTGGCTGGTGTTGTTCCTGCTGCTGACGGCGCTCAGCTTCAGCCTGTTCGGCTTCATCATCGGCATCTGGGCCAACGGTTTCGAGCAGTTGCAGTTCATTCCCATGCTGATCATCACGCCGCTGACCTTCCTGGGCGGCAGCTTCTATTCGATCGACATGCTGCCGGATTTCTGGCGCACGGTCAGCCTGTTCAACCCCGTGGTCTACCTGATCAGCGGCTTCCGCTGGAGCTTCTTTGGCGCCGCCGATGTCGATGTCGCCATCAGTTTAGGCATGACCCTGGTCTTCCTCGCGGCCGACCTGATCATCATCGGTTGGATCTTCAAGACCGGCTACCGCCTGAAGAACTGACCGCCCGCCTCGGCAAGGGTGAGGCTTGCGTGCAACACATGGGTCTATCGCGCCACACCAGGGAACCACATCGACGGTGCGGACATTTGGTTCATCACGAGTGCGCGGAAAACCGTCTCGCGCAACAACTGGTGGACCAAAAATAATGGGGCAGCGAATCCTGGTGGTCGAGGACGAGGCATTCATCGCCTTCTTTCTCGACACCGTCCTGACCGAAGCGGGCTACGAGGTGATCGGCCCGGTTGACGACGCCCTCTCGGCGATGCGTGTCGCGGCCGAGGAGCGCCCGGACCTTGCCCTGATGGATATCCGCCTGAAGGGCGAACTCGACGGCGTCACCGCCACCCGCCACCTGGTGGAAATCCTGGGCGTGCCCGTCGTGGTGGTCAGCGCCAACGCCTCCCAGGCGATTGACAGCCTGCGTTCCTTGACCAACTACATCCTGGGCAAGCCGGTTGCCTCGGAAGAACTCGTCAGCACCGTGCGCGAGGCGCTTGCCGCCTGAGGCCAGGCGCCTATCCTCGTCGGCACCAAAAAATGGGGGCCGACGTGATCAAACTGGTCTACTGCATCCGCAAGCGCACGGATCTTCCCGCCGAAGAGTTTCGCAAGTACTGGCTGGAACAGCACGGGCCGCTGGTGCGCAGCGTCGCGGCGCAGATCAACGCGGCCAAATATGTCCAGAGCCACACGGTCGAACCCGGCCTGAACGGTGTCCTCCAGCAATCCCGCGGCCTGGCCGAGCCCTATGACGGCATCACCGAGGTCTGGTGGGAGGATGTCGCCGATCTCCATGCCGCCATGGCCACGGCAGAGGGCCGCGCCGCCATGGGCCGCCTGGTCGACGACGAATCAAAATTCATCGATTTCGCCCATTCCCGCGTCTTCATGACCGAGGAACAGGTCATTTTCGACTGATGGCGCCCGGGCACTCCCCTCCGCCCGCTTGGCAGGCGAGGGGCTGGGGGAGGTGGGTCGGGCCGTCTCGAGATGCCGGTGTTTTGCCTCGACGACCTCCTCACCCAACCCTCTCCTCCCGCGGAGGAGAGGGCTTAAACTGACCAAATCCTGCGCAGGAAACTTGACCGGTTGGTCAATTTTTGATCAGGCTGTTGGCGGACCCTGGGGGCATGGTCACGCGGCAAGCGCTTCCGCGCCCTTGGCATAGTCCTTGCTCGAACAGGCTCGCGGCCGGTGGAATGCCGGCGGCGGCAGATGCATTGAGGGTGCCTGATCATGGCCTTGATCCAGACGGGGAACGGTGCGCGGGCGATGGCCTCCACGGGGCTTTCTGCCCAGACGGTTCCCTTCACGGAAATCCCCATCATCGATTTCGCCCCGATGGCCGGCGGCGGTGACGCCGCGCGTGAGGCTGTCGGCCTGGCCGTGCGCGAGGCCTGCATCAAGGTCGGCTTCTTCTATGCCAGGAACAGTGGCGTGAGCCCCGCGACGGTGGCCGAGACCTATCGGGCGGCGCGCAATTTCTTCGCCCTGCCGCTGGCGACCAAGCAGGCGATCCACATCGGCCAGTCGACCAACCACCGCGGCTATGTCCCCCTGCTGGAGGAGAACACCGATCCCACGGCCCGGGGCGACCTGCACGAGGCCTTCGACATGGCGCTGGAAGTACCGGCCGACGACGCGGACGTGCTGGCCGGCCAATCGCTCTACGGCCCCAATGTGTGGCCCGATGGCCCGCCTGGTTTCCGCGCGGCGATGAATGCCTACTACGCGGAAATCTACCAGTTCGGCCGCAAGATCTTCCGCGCCTTCGCCATCGCCCTGGACCTGGGCGAATACTATTTCGAGCCGCACATCACCAAGCCCACGGCCCAACTGCGCGTGCTGCATTATCCAAGCCAGGATGGCCCGGTGGACGACCGCCAGATCGGCATCGGTGCCCATTCCGACTATGAATGCTTCACCATCCTGTCGCAGGAAGACGTGCCCGCCCTGCAACTGCTGAACAGCGCCGGGCAGTGGGTTCACGCCCCGCCGATCCCCGACACCTTCATCGTCAACGTCGGCGACATGATGGCCCGCTGGACCAACGACATCTTCAAGTCGACGGTGCACCGCGCGATCAACCGCTCGGGCCGCGAGCGCTATTCGATCCCGTTCTTCTTCGGGCCGAATTTTACCACGCCGGTCGAGGTCTTCCCGACCTGCGCCGGCCCCGGCAACCCGGCCAAATACCCGCCGACCACCGCCGGGCAATACATCCTGTCGCGCTTCGACGAGACCTTCGCCTACCGCAAGAAACCGGCCGAACCGGCCTGACCCGCAACGCCGCCACCAGCAGGGGATGCATATGAGTGCCTTTGGTCGTTACCTCAATCCCACCCGCCGGGGCGTCCTGGCCACCGGCGTCGGGCTTGCCGCCCTGGTTGCCGGCATGCCCGCGGCCAAGGCCTTCGAACTGAAGGGCAAGCCCAAGATCGCCTTCATCTATGCCTCGACCATCAAGGACGGCGGCTGGAACGAGGCCATGGACGCCGCGCGCAAGAAGGTCGAGGCGGACCTGGGGCTCACCATCGCCACGTCGGAAAGCATCCCGGAGGAGGCAACGGCGTTCCGCTCGGCGGTGGATCTTTATGTGAAGCGCGGCTTCAACATCATCGTCGGCACCTCCTACGGTTACAGCGATCCGATCGCGGAGGCGGCCAAGGCCTATCCGGAAGTGGCTTTCCTCAATGCCTCGGGCACCACCAACGGCGCCAACCTGGAGAGTTTCTACGCCCGCACCTACGAGGCCTGGTACCTGGCCGGCATGGCGGCGGGGGCGGTGACCGGCGGCAAGGTCGGCATGCTGGGCGGCTTCCCCGTCGGCGTCGTCAACTGGGACCTGAACGCCTTCCTGCGCGGCGCCCGCGCCATGAAGGCCGATGCCCAGATGATCGGCATCTATACCAATTCCTGGTGGGACCCGGTGAAGGAAGGCCAGGTCGCCGAGGCCATGCTGGACCAGGGCGCCGATGTCATCGCCACCGACCTCAGCGCGGCTTCCGCCCTCAACGCGGCCGAGAAGCGCGGCAAGTATGCCGTGGGCTACCAGATCGACATGGCCGCCTATGCCCCCAACGGCATCCTGACCTCGGTCGTCTTCAAGTGGGAAAACTACCTGGCCCCTACGCTCAAGAACATCATCGCCGGCACCTGGAAGCCCGAGGAATACGGCGCCTTCGTCGGCCTCGCCACCAAGACCGTCGACCTGACGGCCTTCAGCGCCAAGCTCCCGCCGGAAGCCCTGGCCAAGATCGAGGCGGCGCGCAAGGCGATCGAGGCCGGCACCTTGACCCCGTTCGACGGCCCGGTGACCAAGCAGGACGGCAGCGTGGCCGTGCCCGCGGGCGAGAAGATGACCGACGAGGCGCTGTGGGCCATGGACTACTTCGTCGAGGGCGCCATCGGCACCATGCCGGCGGCCGCGAAGTAACGGGCGGCGATGCAGCCTGCCCTGTCCGGTGGGGCCGAGCGGCCCCACCGCCTGCGTCCCGCCCTGTCGCTGACACGCATCACCAAGAGTTTCGGCGAGCGCAAGGTGCTGGACGAGGCCGCCTTCACCGTGCGCTGGGGCGAGGTCCATGCCCTGCTGGGCGAGAACGGCGCCGGCAAGTCGACGATCATGAATGTCGCCACCGGCGTCTATGCCGCCGACGCAGGGGAAGTGGCGGTCGACGAGCAGGAGATCGCCATCCGCGGTCCGGCCGATGCGGCCAGGGCCGGCATCGGCATGGTGCACCAGCATTTCCGCCTGGTGAATTGCTTCTCCGTCGCCGAGAACATCCTGCTCGCCGCCGGCAATCTGGTGCCCGGCGTCACCAACCTGCGCAGCGCCGCCAAGGCGGTGGAGGCCAAGGGCCGCGAGGTGGGCCTCACCGTGCGTGCCAATGCCCGGATCGACGACCTGTCGGTGGCAGAACGCCAGCGCGTGGAAATTCTCAAGGTGCTGATCCTGGGCGCCCGGATCGTCATCCTCGACGAGCCCACCGCCGTGCTGACCGATGACGAGGCCAGGTCGCTGCTGGTCTTCGTGCGCCGGCTGGCCCAGGCGGGCTGTGCCGTGGTGCTGATCACCCACAAGCTGCGCGAGGTACTGGACCACAGCGACCGGGTCACGGTGATGCGCCAGGGCAGGACCGTCCTGGCCGATGCGCAGACCGTGGGCCTGGATGCCGGCGAACTTGCGCGCCAGATGGTCGGCGACCGCGTCGCCCGGGTCACCCCGGTGACCGCGGCGCCCGGTGCCGACCGCCTGACCCTGCGTAACCTCACCGTGCCGCGCCGTGACGGTACCCTTGGGATCGAGGGTGTGAGCCTCACCCTGCGGGCGGGCGAAATTCTCGGCATCGCCGGCGTGGGCGGCAACGGCCAGCAGCAACTGGCCGACGGCCTGATCGGCCTCGACCGCGTCACTGCCGGCGAGGCCCTGATCGGGACCGACGATATTACCCACCTCTCCGTGGCGCAGCGGCGGGCGCGGGGCCTGCGCATCATCCCTCCGACCGCTTCGCCAGTGGCCTGGTGGGCGACCTGACGGTGGCGGAAAACCTGGGCCTCACCATGCTGCGCCAGAGCGGCCTGAACCGGGGCTTCCTGATCGACCGGGCGGCGCTGCGCAAGCGGGCCGAGGCGGCGATCGCGGCCTACAGCATCGCCGGGGCGGCGCCCAACCGGACCAGCCGCCTGCTCTCGGGCGGCAATGCCCAGAAGCTGATCCTGGCGCGCGAGATCGACCCGGACCTGACCGTGCTGGTCGCCCATTCGCCCACCCGCGGCCTGGACGTGAAGGCCTGCCTGTTCGTGCACCAGGCGATCAAGGCCTGTGTCGAGGCCGGTGCCGCCTGCCTGCTGATCAGCGAGGATCTGGAGGAGGTGCTGTCGCTCTCCACCCGGGTCGCGGTGATGTGCGCCGGGCGGATCGCCGGGGAAATGCCTGTGGGCGAGGCGACGCCGGAGCGGATCGGCAAATTGATGATGGGCCATGTTTGAACGGATCTCCCTGGTCCGGCGCCAGGATGTGCCGCTCGCCACCAGGCTGGCGACATTCGCCGGCGGCCTGGCCGTCGGCATCGGCCTGTCCGCCCTGCTGCTGTGGTTTGCCGGGGTGCCGGGCGATGCCCTGGTCGATGAATTGTTCGTCCAGGTGTTCCTCTCGTCCGACGGCCTGGCCCAGACCGTGACCGGTGCCGCGCCGTTGATCCTGGTCGGCCTGTCGTCGGCCTTTGCCACGCGGGTACGCTTCTGGAACATCGGCATCGAGGGGCAATTGTGGTGGGGTGCCATCGCCGCCGCCGCCATCGGCATCTACGACATCGGCCCGCCGGTGCTGCGCCCCGTGCTCATGCTGCTGGCCGCCTGCCTGGCCGGCGCAGCCTGGATCGGCCTGCCCCTGTGGCTCAAGGTGCGTTACAGCATTTCCGAGACGGTGCTGACCCTGCTCTTGACCAACATCGCCTTCCTGTTCGTGCAGCACCTGCTGTTCGGCGCCTGGAAGGACCCGGCCACCGGCTTTCCGGTCTCGCCCCAGATGCAGCCGGCCGAGCAACTGGCCAAATTCGGCTGGGGCAATGTCGGGCTGAGCATCGTCATCGCCCTGGCCGTTGCCCTCCTCCTTTGGTTGCTGATCGATCGCAGCCGGCTGGGCATCTATGCCAGGGCGGTGGGCCTGAACGCGACCACGGCCAAGGCGACCGGCCTGCCGGTGACCATGACGATTACCATGCTGGTGCTGCTGTCGGGTGCCCTGTCGGGCCTGGCGGGCGGACTGGCCGTGGCGGCCACCGAATACCGCCTGACCCAGTTCCTGGGCGGCAACTATACCTTCAGCGGCATCGTCATCGGCTTCCTGGCGCGCACCCACCCCCTGGGCGTGGTGGTCGCGGCCTTCTGCGTCGCCGGCATGTTCACCGCCGGCTCCTCGCTCAAGGTGTTCTATTCCCTGTCGGATGCGGTGGTGGTGCTGATCGAGGGCATCATCTTGATGAGCCTGCTCGCCGCCCAGTTCTTCGCCACCTACAAGGTGGCGCTCGCCCGGCGGAGCGTCGCGGCATGACCGAATTTCTCGTGAGCTGGCTGGCCAGCACGCCGACCTTCGCCATTCCCATCATGATCGCCTGCGTCGGCCTGATCGTCAGCGAGCGGGCAGGGGTGCTGAACCTGGGTGCCGAGGGCCTGATGGCGGTGGGCGCCATGATGGCCGTGATGGTGACCTTGCGCTCGGGCCATCCCTGGGCCGGCATCATCGCCGGCGTCGGCGCCGGCATGGGCCTGTCCCTGCTGTTCGGCCTGGCGGTCGTGGTGCTGCGCGCCGACCAGATCCTGGCCGGCCTCGCCACGGTCGCCATGGGGGCGGGCCTGTCGGGCCTGATCGGGCGCGACTATGTCCACGAGACGGTGCCGGGCCTCGACAAGATCACCGTCCCGGGCCTGAGCGACCTGCCTGTCGTCGGCCCCATCCTGTTCAACCAGGATCCGCTCGCCTATTTCGCCGTCGGCCTGGCGCTGGCGGCCTGGTGGCTCCTGATGCGCACCCGTTTCGGCCTGCGCCTGCGCGCGGTGGGCGAGGATCCGGCGGCCGCCGACGTCGCCGGCGTCGACGTCCAGATGATGCAACTGGGCGCGGTCCTGGCCTCGGGCGCCGCCTGCGGCCTGGCCGGGGCCTATCTGTCGGTGGTGGCGAGCCAGGTCTGGGTCGAGAACATGGTGGCCGGGCGGGGCTGGATCGCCATCGGCCTGGTCATCTTCGCGCGCTGGAATCCCTCACGCGCCATTTTGGGCGCCCTGGTCTTCGGCGGCGCCGATGCCCTGCTGCCGCGCCTGCTGGCGACCGGCGCCGATGTGCCCAGCTACCTGATGATGATGTTGCCCTATGCCCTGACCATTCTGGTCCTGGCCCTGCCTGCCCTGTTTAAGGTCGGCCGCGGGGCCGAGCCGGAAAACCTGGGCAAACCCTACCTGCGGCAGGACCGGCGCTGAATCCTTAGCCGTCATTCCGGCGAAGGCCGGAATCCATTGCGACATCGCGCGCTGCCCCCGAATGGATCCCGGCCTGCGCCGGGATGACGGCCTAACTTGCGATCGCCGCCCGCACCACGTCGATGATGCGGTCCTGCACGTCCGTCCCCAGATAGGGGTGCATCGGCAGGCTCAGCACCTTGCCTGCCAGTTTCTCCGACATCGGCACGCCGCCGGGGCCAGACGGGAAGTGCTTGTAGCCTTCCTGGTGGGACAGCGGGATCGGGTAGTAGATGGCCGTGGGCACGCCGGCCTTCTGGCAGGCGGCGGCGACCTTGTTGCGGTCTTCCAGCAGCAGCGTGTATTGGGCCCAGACGCTGGTCGCCCCGGCGCTCACGCGGGGCACCACGGCAACGTCGGCCAGCGCTTCGTTGTAGCGCTGGGCGACGCGGTCGCGCGCCTCGATCTCGTCGGGGAATATCTTCAGCTTCTCGAGCAGCACCGCGGCCTGGATCGTATCCAGCCGGCCGTTGATGCCGATGCGGACATTCTCGTACTTGTCGCGCCCTTGCCCATGGATGCGCAGCGAGCGCAGGATCTCGATCAACTCGTCGTCATCGGTGAACACCGCGCCGCCGTCGCCGTAGCAGCCCAGCGGCTTGGCCGGGAAGAAGCTGGTCGAGGTCGCCAGGCCATAGGTGCCGACCGACCGGTTGTGCAATTTGGCGCCAAAGCTCTGCGCCGCGTCCGACATCAGCCACAGGCCGTTCACCTCGGCCACGGGCATGATGGCAGTATAGTCGGCCGGCTGGCCGAACAGGTCGACCGGGATCACGCCCACCGGGTTGAGGCCGGCCTCGCGGGCCCAGGCGATCGACCTGGCCAGGTGCGCCGGGTCCATGTTGAAACTGTCTTCCAGTACGTCGACGAAGACCGCCGTGGCGCCGACCCAGGCCACCACTTCGGCCGTGGCGACGAAGGTGAAGGCCGGCACGAAGACGGCATCGCCGGGCTTCACCCCCTTGGCCATCAGCACCAGGGCCAGGGCATCGGTGCCGTTGGCGCAGGTAAGGGTATGCCTGGCGCCGCAGAAGGCCGAGAGCTGGCGTTCCAGTTCGGTGACTTCCGGCCCCATGATATAGGCGCCGTGGTTGACCACCTTCAGGATCGCCTCGTCGACGGCGCTGCCCATGCGCGCGCGCTGGGTCTTCAGGTCGATGAACGGGATCGGGGCGGTGGTCATGATCGCGGCCTTTGGAGTCGAGGGGGGTGCCGAAGCTCAAGGTGAAGGGTTTGGCCGATCAGGCCCGCCGCTGCAAGCGCCACCCGCGCATGGCTGCCTTTGATTGGCCAAAGAGTCGCGCCAGGATGGCCTTCACCATGATCCATACATTCCCCCTTCGTCCGCTGGTCTTGGCAATCCTTTTGGCCGCTTGGGCACCGGTGTCATTTGCCCAAGCCTGGAAGGCCCCATGGTCGGTTTCGGGCTTCACGGTTGACATCAATCGCGGTTCCCTGCCGGACGGGCAGGAGCAAGCTGCGCTGCGCTTCACCCGCCCGGACGGTAAGGTCGCGGCCGAGTTTCCGGGTGAAAGCCGCTTCGACAACTGGGCTTTCATCACCGATGAAATACGGTTGCCTGGCATGACGGAGCCGATCGCGGCTTTCGTCCGCTCTTCCGGCGGCATTCACTGCTGTCTCACCATAGAGACGTTTCGTTTGGGGCGACGCCCACCAGGCTCGCGGCCAGTCCGCCGCAGGGAGGGGAAATCGCAACGATTGTCGAAACCTCATCGGGCTGGATAGTGCCATCCTATGATATGAGCTATGCCTTTGGTATCCATGGAGATTTCGACACCGCGCCCCATCCCCTGGTTTATTGGCGCCTGACCCCATCCGGCTTCGCGACCGCGCCCGAGCTTCAAAAGGTCGGTGCTGACGGCTTGCCCGCCCTATTCGCTCAGTGCCGCTCGACCGGCCGGGACGAGTACGGCAATCCATCCTGTGGCGAGTATGTCTTCCAACCGCGGACGGACGAGGCCCTGATCGCCTCCATCACGCGGGAGGTCTCGGTCCAAGCCAGCGCCGATCCCGACGCCATCTTTCGCTACCCATTTGCCGATGCGATCGCGGGCATTGCCGAAGGCCGTGCAGCCCTGGTGTTCGACGCTTTGGCAAAGGCCAAGGCACCACCGGCCGTGGCCCGTCGCTTGGTCCAGACCGTTGCGGCGCGCCGCTATTGGCCGGAGATTCTGGCCCTTAACGGAGTCGAGGCAATGTTGACGCCGCTGGCTAGTGATGGCCACGCTGTCGGTGCCGCTATTGCGGGCGACCGGCCGCTGCTCCCGTTGGGCCGCTACGGCGGGCCAACTTTGGGCTTTGTCGACTTGGCCTGCAACAGCGACGGCCATGTGCGCTTGCTCGATGCCTTCGGCGGTGGTCTTGGCGAACTGACAATGATCGGCTGTCCGCGTGTCGAGGTGCCTAACTCTCTCCTATTCAACGAGGCCGCGACTGGCGAAGCTTGGCCTGCCGCCGTGGTCGCGACCGGTCAGGACGGCGGCCGGGGCATCGTCGCGATCACCGCGCAAGGCGGCCTGGTCGTGCCGCTCGACGACGACACGATCGAGGTCGCGGGCTTCACCGATGAAGACAAGGACGGCAAGGCCGAGACGGTCGATCTCGTGTCAGGCGACCGCCGCGCCTCGTGCCCCCTGACCGACGTCGCCGCCGCCATGGGCTGCATCGACCAGTTCCCGGCGGCGGAGTGAGGGTGCCTATGTTACGGCAGCTCCTCTTGGGTCAACTGTGCCTGTGGCTCGTGACCCTCGTCGGCGGCGTTGCTGACGCACAAACCGACCGGGCTATCCGTCAATGGCAGGCAGGGGAGTATATGATCGACGCCTATCTGGATGATGATCGTTCGTCCGCCTGGAGCCAACTAGACGAGATCGATCCGAGCATCCCCTTAAATTTGCGTTTCTCGCGACCGGACGGGAGCGTGGCCGCGATCATTCGCGGCGATCCGCAGGCATCAGTCGCCTACTGGGAACTGCTGGCGGACAATATTCGATTGTCTGGAACTGACGACCGATTCGTTGCCTTCGGTCATTTTGAAGGGGGCAACTGCTGCGGCCGCGTCGAAGTGTTCCGTCTTGGGGAAACACCACACCTCTTTGCATCGACGCCGTGGAATAGAGGTGAACGAGAAGCCATCGTTAAAACAGCCCATGGATGGGTGGCCACCACCATCGACTCAAGCATGGATCGTAACGCCTTCCGGGGACATCCCGGCACGACACTTACCCTGATGCAGTGGCGGTTGACGGCGGCTGGTTTCGTCATCGCACCGGAATTGGGCAAGGCAAGCTCGGATGGCACCTCGGAACTTTCCAAGCAGTGTGAGATGGTCGGCGGGTGGCACGGGCCTCGTTGCAGCGACTATTTCGGTCCCGGCATGACGGACGGCGAAATGGCCGATCAGATCCGGGCAACGGTCGCTCGTGCCAAGGGGGATGGCAGAGAGATCCTGGAACGGCTGCCCAACGATGTTGTCGCGGCGATAGGCAGCGGGCGGGCCTCCCGGGTGTTTGACAGCCTGGCTGCTGCCGGTGCACCGCCGATGGTTTCGCGCGTGCTGGCGCAGCTCTATTTGCAAAGTCCGTACTGGCCTGAGGTTGTGAAACTCAACAGCCTGGCGACAATGTTGGGGCCCCTGACCAGCAATACGCCGGTCATCGCAGAGGCGATTGCGCGGGACCGGTTGCTATGGCCCTTGAGCGTGCTTGGCGGGCCGGTCCTTGGTTTGCTTGAGCAAACATGCGGTCCGGTTGAAAGCCGCCAGCGGCTTCTCGACGCGGATGGTGGTGAACTTGCGTCGTCGGTCGCCGCCGGCTGCCCGAGGATTCAGGCAACCACTCGTCCCGACGACGTGGCCGGCGCCATGGCGGTCCATTCGGATGGCCGGCGAGACTTGTTCATACTCACGCGACAGGGTGGCCTCGTGATCCACCGTGACGGGAAAGGGTGGCTGTCGCTGGTCGACAACGATCAGGACGGTAGGGCAGACGAGATCCATATCTATGCCGACAAAAAGATCTACTCCTGCCCATTGACCGATGCCGCCGGCACCATGGACTGCGTCGATCAGTTCCGGGCCGCGGAGTGATCAGCGGATTGCCGGCTATGATCAAATCTCGGTGTGACAGATTTTGGGCAGTCGTATGGTCGGCGACTGCGCTAAACACACAAGGTTTGAAACGTAATGCAGTGGAACAAGCTCGTCCCGGAACTGGTCGTTGCCGATATAACAAAGAGCCTTCATTTCTGGACGTCGTTGCTCGGATTTCAGGTCGCCTATGATCGCCCCGACGAGGGGTTCGCCTATCTGGACCTCGACGGCGCGCAAATCATGCTCGAACAGCGTGATCCCCGTAGTGGGCAGTGGCTGACCGGCATACTCGAAGCCCCCTTGGGCAGGGGCATCAATTTCCAGATCGAGGTCGGCGCGGTAGGCCCGATCATCCAGCGCCTGACCGGCGCCGGATGGCCATTGTTCCGTCCTTGCGCCGAAGCCTGGTATCGCGCCGGCACCGTCGAGGTCGGGCAGCGTCAGTTTCTTGTTCAAGATCCCGACGGCTATCTCATCCGACTGGCCGAATATCTGGGTGAACGCCCGCTCTAGCACCCCGTGCCTTCAAGAGACTGTTTCGTTAGGTGCGACGGCCGAACAGATTGCGTGGTTCGACAGGCTCACCATGAGGAAAGTCTGTTTGCCACAAAGATTCTCCTCATCCTGAGCCTGTCGAAGGACGCACGGCGTCTCTGCCAGGCACAACTTTGACGAGGTTGGGTGGAGAGGATGGCAGGAAAACGCCCGCATGATCAGGGCAGGGAGTTGCGGATCACCACGAAGACCTGCTGGGACGCGCCGCGGGTGTTGTAGAGCTTGGCGCCGTCCCATTTGAAGACCTTCTTGCCGATCTCGCCGGGCTTGCGGCCGACGTTGCCGCCGATCGTGTGGATGCCGTCACTGTCGACCGCCACGACGATGTCGCTGTGGCTGAAGTAGTTGGCGCTCTTGGCCGCCGCGTCATAGTCCATCGGCGACAGGTCGGGCCGGTTCATGCCCAGGATGTCGCCGGGGATGACCTGGCCCTTGATAAGCCGGAGGCCGCAGAAGCTGGCGTCCTGTTTCTTGGCCAGATAGTCGTTGATCGTGCGGTAGATGTAGAAAGCGTGCAGCGAACTGTAAGGGAAAGCCGCGCCCGCCCCCGCCAGATGCACCATGTAGGAGACGAAGGCCGCCGACCAGGCGAAGTCCGAACTGCCGTCGCGCTCGGCCAGGTTCAGGAAGGCCCAGTATTCCCCGATCCGCTGCTTCAGCGGCGAGGCATTCTCCAGCACCCCGCGGTACTTGGCGAATTCGGCATTGGTCTTGGCGACCAGCTTGTCGGCGAAGGATCCCATCAGCCTGCCTCTCCCTGGGATCATTCAATCACAAGGCGCGCGGGCGGCAAAACACTGCCGAAGGGCGCCATCCGGGCGCATGATCGGCGTGGCTGCCGATGACGGGGGGATTTGATGGATCAGAAGCTTTCCATGCTGCTCACCTTTACCGGCGGCTATGTCGACACATCGGGGTTCCTGGCCTTGCACGGGCTGTTGGCGGCTCACGTTACCGGCAACTTCATCACCTTTGGCGCGGCCCTGGCACAGGGGACTGCGGTCCCGGATTCCAAGTTGATTGCCGTGCCGGTCTTTTGCCTGGCGGTGGTTGGCGCACGGCTGCTGGGCGATCGGCTCGCGGCCCGGCGGATGCCCGTGCTGCGCTCGATGCTGATGGTGGAAACCCTGCTGCTGGCAATCGCGGCCGGAGTGGCCCTGTGGTCCGGAACCTTTGCCACGGCCGACGCCTGGCCGGCCCTGCTGACCGGCGTTTCGCTGGTCGCGGCCATGGCGGTCCAGACGGCAGCCCACCGGGTTCACCTGGCCGGTACCCCGATGACGACCGCGGTCACGGTCACGACGACGCAGGTCATGATCGATCTGACCGACCTGCTGCGCGGCTGGTCACCCGAGGCGGACGCAGCCTCGCGGGCGCGCTTGTACCGCTCGCTGGGCAGTCTGGTCGCTTATGCCGGGGGTTGCCTTGCCGCTGCCGGGGCTTTCACGGCGGGGGGCAGCTGGGGGCTTGTCCTGCCGCCCCTGGTGATCCTCGTCGCCGCGGGGCTGCCGGCCGCCCGCCTCGACGGCAAGCGACACTGACCGTTCAAGGTCGTGGGCCGTGGGCGGCGAAATAGTGCTGGAGCGCGATCGCCGCGGCGACGGTGGCGTTGAGGGATTCGACCGCGCCCGTGGTCGGGATGCCCAGGCGGGTGAGGGCAAGGCTGACCGGCAGGCCCTGGCCTTCCTCGCCCAGGACCAGGCGCAGGTCGCGCGGCCAGGGGAAGCGGCCGATGTCCTCGCCGCTGCCGTCCAGCGACACGATCGGGCCGCCGGCACCGGCCACCGCCGCCCAGTTCCGGGCCCGGGCAACGGCGAGCGTCAGGACCGCGTTGGCGCCGGCGCGCAGGGCGCGCGGGTGATAGGGATGGGCGGCATCGGGCAGAAGGACCAGCCGGGCTGCGCCAAAGGCCGCGGCACTGCGCATCACCGCGCCCAGGTTGCCGGGATCGCCCAGGGCGCAGACCAGTTCAAGGCCCTGGGGCGGGGCGGCCAGGTCGACCACCGGCATGTCCGGCACGCTGCCCACCAGCAGGGGCAGGTGGGTGCCCGAGACGTCGAGCCGTTCGAACAGCGGCCGGGCCAGGATGTGGCGGGTTACATGAGCGGGCAGGAGCGGTTCGATCGCCTGCAGCGCCGGCGTATCGGGGGCCAGCACCGCGGTGAAGCGGTCGGGCGCGGCGCTCAAGGCCTCGGGCACGGTCTTGCGCCCGGCCAGCAGGAAGGCGCCCTGCTTCTTGATGCCGCGACCGTCGAGCAGGCGCTCCCAGGCGCGGAAGCGGTCGTTGTTCTCGCTGTCGATATTGATGACGTGGCCGGCCATCTCAAATCGTCATCTGGGCGCCGAGCTCGATCACCCGCTCGGACGGGATCTGGAAGAACTCGGTCGCGTCGGAGGCGTTGCGGGCCAGCGAGATATAGAGCCGGTCCTGCCACAGGGGCATGCCGCCCTTGGCCGCCATGCCTGCCCGCAGCGACCGCCGCCCTAAGAAGAACGAGGTGTTCATGATGTCGTATTTGAGGCCCAGCTTGCGTGCCGCGGCCAGGGCCTTGGGCAGGTTCGGGCTCTCCATGTAACCGTAGGATACCTGCATCATCATCATCCGCTGGGACAGCGAATGCACGCTGACCCGATCGTCGGGGTCGACATGGGGGTCCTGGGCCACCTGGATGGTCACGATCACGTTCTGCTCGTGCAGCACCTTGTTGTGCTTGAGATTGTGCATCAGGGCGACCGGCGCGACATTGGGCGTCGAGGTCAGGAACATGGCGGTGCCGGGCACCTGGTGCGGGTGGCTCTTGTCCAGCATGGCCACGACGTCGAGCAGGGGCAGGCTGTCGCGCTTGGCCTTCTCGGACAGGATGTGGGTGCCGCGCACCCAGGTGAACATGATCAGGGCCAGGCTGGCGCCCAGCACCAGGGGCATCCAGCCGCCCTCGGCCACTTTCAGCAGGTTGGCGCCCAAGAAGGTCAGGTCGATGATCAGCAACGGGATCATGACCGCCAGCACGGCGATCAGCGGCCAGCCCCAGCGCTTGCGCATGATCACGAACATCAGCGCGGCGGTGACGACCATGGTGCCGGTGACGGCGATGCCATAGGCCGAGGCGAGGTTGCTGGACGACTGGAAGGTCAGCACCAGCAGGATGACGGCGATCATCAGCAGCCGGTTCACCCGCGGCAGGAAGATCTGGCCGGCATGCTCGTCCGAGGTATGGCGGATTTCCATGCGCGGCAGGATGCCGAGCTGGATAGCCTGGCGCGACAACGAAAAGGCACCGGTGATCACGGCCTGGGAGGCGATGACCGTCGCCGCGGTGGCCAGCAGCACCATGGGCAGCAGTGCCCATTCGGGCACCAGCAGGAAGAACGGGTTTTCCAGCGCTTCCGGGTTGCTCAGCACCAGGGCGCCCTGGCCCAGGTAGTTCAGGGTCAGCGCCGGGAACACCAGGGCCGTCCAGGCCAGGCGGATGGGCTTGCGGCCGAAATGGCCGAGGTCGGCGTAAAGCGCCTCGGCCCCGGTCACCGCCAGCAGCACCGAGCCCAGGGCGATGACGCCCACGGTGCGGTGTTCCAGCAGGAAATCGACGGCATAGTAGGGGTTGAAGGCGAGCAGGATTTCCGGCTGGTCGGCGATATGGATCAGGCCGGCCGCGGCCATGGCCAGGAACCACACGGCCATGATCGGGCCGAACAGGGTCGCGACGCTGGCGGTGCCCCGGCTTTGCACGACGAACAGGCAGATGATGATGCCGACGGTCATGGGCAGGATGTAGCTGTCGAAGGCGGGGGTGATCAGCTTCACGCCCTCGATCGCCGACAGCACCGAGATGGCGGGCGTGATGACGGCATCACCATAGAACAGCGACGCCCCGATGACGCCCAGCACGAAGACGAAGCCGGTGCGCCCGGCCAGGGCCCGCCGGGCCAGCGACATCAGCGACAGCACGCCGCCCTCGCCGTTGTTGTCGGCGCGCAGCACCAGGATCACGTATTTCAGGGTCACCATCAGGATCAGCGACCACAGGATCAGCGACAGCACGCCCAGCACCATGGCCTGGGTCACCGGCTCCAGCGAGGCGGTGTGATGCAGCGCCTCGCGGAAGGCGTAGAGCGGGCTGGTGCCGATGTCGCCATAGACCACGCCGACGCTGCCCAGTGCCAGCGACCACAGGCGGACACGCTTGGCCTCGCCGCCTTCGCCCGTGCTGCCGTGTGCCATGGGCTTATCCGTCGCGGCGTTGCTCATCGCGTGCTCCGCATCATCTGGATGAGGTCTGGAGGTGGATCATGAGGGGCCATCTCGCGACCGCATAGCCTGTTCTGCACCGCAGCGCAAATTAGCGCTGCAAAATCGGCCCCGCTCAACCCTCGATCTCTTCGCGCAGCATCTCGAGGGTCAGCCACTCTTCCTCGGCGGAAGCCAGTTCGCCCTGCGCGGCTTCGAGCCGGCTGACGGTCGCCTGAAAGGCCTTGGGATCGCGCGAAAACAGGGCGCCGTCGTGGAGCTTGCCCTGCAAGGCGGCGATTTCCTGGGTCAAGGCTTCCATGCGCTTGGGCAGGGCCCCCAGGGCGTGCTTGTCCTTGAACGACAGCTTGCGCTTGGCGGCGGCGCGCGGCGCAGCCTCGACGCCCGCCTCCGCCGCCTTGGGCGCGGTGGCGGCCGCCTCGCGGGCTTCGACGCCGTGCCCGCGCTGCATGATCATGTCGCTGTAGCCGCCGGCATATTCGGTCCAGCGTCCCGGGCCCTCGTAGGCCAGGATCGAGGTGGCCGTCCGGTCCAGGAAGTCGCGATCATGGCTGACCAGCAGCACCGTGCCGGCGTAATCGGCGATCATCTCCTCGAGCAGGTCGAGGGTTTCCAGGTCGAGATCGTTGGTCGGCTCGTCCAGCACCAGCAGGTTCGACGGCTTGGCCAGGGCGCGCGCCAGCATCAGCCGGCCGCGCTCGCCGCCCGACAGCACGCCGACGGGCGTGCGCGCCTGTTCGGGCGGAAACAGGAAATCCTTCATGTAGCTGACGACATGCTTGTACTGGCCGCCGACCAGCACCTGGTCGCTGCCGCCGCCGGTCAGCACGTCGGCGAGCGGGGTCGCCGGGTCCAAGTCCTCGCGCTTCTGGTCCAGGGTGACCATCGCCAGGTTGGTGCCCAGCCGCACGACGCCCTTGTCGGGCGGCATCGCCCCGGTCAGCAGGTTGATCAGGGTGGTCTTGCCGGCGCCGTTGGGCCCGACGATACCCAGCCGGTCATTGCGGCGCAGGCGCAGCGACAGCTCGGTGACCATGGGCCGCGCGCCGTAGTTCTTCGAGATCACCTTGGCCTCGATCACCAGCTTGCCCGAGGTTTCGACCTCGCCGACCGTCAGGCGCACGTTGCCGGTTGCCCGGCGGCCCTCGCGCCGGTCCTGGCGCAGGCTGTGCAGGTCGCCCAGGCGGCGCATGTTGCGCTTGCGCCGGCCCGATACGCCGTGGCGCAGCCAGTCCAGCTCGGCGACGATCTTGCGGTCCAGCTTGTGGCGGTCACGCTCTTCCTGTTCGAGGACGGCGTCGCGCCATTCCTCGAAGGCGCCAAAGCCGCGGTCGGTGCGCCGGGCGATGCCGCGGTCGAGCCACACCGTGGCCCGCGACAGGCTGGTCAGGAAGCGGCGGTCATGGCTGATCAGCACCAGGGCCGAGCGGTAGCGCCGCAACTCGTCCTCCAGCCATTCGATGGCCGGCAGGTCCAGGTGGTTGGTCGGCTCGTCGAGCAGCAGGATGTCGGGCTCGGGCGCCAGGGTGCGGGCCAGGGCGGCGCGGCGAATCTCGCCGCCCGACAGGCCGGCGGGATTCTCTTCGCCGGTCATGCCCAGCGCTTCCAGGAGGGAGCGGGCGCGATGGTGATCGTCACCCTCGGCCAGCCCCGCCTCGACATAGGCCAGCGTGGTGGCAAAGCCCGAGAGGTCGGGCTCCTGGGGCAGGTAGCGGATGGTGACGCCGGTCTGCACGATGCGCTTGCCGCCATCGGGCTCGATCAGGCCGGCGGCGATTTTGAGCAGGGTCGACTTGCCCGAGCCGTTGCGCCCGACCAGGCACAGCCGTTCGCCTTCGCCGACGATCAGTTCGGCGCCATCGATAACCGGCTGGCCGCCGTAGCCGACATGAATGTCGCTGAGGGTGAGAAGGGGAGCTGCCATGATGTGGTGGCGTTCAATAGCCGCCCGCGTGGCCAAGATCAACCCGCGCCGGGCGCGCATGCCCCCGCCGCTTAAATGACAGTACTATTGACCTATCTGTGAAGATGTCGTTCATTACGAAAACGAGCCACAAGGATTTTCGATCATGACTGCCGGCACTATCAATTGGACAGAAAGTTTCGCAAGCCGCGCCGCGCGCATGAATGCGTCGGAAATTCGCGAGCTGCTGAAACTGCTCGATCAGCCCGACGTGATCTCCTTCGCTGGTGGTATTCCCGATCCGGCATTGTTTCCAGCACAAGCAATTTCAGAAGCTTACACGTCAGTGCTGATAGATAAGGTGAAGTCGGCCCAGGCCCTGCAATATTCGGTCAGCGAAGGCTACCTGCCGCTGCGCCGCTGGATCGCCGGGCAGATGGCCAGGCAGGGCGTGCCCTGCACCGAGGCCAACGTCATGATCACCGCCGGGTCGCAGCAGGGCCTGGACTTCATCGGCAAGCTGTTCCTATCGCCGGGGGACACGGCGCTGGTGACCGCGCCGACCTATCTGGGCGCCTTGCAGGCCTTCAACGCCTACGAGCCGCGTTACGACCGCCTGACCCTGGAGGGCGGCAACCGCACGCCCGAGAGCTACCGCCTGGCGGCGGCCGAAAGGGGCGGGCGCGTCGGCCTGGCCTATCTGGTGCCCGACTTCTCCAACCCCACCGGCGAGACCGTGCCCCTGGCCGCGCGCCAGGGCCTGCTCGATCTGGCCGCGGCGCTCGACACGGTGGTGATCGAGGATGCCGCCTATCAGGCGCTGCGTTACGACGGGACCCCGGTGCCCTCGCTGCTGGCCCTCGACGTCGAGCGGTCGGGGGGCATCGAGCGGACCCGGACGCTGTTCTGCGGCACCTTCTCCAAGACCCTGGCGCCGGCGCTGCGGGTTGGCTGGGTCTGCGGTGCCGCCGAGGTCATCGCCAAGCTGGTGCTGGTCAAGCAGGCCGCCGACCTGCACTGCGCCACCATCAACCAGATGGTCATGCACGAGGTTGCCGAGAAGGTGTTCGAGCCGCAGGTGGCGCGCATCCGCGAGGCCTATCGCCAGCGCCGCGACCTGATGCTGGCGGCGCTGGCGCGCCACATGCCGGCAGGGGTCTCGTGGACCCGGCCGGAAGGCGGCATGTTCGTCTGGGTGACCCTGCCGGCGCATATTGACGGCGCGGCCTTGCTGGCCCGTGCGGTGGGGGAATGCCGCGTCGCCTTCGTGCCCGGCAAGGCCTTCTACGGCGAGGGCGCCGTGGGCAACAAGCTGCGGCTCAGTTATTCCTTGTCGAACGAGGCCGCCATCAACGAGGGGATCGCGCGCCTGGGCGGGCTGATCGGTTCGCTGGCCGCGGCCGCCTGATTCGACCAATCGGCGTTTCCGCACTGGATTCATTGTGTTAGCCGCGGCGGCTCACCCGCCGCGGCTGTGCCTGTAGAGGCCTGCCTCAGGGAAAAGCGCCGATTTGGTTCTTTGGCCGTTCCGGGTCTTTCGCCAGCCGTACCGTTTCGGTCGGATCGGCAGCATGACGCAAGGGTCGGCCGCCAGGGGGCCGATTTCGGCGGCTATTCCACGGCCGGCTTTGACTTGCTGCATCGCAGCATAGATCTGCCTTTTACCGGCCCTCTTCACCGAGGAGCCAGTAAAATCCGTGAAGAACATTGGGCATTCGGCGACGAGGTGTACGCCGCCATCTAGTCGTTTCTGGGGTCTCGACTGTCGCGGCCGCCCGATCCCATGCCGCGCCGCACAGCAGCATTAACCATGCTCGCCATTGTTGCAGCCCCGCTCCCGCAAAAGCTTCTCGTCGCCGAAGCGGGTGCGGGAAGCAACAAGCAAGAAAACATGTGGATCGCTGCCGGTCAGATGAATTCAAAATGGCGAAATGTGCGCGCAAATCGGGCGGACTATCCCATCAATTTGACTGAAATCGTCGGCGCATTTGCAAGCGTTTCGCGCAATGTTTGGGCGCCTCGCAGGTCACGCCGCCTTTTTGGGATTGCTAAAACAATCGAACCCATTTGGTGACACAGAACCAGCGGACAGGGGATTTCGAGTTCTGGGGAACGAACAGTTATGAACATTCGCGCGATTCTTTCGTCGACGGCGCTCGTTTCGACCATGGCGATGGCGACGTTCGCGGCCTCGCAGGATACCACCCAGCCTGACGCCACCCAGGAAGCCGTCGCGGTTTCGGGCGAGCAGTTCGGCTATAGCGGCAAGGCGGTCGCCGAGACCAACGGCCAGCTTTCCATCTTCGGCGGCCAGGACGAGAACGGCGGCCTCTACGGCGGCGCCCCCAGCCTGACCATTCCCCTGGGCGACAGCCTGGGCCTGCAGATCGACGGTATCGCGGGCTTCGTCGCCGACGAAGTGGGCTTTGCCGGCGGCGCGGCGCAACTGTTCTACCGCGACCCGCAGAAGGGCCTGATCGGCGTCGCCGGCGGCGGCTACTACATCGAAGGCGACTCGCAGTATGCGGTGTCGGCGATCGGCGAATACTACCTCGAGACCGTGACCCTCGAAGCGACGGTCGGCTACCTCACCGGCGACATCATCGACGGCGAAGTCTACGGCCGCGTCGGCCTGTCGATCTACACCAACCCCAACCTGCGCATCGGCGCCGGCCTGACCTACTACGAGACCGCCGAGCTGGGCGGCGATGTGACGGTCGAAGCCCTGCTGACCGATGTCCCGGGCCTTGCCCTGTTCGCCACCGGCGCCTTCGACGATGCCGGCGCGCTGGGCTATGGCGGTGTCCGCTTCTACTTCAACAGCGGCACCAACCTGATGGATACGGACCGGGCCAAGCAGGCGGCGGAGCCGACCCTGATCGGCATGCACCGCAACCTCGGCCGCCAGAACTTCTTCCTCAGCGACCCGACCGGCTTTGGCCTGCGCCAGATCAGCCGCGCCGGCGGCGCCAAGACCGGCGGTGACCCGTTCGGCGACATCACCCCGCCGCCGCCGCCGCCGCCCCCGGGCAGCGTCAGCCATGGCCTGATCGATACCGTGCAGAACACGGTCGACGGCCTCCTGGGCAATTCGCCGCTGGCGCCGGTGGACGGCCTGGTCGACACGCTGGTCGACCCGATCACCGGTGCCCTGTCGCCGGTCACCGATCCCCTGAACGACCTGACCGACACCGAAACCGGCCCCCTCGGCCCGCTGACGGGCGGCGTCGACACTCTTATCGACGCCCTGTCGCCGGTTCTCGATCCGCTGGCCGCCGCCCTGAGCGGTGGTGCTGCCCCGACCGATGCGCTGCCGCTCGGCTCGTTGACCTCGGCGCTGGAAGGCACGCCGCTGGCACCGCTGGGCGATGCCCTGTCGGGCGGCCTGCCGACCGATGCGCTGTCGCTCGACACGCTGACCTCGGCCCTGGAAGGCACACCATTGGCGCCGCTGGGCGATGCCCTGTCGGGCCTGCCGATCCCGGGTGCCAGTGGTGGCGACAGCAGCAACCCGCTGGCCGGCGTGCCGGTGCTGGGCGATGTGGTCGGTACCCTGATGGATGCCGCCGGCGGCGGCCTGCCGATCCCGGGTGCGGGCGGCGACAGCAGCAACCCGCTGGCCGGCGTGCCGGTGCTGGGTGACGTGGTCGGTACCCTGATGGATGCCGCCGGTGGCGGCCTGCCGATCCCGGGTGCGGGCGGTGGCGACAGTCCGCTGGCCAGCATCCCGGTGGTTGGCGACCTGCTCGGCGGCCTGCCGATCCCCGGTGTTGGCGGCGATACCGGCAGCAACCCGCTGGCCGGCATTCCGGTCCTCGGCGATCTGGCGGCTGCCATTCCGTCCAATCCGTCGCTCTCGGGCGGCCTGATCGACAATGTCCAGAACACCGTCGACGGCCTGCTGGTCGATACCCCGCTGGTGCCGGTCGCCGACGGCGTCACCACCCTGGTCGACCCGGTGACTGGTGCGCTGGCGCCGCTGACCGGCCCGCTGAACGATGCGACCGAGGTGCCCGACGGCCCGGGCGCGCCGCTGACGCAGGTCGTCGATGCCCTGGTGGGGACGCAGGCGGGCGCCCTCGATCCGGTGCTGGATGCGGTCCATGACCTGCTCTCGGGGCAGGTGCCTTCGCTGCCGGGTGCCGGCGGCGGCGACAGCCCGCTGGCCAGCATTCCGGTCCTGGGCGATGCCCTCGGCAGCTTGCCGATCCCTGCTCTGCCGATCCCCGGCCTGCCGGGCGCCGGCGGCGGCGACAACCCGCTGGCCGGCGTGCCGGTCCTGGGCGACCTGGTCGGCACCCTGTCGGGCGCGGCCTCGGGCGGCCTGCCCATCCCGGGCCTGCCGGGCGCTGGCGGCGACAGCCCGCTGACCGGCATTCCGGTGCTGGGCGACCTGGCCGGCACCCTGACCAGCCTGCCGTCCGCGCTCAGCGGCCTGGCCGGCGGCGGCCTGCCCCTGCCGATCTGATCGCAGGCATCGACCGATCAAAGGGCGGCTTCGGCCGCCCTTTTAATTTGTCTTCGCGGAACTTCGAGAAAAATGGCGGTACCGGCCAGGCCGGCACCGCCAGGCGGCGCCGTGGCGACCCCGCGGCGCAGCGTGCATAAGGGCTGACACGCGAGGGGCTTTATAACTCGATCTACGAAAGTTTGTCGACCGTCAAAACCGCGACGCTGAGAGAATTTCACCGATATCGGCGCAGTCGCGGTGCAAAATGCTCACGCTTCCGGGCGCGGAATGAGGCGCGCGAGGGTGACCAGCAGTTCCTCGATCGTCATGGCCTGGCCCGAGAAGATGTCGCGCAGGTGGGGCAGGGCGAAGTTGATCGCCGAAACCCCGACCATGGCCGAGAAGAAGATGCTGACCGGAACGGCCGCCAGCACGCCGAAGCGCTGGGCGGCCTCCAACTGCCGGGAAACGTCGGCGACGATGCCGTCGAGGAAGTTGTCGGCGATCCAGGCCAGGCGCTCGCCGCCCGCCGGTGCCTCGCTGAACACGATCTGGATGTGCTCGGGATGGCTGAGGGCGAAGGAGGCATAGCCCGCGACGACGCGGGTCATGTTCATGGCCGCTTCGGCGGCATTGGCCGGCGGGTCCATGCTCCGGATGTCGGGGAAGGACTCGAAGATCGCGGAAACGGCCGCCTGCCACAATTCCAGCTTGGTGCTGAAGTGATAGCCCAGGTGGCCCAGTTCGATGCCGGTCTTGGCCGCGATCGCCCGCAACGAGGCCCCGGCATAGCTTTTCGTGGCAAATTCCTCGATGGCCGATTCCAGGATGGCGCTGCGCAGGGCCAGCGTCCGCTCCTCGCGGTCGGTCGCCGGCCGCGGCTTGGCCTTGAGCCGCCTCGGTCGCCTGGCTGGTTGGCTTTTTTCGGTCATTGCGTTCGGTCTCGGTCATGCACGCAGAATCGCCGGTGGCTCGGCCATAGTTTGTGCCTGCAAGGCATTTACCATCGATGCCCGGCCAAGGGAAACCGCCGCTTCTGCGGGGCAGATTTGACGAACGTCGAAGATTGTTGAACGATCGACAAGACAGGGGCCCGTCAGGGGCCACTTATGCCGACTCGGGCCCCGGGGCGGACCGGTTGCCGGGCAATTGACGTCGGTGGTTACACGCGGTGATCCTTCTCCTAGGCCTGATGGTGGCGGCGATCATTCCCGTGATTGCCCAGGTGGTGCTGTTCGGCGGCTTGCCGCTGCCCCGGCCATTGGGTGGTGCCATGCCCTCGCTGGTGTCGGCCCATGGCGGCGCCATCGGCGAGCGCATCGGCCGGCTGTCGCTCGAGGTGACAGGGCCGGTGCATGACATTGCCCTGGTGCTGGGCCCGGCCGATATCGCCCGGCAGGTGACCGAGGCCTTCCATCGTGACCGCGAGGCCATCGTCGACCGGATCGCCCGCGGCCAACTCGGCCTGTTGTGGGCGACACTGCCCGGTGCCGTGAAGGCGCAGATCGAAGGCTATTTCGCCCGTGCCGTGCCCATGGTCATCGACCGGGCGATTGCCGAGATCATCGAGGCGATCGAGGACCTGGTCGATGTGCCCGGCATGCTGTCGCGGTATTTCGCCCGCCGGCACGATCATCTGGCCAACATGGTCGAGACCGTCGCCGCGCCGGCGTTCCGGGTTCTGCGCTATGCCTTTCCGGCCGTGCTGGCCTTGCCGCTGGTGATCCTGGAACTGGCGGCGCCAGCGTCGCTGGCGCCGGTAGTGGGTGCCGCGACGGGCTTCATCGCCTCGCTGGGGGCGATGACCTGGATGTTCGAGCCGCCGCCGGCCCGTTGGCGCGAGCGGATGCCGTCCTGGATGATCACGCCGCTGCTGCCCGAACGCCCGATGATCACCGGGCTCTATGCCGATACCGTCGCCAATGACGTGTTCAAGATCGAGGCGGTGATCGACGAGCTGATCGCCGGCAGCGGCGCGCGAGCCACCCGCGCCATCATCGAACGCCGGGTGGCCGCCATCTTCGCGCGCATGCCGGGGCGGCCGATGCTGTCCCTGATCATCCCGCCCAGCGCGATGGAGGGGATGCAGGCCGCGGCGACCGCCGAACTCCTGGCCTTGCTGCCCCGGGCCATGGCCGAGCCGGTTTTCGCGCAGCGTTGCGCCGCGCGTCTCTACGCCCATGTGACGGCCCGCTTCGATGCCTTGGACGAGGCGCGTTTCCTGGGCGTCCAGCGGGGGATCCTGCGCGGCGAGTTGCCCCTGCTGCATGCGCTGACCGCGGGGGCGTTCCTGCTGGTGGGGCTCGTCGCGGCGTTTCCGTGATTACCCGAGTAGCCAATGATCCCAAATGCGTCGTTACTGCACTGGTCACGCCGCGCAAGGGTGTGAATAATCAAAACGGGCGCCCAGCACCAAGAAGCGCCGGACAGGGTAGGGGAGAGGCATGGGCCTGGGCGAATTCTTTGCCGAGCTTTACGCTCGGCCGGACTTTTGGGGGTTCGTCAGCATTCCGGTCGTGGCCGCGGTCGTCACCTGGGCGCATGTCTGGATGGCGATCAAGATGGTCTTCTATCCCATCCATTTCGTCGGCGTGTTGCCGCCCTACCTCGGCTGGCAGGGCGTGGTGCCGCGCAAGGGCCGCAAGATGTCGACCATCCTGGTCGACAAGACCCTGGCCAAGATCGGCACGCTCAGCGATTTCATGCGCCAGATGGAGCCTGACAAGATCTCCGAGCAGGTCTCCAAGGTGGTCGCCGCCCGCATCGAGGATTATGTCGACGACCTGATGGGCGAGCAGAGCCCGGTCCTGTGGGCGAACCTGCCGCGTCTCATCCGCAACCGCGTCTATAACCATGCCCGCGCCCAGCTCTCGCGCGTGATGGGCGAGCTGATGGACGACATCATCAACAATGTCGAGGACCTGGTCGATATCCGCGAGATGATCGGCAATCAGGTCGAGTTGGACCGTGGCCTGGTGGTGCGCATGTTCGTCGAGGTCGGCGCCAAGGAGCTGGATTTCGTCGTCCGCATCAGCTTCTGGATCGGCCTGGTCTTCGGCCTGCTGCAGATGGTGCTGTTCTACTTCATCCCGGCGCACTGGCTGCTGCCGGCCTATGCGGCGATCCTGGGCTTCCTGACCAACTGGATCGCGCTTTCCATGGTATTCCGGCCCTTGCATCCCCTGAAGATCGGGCCGTGGAAATTCCAGGGCGTGTTCCTGACCCGCCAGGCCGAAATCGCCGACAAGTTCGCCGAACTCGCGGCCACCGAAATGCTGACCATCGGCGCCATCACCCGCGAGATCCTGGTGGGCAAGCACGCCGGCCGGACCAAGATCCTGATCAAGCGGCACCTGGCGCCGATGCTCGAATCGCCGGTGGTGCGCACCACCCTGCAGCTTGCCATGGGACCTGACGGCTATGCCGGGCTGAAGACCTCGATCGCCGAGAAGTCGCCGGCCATGGCACTGGAACCGCTGGAGGATGTGGCCTTCAACAAGGACCGGGCGAAATTCCTCGCCCGCTTCCTGGCCGCGCGGACCAGGCTGCTGTCGCCCGAGGAGTTCCAGGACCTGCTGCGGCCGGCCTTCCAGGAAGACGAATGGATCTTCTTCGTCCTGGGGGCAGTGACCGGCTTTGCCGCCGGTTCGGCCCAGTTGGCGCTGGGCTTCCAGTGACGGGGGCCGCCGTCACCGTCCCGGCGTGACACGAGGCCTGCCGCCGGTTATGGATGAGCCGACGCGGGGCCGGGCCCGGCGTCGGCGCAAATCACTTGGGGCGGCGGGGCCGCCCGATCACGGCAGAGGGCTCCCTTGTCCACGCGCGCGAGCGATGACCACAGCCCGGCCGCCTTCGGCCGCATCGCGATCATCGGTGCCGGTGCCTGGGGCACGGCCCTGGCCCTGGCGGCGCTGCGGGCGGGGCGCCAGGTCGTGCTGTGGGCCCGCGAGGCCGCCGTTCTGGAATCGGTGGCGCGCGACCGCACCAATCCCTTCATGGCAGGCATCACCCTGCCGCCGGCCGTTGCGGTCACGGGCGCGCTCGAACAGGCATTGGCCGGCGCCGATCTGGTGCTGCTGACCACGCCGTCGCAGCATCTGCGTGCCATGGCCGGGCAGTGCGAGGGGCTGCTGGCGCCCGGCGTGCCGGTGGTGATCTGCGCCAAGGGGGTCGAGGCCGAAACCGGCCTGCTGATGAGCGAGGTCGTCGCCGCGGCCATGCCGGGCCGGCCCCAGGCGGTGCTGTCCGGCCCGACCTTTGCCGCCGAGGTCGCGCGCGACCTGCCGACGGCGGTGACCGTCGCCGCGGCGGGCGGCACCTTCGACAGCAGCCACCTGGCCGCCCGGGTGGCCGTGACCTTCGCCACCACAAGGTTCCGGCCCTATCTCGCCGACGATGTGATCGGGGTCGAGATCGGCGGCGCCGTGAAGAACGTGATCGCCATCGCCTGCGGGATTGCTCAAGGCCGGGCCCTGGGCAGCAATGCCCGTGCCACCCTGATCACCCGCGGCCTGGCCGAGCTGACGCGCCTGGCCGTGGCGCTGGGCGCCCGGGCCGACACCTTGAGCGGCCTGGCGGGGGTGGGCGATCTGGTGCTGACCTGCTCCAGCGAGCAGTCGCGCAACTTCTCCTACGGCAAGGCCCTGGGCGAGGGGCGCAACCCCAGGCTGGACGAGGGCGGGCCGGTGGTGGAGGGGGCGGTCAATGCCGCCTCGGTCGTCGCCCTGGCCGGGCGCCTGGGCATCGACATGCCCATCTGCGAGGCGGTGGACAGCGTGCTGCGCGGGGCCTCGCTCGACCGGGTCATGATGGGCCTGATGACCTCGGGCCTGCGCCCCGAACCGCTGGCCGCCGAAGATCAGGTCCGGATCCCCCATCCGGCCAGCCGCGAGGATTGAGAGCAGCACCGCCGCGCCCGGGCGCGGCGGTGCCGGTGGTTCAGGCGCCCAGCGGGTCGGGGCCGTATTGATTGGGGCCGACCGTACCGCGCAGGAAGCCGTTCTCGACCAGGGCCCAGATGACGCCGACGATCGGGATCAGGATGATCAGCACCCACCAGCCGCTCTTGCCGCGGTCGTGCCAGCGCTTGATGGCGATCGCCAGCCCCGGCCACAGGAAGACCAGCCCGACGATGCCGAACACCGTCATGGCGGCCGGGCTCATGGTGCTCATGTCGGCTTGGACGCTGTAGCTGGTGGCGGTGGTGGTTTCCACCATCTCCACGCCCAGGGCCTTCATCAGGACGAAAAGCAGCACCCACTGGGCGACGGCAAGGCCGATCGCACTCAGCCACCAGGGCAGCCGGTTGAGGCGGCCCGAAAACGAGAACAGCACTGTGCCTAGGCTCATGATTCCCCTCCCCTTATTTGTTGAGTACAGGCCCGCGCCCGAACCTCTGGCCGATCGGGCACGCACTATCATCCCGATCATTGCCCGAGGATTTGCAAGGGAAATGTCGTGGCGGCGTGACGGCAGCCACAGCCATGATCGATATTCAGGGAGAGGGACGCGCTGGCTGGGGGACCTGGATTCGAACCAGAGCTACCGGTGTCAGAGACCGGGTCAACCGGTTGATTTATAAGGGTTTTTTTGCAGGCAGAAGCGGCATTTTTGGGAGGCTTTGGCCAACTAGATGTGCCGAGGATGGGCCCCGGGGAGAGCACCCCAGGGCCCGATTCGGCCGGTGGCGTTAGCAGCGCCAGCGGCAGCCGAGCGGTACGCGAGTGAGTACGACCCGGCCGGACCAGCGCATTATCTCGTGCGCCCGCCGTCCTGTCAAAACGTGATTCACCTTTCGCGTCCCGCCCGCCTGGGCGAGTAACTGACTTGACATATCCGACCACCTTATTTGGACGCGACGAATCGGACTTCAAGCGCAAGCGCAGCCGCTTGCTGTGGTCAGCAAAGAAGGCCAGGTGCCTCGGCCTGATCGGCAAGGGCTCACTCGTAAGTCTCATGGGCCTAGTGGAGCTTCTTCGACCCGAGACCGACCTCCGGGTTGTTGTTTATCGCTCCCGATTCGGCCGCCGGCACGGGGTAACGGCGGGCACCGTAGGCCGGCATCTGGCCGCCCTGGATGCCGCCGGCTTCATCACGCGGCAATCGACCGGCCGGGCGGTCGCCGTCGATCTGGGGCCTCTCTATCAGCGCATCGACGCCCTTTTCGCACGGCCTGAGGCCACCTCCGAAGAGGCCAATTCGCACGACCAGAAAGCGCAAAAGTGCGCTGGCCATACCACTACTAAGGAAACAAGCTTTGAGCCTTCTGTAGATCCTTTGACAGGGAGCACCCCGAGACCGCCGGGCCTCAATAACGCCGACCGCGGCCAGCCCGCACCTCTGTCGGCCGTCGTGATCGCCACCTTAGTGCCCGAATTTTCCGAGGCGGGGGAAGGCACGGCCACTTGGTCGAGTCTTTGTCGGGCGTCTCGTGCGATTGGTGCGATGGTCGGCCTATCTGCCCCGACTATAAGCGGACTCGCTGCCCTACATGGCGAGCGCGGCCTCGTCGCAGTTATTGCTGTGATCGCGTCCCGTCTTCGACGAGGGGCCGTGCGGCGGCCGAATGCGTACGCCGCTGGCCTGCTCGCCAAAGGCCAGACCGCGCGGCCCTGGGCCAGCCTGCATGCGGAGATCGGAAGGGCGAGGGGGGCGCTGCCGACCCGACCAAGTTCCACGGTCTCGCCGCCGCCGATGGTCTCCAACGTCCAGGGGCCGGCCTTCTTTCGATCGGCAGGGGGTGGGCGGGCGCTTCTAGCTTCACTGGCGGGGCATTTGTAACCGTGTGGGGTATCCTAGGGCCCCAAGGCCGCGCAGACGCGCCGCCGGCGCTAAGGGCCCGCCGGGCCCTCGCGCGGTCAAGGCCAAGCCCTTCGGGCGGTCCTCCCCATGCTCGGCCTTCGGCCTGCGCGTGGGTCCGGGCCGGCTTTGACCTTGCTACCCCCTGCTCTCGCCGAGGGCAGGGTTGTAGTTGGACTACAACCCATACGTAACTTAGGAGATTACTATGCTAGTGCGGATCAGGTCCTATTCCAGATCCTATTCGAGGAAGATACCGGCTGCGACCGACGAAGGTATTCGGCGTCTCGCCCACTTGTGTGCAAAGCTCGACGATGAATCCATGATCGGCGGGTTCCGGCCGCCGGGTCCGCCGCTGCCGCCAGATATCATCAAGCTCACCCGCGCTGAGGCGCGAGCCGAGCTGCGGGCTGCCGGACAAGCCGCAGACGCGGTCGGCGGCATGGACGCGATGCACGACCTCGGCAGAAAGATTCAGCGCTACTACCGATGGACGGCTAACTGCCTAAATCTCCAGTGGGACCGAATCGGCGACTGGATGCATTAGGTAATGGCTACAAGTCTCATGGCGGTGCCGGGGAGAAATCGCCGGCACCACTCAAGAATTATCGGCCGGGTAAGACGGTGTCGGCGTCGAATAGCACCTGATCTGTACTCGCATAGACGAAGCACGAAGAGTCCTCACAATTCTCAATCGCTTTCGTCTTCGCCTGATTGCTATTGCCAAAGCCAAAAGAATAGCCCCAAGCGCCGTAAGGACTTATTGCAAGAGCCTTATATATTTGGCTGTCGGGATATCCGGACTTAATTTTCTGGCGCGCGCGTTCGCTGATAAATGGTATTTGATCCGGATCCAGGTCGCCCCCAAATTTAAACGTCTGGGGCTCCAAAGGGTATGGAGATCCAACCGTAAAATTCAGATTCCCATCGATCGCTGCAATAAAGCAGGTCTTCTTCGATTTAAATTGGCAGCGTTGAAGGACATTCTTTCTTGCGTCATCCGTTGTCCAGCCCCAATCTTCATCGTGCGATTGAGCGTCCCAGCGCATTCCATCTTCGGATATTGCTAAATGATAGTCATGTCGGCTCGATGCGCCCAGGTATTTTGTGTAACTAGCCTTTACTTCCTCGCGCGCAGCTGGGCCGAGCATCACGAGCTTTGAGACCCAATCTGTGTTTTGGATCGGCTCGGCCATCGCCGGACTGGCAGCGGGAACAAGCATTGCAAGCAAAAAGAATAAATTCCTCAACAGAGCCTCCTATGAGTGTTCTGTTAACTCTCAACAACCAAAACTGGCGTGTCAATCGCCTGTTTTCGCCATCGCATTGAACGGCGGGCGAGCGCTGACAGGGATCTGCAACAACAAATCTTCGCGGCCTTGCCCGCGGCCGATCGAAAACGAGGCCGTGCGCGCTCGAATCCTCTGTTTCAGTTCGTCGATGGCAGCCTCCCAGCCAGGTGGCGTAGGGCTGAGTTTCCAGGGGAGCCAGGCGGGAAGGGCAGCGGAGGGGCTGGCGATCAGCCAATCATCGCCAGCCCGGCGATAGGTGACCCAGAGCGCGGACACGGCCGGTCACCAGCGATCGCTGAGGAATCGAACCACCACCGTCGTTGAGCTGGAAGGATCCACGAGGGTGAACGGCGCGCCGGCGTCACCCAGGCCGGTGAACCCGCCGGGGCATGAAAGCCTAGGCGTCTCGCCGATGGCCCGCGTCAGCCGACCGCCGCACCTGACCCCACTCGCCGGCCAATCCAAAACGTAGGCAAAGCCGGGACCCAAAACCTCTCCATTTTTCGAGTCCCAGAAAACCTGCGCTTTTGACTGCGCGGCGCTGCCGTTGATTGTAATCTCAACGGGCACGGTCGCAAATCGTCCACCCCATTCCCGGCGACCCAGGTCGCCCGGAATAACTTGGGTCGAGTATGATCTGACCTGGCCCTCGCTAAGGTCGATGGCGCGGATCATGCGGGCGGCGCCCGCGCCGGCCGGGGCCGACCAAATCGTCGAGCACATGGACTTGGCGGCGCTACCTTCGCAAAAATCGTCACCCTCAAACCACCAGCCGGCGACGGTCTTCGAACCGTCGGCGGCCGAGGTCCACGCGACGCCAACAGGATCATAAAAAATGACCGCGTCGACCTTGCCCGAGAGCCCCCAGGCGACAGTATTGCCGATCCAAGCCGCCGTGATCTGAGAGCGCGTCATTTTCGCGAACCCTAGGTTTTCGAGCCCTTGGTCGGACAGACGAACTCCAATCCTATCGATGCGCAGCGGCGACCCGGGCACGAGTGGAACGTCGGCGCATGCCGCCTGGGAACCAAGAATAGCTGTAATTAGTAATGCGGCTTCTGCTTTCATCGCCAAATCCTCCGTAGATGAAGATATACTAACGCTATCTAGGCCTAAGAATGTGATTATCATCACAATTCAAGCCTAAATACTCAGTATTTGTTATGTACTAGATACCCATCAGCGTAGTACGTGTGATCGCCGTCCAAGATCAAATTGTAAACTGTTCTGTTCGGCTCATCGATATCGTGTGGGTCGATAGATTTGACTACTACCCATTCTTCCATTTGACCGATCGTCACCAGCCAGTCGCCGACCTTCATTTTTGTGACAAATACCGCCGGATTTTCTTCAGCGGTTGCGCCGGGGTCAACGGAGACCCAACCGCCGGCATCCATGAATGGGTGTTCGGCTGTGAAAAATCCGGGTCCGCCATTCAGGCCGTAAAGCAGGCGCCCGCCCAAAGTCGGCCTTTCGATAGCAATAACCTGGCTCGTTCCTTTTTGACTTTTCACCCGATCGCCAGTGCGAATGGCGGAAATCGGTTTTGTTGAGCCATCGGCCAAAGTAATCTCGGTCTCGCCTGAAAAGCAGCTCACGGCGCCGCCGTTCGGATCCCCGGCGCCGCCGGTGCCGCTGCCACCACCACCGACCCCGTGACCGACTCCGGCGGCGGAGCCAACGCCGTTCGGCGACGAGTCGCTCATATTACCCTCACCTGGGCTATCGGTTGTCCCGTCGCCTGTTGTATCCCGGCTTCCTTTGGCCTCGCCGCCATGCCCGCCGCCGGCGCTCGGCGCGATATAGGCGACGTCGCAAGGGCAGGAATACGTGGTCCGCACCACTGTCCACGGCGACCGCCCGGTTTCGACCCAGCGGCCGGTAACAACATCCTGCGTTTCAGTCACAGTCTGTTCCGAGTGGCGGGTCACACCACGGTGATCAGTATCCTTGCCGCATCCGCGAATAGCATATTCGCAGCTAAAAACTTGGCGTGTAACCGTGTTCGTCCGGGTTTTCAGCGGCACGCAAGCGCCGGTTGTTGGATCCTGCGCAGAGCCGGCGGGACACGAGTCATCGACGCATGTTGCTCCTGGCTCCGGCTCGCTCGACCAACTCCCCGAGGGCAGGCAACTGTAAACGGCATTGCCAGTGGTCGGCTGGACGAGATCAAAAACGCGTGACCGGCTGTTAGGTTCGGTGGTCGACGAGAGGGGCGCCGAGCAGCGCTTGCCATCGACTTCCCAGGTCCGTTGCGTCGCCGGACAACTGAAATCCGTAGCCGGACCACAGGATCCGACGACGGATTTCAGCGACCATTCACCATTCGTACACTGAAACTCCGCTCTCGACGACCCCAGCCCGGTCACGCTGAGTGTTCCTCGCTCGTTTTTGTATCCGAGCATCACGTCAACACCACAAATTGATGCCCTTTGCGGTGGACAACAGGCCGTCAGCGTCGCCTTTGCGGCGGGGGAATTGCCCGGCGAGGAATAACCGGCAGTCGGGTCTTTTTCATGTCCCGCCGGCACGCCTGTGAACGCCCGCCACTCGCTCGCTGTTTTAAACGGTGCGAAGAGCGCGGCGCCGGGGAGTCGTGCTGCACGTCGATCCGACGGCAGACGTCATGAGCAAAGACAAAAAGTGATTCTCCGGCCTTGACCCGGCCTTTTTCCGGCGGGGCCTTCGTCGGGTCATCCCGCCCCGTGGCAGTATCGCTCTCCGGGTCAAATCCCGGCAGGCTGAACATGATGTCGGCGGGCGAGGCGGGCGCAATCGTGACCAGGGGCGTACTGCCACCGGAACCTGCTGCCTGCAAAGGATGTGGTGTGACAGCCAGCAAGGCGGCGGCTGACACCAGCATTTGATGCCTATTCATCGGAGGACGCCTCCATTGGCTG
Source organism: Oleomonas cavernae (assembly GCF_003590945.1). Taxonomy (NCBI): domain Bacteria; kingdom Pseudomonadati; phylum Pseudomonadota; class Alphaproteobacteria; order Acetobacterales; family Acetobacteraceae; genus Oleomonas; species Oleomonas cavernae. Next base: position 1,773,950 of record NZ_QYUK01000011.1, on the reverse strand, counting down.
GGCGACTGGGTGGGATGCGAGGCTTTCCAGCTCAGCGACGATCGGCGCGACCGACTTTCGATCCTCCGGGCGCGACACAAATCGGGTGCTGGTGAGTAGACTGAGCGCGAAGCGGGCCGCCCCATGATCCGCCCGAGCGGCAGCGATCAGGGCGCCCCGGCGACGATTTTCCCGCGGGCAGCCTCTGCTCTCGATTTTTCGGTCAGCCGATCGATCTCCCGTCGTAGTTCGGCTATTTTCTGGTCCGGCGTTTTCATCGGGTCACCTCAATTTCGCGTTCCTTTTCGAGATTTTGGGAAGCCGCCGGAAATGGCAAGTGTCTGTCGCTTTTCGGAAAGGTGAATCACCTTTCCGTGCATCGATAGCCACATCGATCGAGCGATTATCCCCCAGAATCGTGAATCACTATTTGCCCGCCTCGGCTGTTGACTTCCCCGGCATTTATGGCGGCTGATCCACACGACGTAGTTATCTTCATCACGAGCTCGCAAGATGGAAAAACCCGGAACGGCGCGGTTATGGGGGAAGCGAGCTTCCCCCGGGATTTTGGCTTGCGCCCAAATCTCCACGCCAGGGGTCTACGCCCCTGGACCCAGCGACGCGGAGCGTCGCATTGGGGCCAGCCCCAAACCCCGGCGGCAGGGGTTCCACCCCTCCTGCACCCACCCCGCCTCGGAGGGGGCTTCCCCTCACCCCGCGCGGCAGGGGCTTCGCCCCTCCGCAACCCACCCCGGTCAATGAGGTCGGCGGATGGGCGAGGGGCATTTCCGGCTTTCCCTTCAAAAGCTCCATCGAGCCGGTGGGCGCGGTCGATTACAGCAGGGTGCGCGGGTCTGTCATTCCTTGGTCGCGATGGCGGCCTACCGGTCCGGATCTCGCCTTCACGACCTAGAGGTCGGTGAGATCGAAGACTATCGGCGCCGACAGCGAGGAGTGGTTGACGCGGAAATCCTGCTGCCGGAGACCGCGCCGGCCTGGGCTTGTGACCGGGAAAAATTGTGGAACGCCGTCGCGCAGGTCGAGAAGCGGCGCGGGGCCGTTTTGGGCTACGAGTTCGTCCTGAGCCTGCCACACGAGATTGGGGAAAACAGCGACGCGTCTAGGGACCTTGTGCGGGGGTGGGTAAAGACCAATTTGGTCGATCGTCATGGGGTCGCTGCGGACGTGGCCTGGCACCGGCCTGGTCATGAGGGCGATGATCGAAATTGGCACTGCCATGTCATGGTGTCCGACAGAAAATTTGCAGGTCAGGCCTGGGCGACCAAGCAAGGGAGTCGCGCCGATGGTGAACTCGGCTCAACGGGCGAGCTGCGGCGGTGGCGGCTGAGTTGGGCCGAGTCTTGTAATCAGGCACTGGTCAAAATCGGGTCACCAACTCGTGTCGATCATCGCAGTCGGCGCGACCGCGGGTTGCCCGCTGAAACGGCTCAACTGCGCGAGGGCAAGGCACGCCACATGGCGCGGCGCGGGGTCGAGTCCGACCGAGATCGTCAAGTCACAGCTCGGCTCCGTGCCATCCGACTTGGGTCGTCGCTCAGCGCCCTCACCAGCGCGCTGGTCTCTGAATCACAAGGGCAGCCCCTTGCGGAATATCGGGTCGGGCAGGATATCGCACGGACGATCGCCGCCGCGATCATTCCAAAGAAAATCGAGCCGCCGAATACCGTTTTCCGAGGCGGTCATGAGCCTGATGAACGCGCAATGGTCAACGCCCGGCTTGAGCAAAGGCGCCGAGACGACCTTGCCAGGCGGCAGGCGGCGCGCGGACTCCGGGCCAAAAAACCAACCACGCATGGCCCCCGTGGCCGTGTTCGTTGAGGCGCGTTGCGCCCTTTCCAACCGGCAAGCATCCACTGAGAGAAGGAACCAGGTAATGAGCAAATTAGGGAAAATGACCGCGGAATTGCTGGAAAAATTCGGCGGGCGCAGGACCTTAAACAGCGCCGGAAAGCACAGCTGGACGGGGGCCACATGGGTCACGGCCTACGACCAGAAAATTGCGCTTCTCGCGGTCCTTTTGGACGCGTTTGGTGACAATGGGCCTCACGAAAGCCGCCGAAAACTGTGGGCAGGTGACGGCGGGTTGCCCGAGAAATTTAAGAAATTGCAGTCCTACCAAACCAGCGGCGCGGCGACACAAGACCTGGTCAATTCCGCCATTTTGCTGGCCCACGACCAAGTCCATTTTATCTACAGCTGTTGTGACCTGCTGGATATCGCTACCCGACTTCTGGCTGCGGACATGGGGTTGGTCAACCTCGATCTTACTTTCGATCCAGCGTTCTTGGCCGCAGTTCGCGCCACCATCTCATCGGGAAAAGGAGATGGTGGCGAGGGCAGTGACGACGGTGGGAAGCCGGATCGCGAGCGTGAGTGACAAAACCGACTTAAAGTTCCGCTGGCCCGCAATTAAGGGACCTCCAGTGGCCGCCAGGTCGTGACGCCGTCTTCGTGAATGTTTCATCCGGCCCACGATTTGCGGACCTCCAGTGGATTTCAGTCGCGCACCGACAGCATTCTGATGTTTCATCTGGCCCACGATTTGCGGACCTCTCAAGGAGAGTAGAAGGAGAATAGTCGGCGTCGAGGCCGACTGTCCAGGGTCATCTGGCCCAGTTTCGGACCACCCGAGGAAGGGCGGAGCGGGGATAAACGATAGGGGGCGTCGTGCTGATCGCGATCGACGAGCAATGAACCCAGTCGGCGGTGGTGCTGGGTTGGTGACAAATAATCGCAAGTAATCGAGCGATGCGCCAGCCCGACGCTGGCATGTATACAATGCCCCGAATTCTGTGCGCCCGTCGGCGGGGCGTGCGAGGTCTTAAAATTGACTTCCCCGGATTTTCCATAATGTACGTTCGGCGACCGGGCACCGTCCAACTGTGGCGGCGGCCTCGGTTCCCATGCAATTATGAGCGATCGCGGATCTTGCTCAAACACGGGCCCAATGATGCTCCCTGGTGCACCGAGCCTCGAATTTCTCCTGATGCAATTTAGGACCGCTCCGGGCCTTTACCTCTTGGGGGCGGGCGCCTCGGCGGGTACAGCTCCTCTTGGTAGGGCATTCTGGACAGCGCCACCGCTGGATTTCTTGCGTAATCTCGGCGGGCTTTCTGTCGCCGAGCCAACTCACTCCCCGTTAACAAAAGGAATTGTCAATAATTCAAGCAACATAACGCCATTCGAGGTATTCCCAGATAGGGAAATTCGTTTTGGTTATGATAATTTACTATTTTTGGAAATAATAAAAAGAATTCCGAATTTTTATACCCGTCTATTATTAAAAAATCGCCTTGCAAAAGCTAATTTCATCAATAGGAAAAGTGATAGTTACAGTGTTTTTCGGCTATTTTCCCCATCATTTATTGCAAATTACAATCACGATGGATTGGCGTCAAGATTGTGTGGGCGACGCCATCGAGTACTTGATATGCATGGAACTATTGAGCGGGAGTTCGGGTCACCAAAAATCGAAGACCTGATAGAAAGTGTCCGTGATGAGCATTTACCAGATTTGTCAGACGATATTCTCATGGGCGTTCCAGAAACTTGGGCAGATCAGAATCTAGCTTTACGGTTATTGGAAATTAGCCGAACCGTTCCAGCATTTATCGCAATCATCGGCTACAGCTTTGCGCGGAATAGAGATGCTCACGATGATCACGTTTCCCTGGCATGCTTTCAGAGCCGCTTTAGGGGCTTTCAAGGGAATGTTTATGTGATCGATCCTGAACCTGAGTACCTCCGAAATCTCCTGTCAGATTCGCTTAAATCTAACAATATTTTCCCAGTTCGGGCCTATTGGAATGTTCTATCTCACGCAATTTTTGAGTCATCGCGGGCCACAGGCAAGAGTAAATCCTTGAATTTCATTCACGAAGAACTTCTAGATTCCCATGGAAGTGGAATTAGTTTTCCCATCGACCGAAAATGGTAAGGTTGTCTTCAACGGATTTCCATATATTTGGGTATTTTGTTTGCGCGAAAATGTGCGAGCACAATCATATTTTTATCCGGTAATCCAATTTATCCGGTATAATTAAAAACCGGATGAATTGGATTATCCAGTATGCCAGTTATCGTTGTTGCCAGCCCAAAGGGTGGGGCTGGGAAAAGCACCACAGCCATCCTACTTGCAACGGAGCTCGCTATCGCTGGCGCCAGTGTAACTGTCCTCGATTGCGACCCAAACAAGAGTGTCACTATATGGGCCAGCAAAGCTCCGCTCCCTGACGGAATCGATGTCATCGATGACGTAACGGAGGCCACGGTGATCAAGACGATCAAGAAGGTGGATGGGGATGGCAAGGTGGTTGTCGTTGACCTGGAAGGGGTGGCGTCCCGTCTTGTTAGCCGAGCGATAAGCCAAGCCGATCTCGTTGTCGTTCCGATGCGGCCGACGAGTCTAGATGCCTCGATCGGGATCAGGGCGCTTGCACTGATTCGAGAGGAAGAGGAAGCCCTTGGCAGGGCGATCAGGTCAGCGGTCGTCTTCACCATGACAAAGGCTGTTAGATCGAGGGCGCACACCGGCCTCGAGCAAAGCTTAGCCGGGCAGGGGGTGGACGTAATTTCACCCGAGCTAATGGAGCGCGGCGCTTTTGCAGCCCTGTTCCAATTCGGTGGCGATCTTCGCTCGATGCCACCTCAGGGCAACCAGGCGGGGGCCATCGAGAACGCCGCCGGCTTTGCTCACGCCGTTTATCAGCGCCTCTTGCAAGAACACTAATCCGATTATTATAATTACCGGATAATTATATTAATCGGATAACAGTATGAGCAGTAACCCATTCACGGTTGATTTAAAGGGGCTGAAAACGAGGCCGAAGGCCGAGGGCGCAGCGATCGAGAAGGCCGCGGATGTTGCCGGCGACGCCCACGGCTTTACGACCAGAGAACCAGGCCGACGAGGACGATTGCCTAGCCCTCGAACCGGACAAATTCATGCCAAGACACTGCCCGGAGTTGCCGACGAAATAGCAAACGAAGCACGGGCGCGAGGCACTACGCAGGGAGTGATTATTGAGGAGGCATGGGCTGTCTGGAAGGAGCTTCGCGGGCGATAACCTCGGATGGGCGGCCAAATGGCATAGGGATCTATCCCTCGTTGAGGGTAGAGAGATGCGCGAACTGTGATTCACGATTCTGCGCGGCCATGAGTCGCTGGCGTTTCGGTTCCGGATGGCAATTCTGGACCTATGAGTATCGGTCTTACCGCCCGGCAGAAGCGTGCGCTCAAGGATATCATTGAGGTCCTTGCGGAGGCTGCGACTCCTATTGGGGCGGTATCGCTTTCGAGAGATGGTACTTTGAGGGTCGAGGCCGGCAGCGCGTCCAGCCTGGACCACTCGGAATCCAACAGCGATTTATCAAGATGGATGTCTGACCATGGATTTCAGGGGGATTAACACCGTCAAGAAGAGGCTCGCTGACGGTACAGAGAAAATTTACTATTACGCCAGAAAAGGTGGGCCCAGGTTAAGAGGCGAGCCGGGAACGGTTGAATTCGAAAATTCATATTTCGAATCAAATAGGATAATTGAGGTCAAGAAGACTCCTGTTATTTTACTTGATTTGCTAAACAAATACCAACGGCTCCCAGAGTTTAAGAATCTCAAACCCAACACCCGCGAAAGCTATTTACTACAGGTGCGACGGATAGAGACGAAATTTGGGTCAATGCCGGTGACGGGCAAATTGGCGGCCGCCCGAAAGGCCTTCAAGAGATACCGGGCAGAGCTTGCCGAAAAACATCCACAGCAGGCCGATCTCTGGTGGTCGCTTCTACGGCGCGTGTTTTCGGTGGCCTTGAACGAGGGTTGGATCCGTGAGCAGCCGAATCCCTGTAAGGGAGGTGGCAAATTTGCGACCGGTTCTCGGGCTCAGCTAATTTGGTCCGACGCCGAAATTTCAACTTTTCTGTCTCTCGCCCCGCCCCAATTCCATCTGGCGCTACTTTTGGCCCTGCACACAGGGCAACGGCAAGGTGATTTGTTGGCTTTGCGATGGGCGGCCTATGACGACACCTGTCTCCAGCTCGTCCAACAAAAAAGCGTCTCGAAGGCAAGGCAGAATACCGAGGTGCGGCTCCGAATCACCGTCGCCAAGGCCCTCAAACCCGCTCTCGATGCGGCCCGATCGGCGGCTGAAGCCGCCGACCCCATCCTACTTCGGGGCCCGATTCTAGTGAATTCCCGTGGCAAACCCTGGACCGCCTACGGGTTCCGGGCAGCCTGGCGGGCGGCGGTTAAAAGGGCAGGAATTGCCAACCTCCGATTCCACGATTTGCGCGGCACAGCGGTCGTGCGGCTGGCCCGAGCGGGTTGCACCGTTCCGGAGATTTGCGCAGTCACTGGCCATAGCCTCAGCCACGCTCGGTCGATCCTCGAGAAGCACTATCTTGGTTTTGACTCGCAAGTGGGTGCCGCGGCGATCGCTAAGTTGAATCGGGCTCAGCGGACCCTAAAGGTTGTACCAAAAGAGGCCGTCCCGATAGGGCGGGCTCGGTGGGCGCTGGTGACAGCCAGAGACTTGGAAAGAATGGTTTGGAGCGGCCCACTGACCGATCTCGGCAAAGAGTTCGGCATTTCGGACGTGGCAATTTCTAAGCGCGCGCGGGCGGTCGGCATACCGCTGCCAGGCAGAGGCTTCTGGCGGAAGGTTGCAACCGGTGCCCTGCCTCATCCGGCCGGCGTTCCCGCCGATTCTAAAACACTTGCCAACCGCCGCCCAACTAAGGCAGCTTGAAGGTCCTGCGTGCGACGAAACCCGCGGAAAGCTTGGCTGGGGGACCTGGATTCGAACCAGAGCTACCGGTGTCAGAGACCGGGGTTCTACCGCTAAACTATCCCCCAGCGGGATGCGGCGCGCGAGGCCGGGAACATAGTCGCGGTGCCCTGGGCTGTCAACCACGGCGGAAGGGCAATTTTAGGCGGGGCGGGGCCGGAAAGCTCAGCCGACGATGTGGTAGCCGCCGTCGATGTAATGGACACCGCCGGTGATGTTGGCGGCCTCGTCGCTGGCCAGGAAGGCTGCATAGGCGCCGACATCGTCGACATCCGCCAGGTGGTGGGTGGGCGCGCGTTCGGCCGCCCGCGCCATCAGTTCGTCGAAATGGTCGATGCCCGACGCCGCCCGTGTCTTCAAGGGGCCGGGCGACAGCGCATGCACCCGGATCCCCTTGGGGCCGAGTTCCGCCGCCATGTAGCGGCTGGCCGATTCGAGTGCCGCCTTGACTGGCCCCATGATGTTGTAGTGCTCGACGACCTTTTCGGCGCCGAAGTAGGAGACGGTCATGCAGGTGCCGCCGGCGGGCATCAGCGGCTCGGCCCGCTGCACCATGCGGATGAAGGAATGGACCGAGGTGTCCATCGCCGTGGTAAAGCCGCCGCGCGAGCAATCGACGACGCGGCCGTGGAGGTCCGGCTTGGGACAGAAGGCGACGGCGTGCAGGCAGATGTCGATCCGGCCCCACAGGTGCTCGATCTCGTCGAACACCCGGCCGAATTCGCCGTCCTCCTGCACGTCCAGGGGCAGCACGATTTTGGCACCCAACGCCTCCGCGGCGGGGCGGACATGGGGCTCCGCCTTGGCATTCTGGAAGGTGACGGCGAGATCGGCGCCCTGGGCGCGGAAGGCCTTGGCGCAGCCAAAGGCGATCGAGGACTCATTGGCGATGCCGACCACCAGTGCCTTCTTCCCGACCAGCGAAAACATGACGAGCCTCAAGCGTAAACACGGCCGGCACCATAGGGCCGATTCGTGACGCTATCGGGTCGGCCGCGCCTTTAGTCCAGAGTCTGGCGATAGCGGTTGAGGGCGACCACGGTCACAACGACCAGGATCGCCAGCATCGGCCAGGCATTGGCCGAAACCTCGGCAAAGCCGTTGCCGCGCAGCATGACGCCGCGCACCACCCGCAGGAAATGGGTCAGCGGCAGGCATTCGCCGATCGCCTGGGCCCACGACGGCATGCCGCGGAAGGGGAACATGAAGCCCGAGAGCAGGATCGACGGCAGGAAGAAGAAGAACGACATCTGCATCGCCTGGAGCTGGTTGCGCGCCACCGTCGAGAAGGTGAAGCCGATGCACAGGTTGGTGGCGATGAACAGCATCACGGCGATGATCAGGGCTGGGAACGAGCCGGTCATCGGCACCCCGAACAGGCCGCGCGCGGCGATCAGCACGACCGAGACCTGAATCGCCCCCATGCCGATGGGCGGCAGGATCTTGCCCGTCATCACCTCGATCGGCCGCACCGGCATGGCGAGGAGGTTTTCCATGGTGCCGCGCTCGCGTTCGCGGGTCATGGCCATGGCGGTGGTAATCACCATGGTCATGGTCAGGATCACCCCGATCAGGCCGGGCACGATATTGTACTGGGTGATGCCGTCGGGGTTGAAGCGGCGGTGGACGACAAATTCGAAGGGCGGCGGGCGGTCGTCCGTCGCGACCGTGGTGCCGGCCAGGTCGCCCTGGTCGTGGCGCAGGGCCTCGGTTCCGATACGCGCCAGGGCGGCGATGGCATTGCCGGTGGCGGAGGGGTCGCTGGCATCGGCCTCGATCAGCAGTTGCGGGGTCTCGCCGCGCAGCAGGGTGCGCTCGAAGCCCGCCGGGATCGTCACTGCGAATTGTACCCGGCCCAGTTCCAGGGCGCGGTCGACCTGCGCCCGGCTGGCTGCCTCTTCCTCCAGCTTGAAGTAACCGGAATTGCGCAGGGCGCTGAGGATACTGCGGGCATGGGGGCCGTCCTCGGCCACATGGACGATGGTGGGCAGGCCCTTGGGGTCGTTGTTGATGGCAAAGCCGAACAGGGCGAGCTGCATGATCGGGATGCCGATCAGCAGGGCAAAGGTCAGGCGGTCGCGCCGCATCTGAATGAATTCCTTCACCACCATGGCGGCGAGGCGGGCACGGGAAATGCCGAAGGAATGGAGGAAGGTCGTCATGAGAAATTGTCCTGTGCCCCGCCCATCAGCAGGATGAAGACATCTTCCAGCGACGGGGCATCCGCGCTGATGTGGACCCCCGGCGTGCCATTCACCACGCTGTCCAGCGTGGCTTTCAGGGCGGCCCCGTCGCGGCCCGAGACGTGGAGCACGGTGCCGAAGGGGGCGACCTGGTCGACGCCGGGCGCGCCTTCCAGCAGCCTGGCCAGGGCGCCCATGCCGGGGCCCGACAGGGCGAAGGTGGTCAGGCCGGCGGCGGCCACGACCTCGTCCACCGTGCCCTCGGTCAGCAGCTTGCCATAGGCGATGTAGGCGATGCGGTGGCAGCGTTCCGCCTCGTCCATGTAATGGGTCGAGACCAGCACGGTCATGCCCTCGGCCGCGAGGAGATGGATCTGGTCCCAGAAATCGCGCCGCGCCTTGGGGTCGACGCCGGCGGTGGGCTCGTCCAGCAGCAGCAGGCGCGGCTCGTGCATGATGCAGGCGGCCAGCGCCAGGCGCTGCTTCCAGCCGCCCGACAGCGAGCCCGCGAGCTGGTTGCGGCGGTTGGCCAGCCCCAGGCGTTCCAGCGTCTCGGCGACGCGCTGCGCCCGGCGGTCGAGGTCATAGATGCGGGCGACGAAGCTCAGGTTCTCCTCGATCGTCAGGTCTTCGTAGAAGCTGAACTTCTGCGTCATATAGCCGACCTGGCGCTTGATCGCATCGCTCTGCGCCAGCACGTCCAGGCCCAGACACGTGCCGCGTCCCTCGTCGGGCACCAGCAGGCCGCACAGCATGCGGATGGTGGTGGTCTTGCCGCTGCCGTTGGGGCCGAGGAAGCCCATGATCTCGCCGGTCTTGACCTTGACCGAGACGTGATCGACCACCGTGCGCTCGCCAAAGCGCTTGGTCAGATCGGTGACATCGATGGCGAGCGGGGTGGTCATGGCGCGCCGATCGTCACGTCGAGCGGCTGGCCGGGGCGCAGGCGCGTGGCCCCGGCGCTCTGCCGCGCCTCGACCAGGTAGACGAAGGTCTCCCGGTTGGTGACGGTATAGACCGTCGGCGGGGTGAATTCCTCCTTGGGCGCCACATAGGTGACGCGGGCGGCGAGATCGCCGGGACAGCCGTCGCAGGCAAGGCGCACCGTGTCGCCCGGGGCGACCTTGGGCAGCAGGGTTTCGGGCAGGAAGAAGCGGATCTTGGTGCCGTCGTCGGGCAGCAGGGTCAGCACCGGGGCCCCGGCCGCGACCACTTCGCCGGGGTCGCGGATGGTCTCGCTGACGATGCCGGCCACCGGCGCCGTTACCTGCCGTTCGGCCAGTTGCCACTCGGCATCGGCCAGCGTCGCACTGGCTGCGGCGACTGCCGCGCGTGCCGCCAGGATGCGGTCGTCGCGGGCGCCCAGGGTGGCGGTGTCGCGCTGGGCTTCCAGGGCCTCGAGGCGGGCCTGGGCCTGCTCGACCGTCGCCTGGGCCTTGTCCAGGCCCTGACGGCTGGCGACCTGGGTCGCGGTCAGGCGCTGGGTGCGCGCCAACTCGATGCGGGCGAGATCGAGGGCCGAGCGCGCCTCGGCGATCTGGGCGTCGATCGCGGCGACTTCCGTGGGCCGGCTGCCTTTCAGGCTGTCGGCCAGATCGGCCTGGGCCTGGGCGAGGCTGGCGGCGGCCTGGTCGCGGCTGGCTGTGGCCGCCGTCGCGTCCAGCGCGAACAGGGCGTCGCCAGCCTTCACCACGTCGCCGCGGTTCACCGGGCGCGCGGTCAGGCGGCCGCCGGCGGTGGCGGCGACAGTGACGAAATCACCCTCGGCATAGCCCTGGACCGTAACCTGGCCGCCGTTGTCGCCGCAGCCGGCAAGGATCAGGGCAAGCAGGACGAAAGGGGACAGGGTGCGGGTCATGGGCGTGCCTCCCGGGCCAGCGCGGCAAGGCCGCGGGCGAGAACCTGGGCGTGGGTCTGGATCAGCGCGGCGACATCCAAGGCTTCTTCGTCGAAGGCCGAGAAGGTGGTCTTCCAGATGGCGCTGAGCAGCAGGGGCGCCACGGTCAGCTTGGTGACGATGCGCGGATCGATATCGGGCAACTCGCCGGTGGCGACTCCCTTGGCATAGAGGCGGGAGAACAGCGCCTCGCCCCGGGCGATCACCTCGAAGCGGTAGAAGCGCGCGATCTCGGGAAAATTCCCCGCCTCCGAGATGATCAGCTTGGGAAACACCGCCAACTCGCCCGCCACCCGCTGGCCGACCTCCTGGATCAGGCGCTGGAACAAGGGCGCGATCGGCCCATCATAGGCATCGGCGATGGCCTCGATCGCCTCGAAGCGCGGCAGGATGGCCTGGCGGATCAGGGCCTCGAACACCGCCTGCTTGGACGGGAAATAGAGATAGACCGTGCCCTTGGTGACCCCGGCGCGCTGGGCGATGTCCTCGATCCGCGCCGCGGCGAAACCCTTCTCGACGAAGACGCCCAGGGCGGCATCGAGGATTTCCGACGGCCGCGCATCCTTGCGCCGGCGCCAGCGCGGCTCGGTGAAGGGATCGGGATGGAGGCGGCTTCGGGCCATGATGTGTCGCGATGTTAATAACTGACTGGTCATTTATTTACTGCAAATCAGAGGAGACGGCAAGAGCGGTCTGGAGGAGTGGGAGTTCATGTTGCGTCCGGGCGCCGGCCCGTGAACAATCCCCGGCAATGAGGGGGATCAGCCAGGCATGATCGAGGTCGAGGGGCTTTGCTTCGAATATCCGGCCAAGCGGGCGCTGGACCAGGTCGGCTTCCGCATCGAGCCGGGCACCGTGACGGCGCTGGTGGGCCCCAACGGGGCGGGCAAGACCACCTTGCTGCGCTGCCTCGCCACCCTGGAGGTGCCCTATGCCGGCGCCATCCGCTTAGGCGGCATCGATGCCGCGGCCGAGCCGCGCACGGCGCGCCGCCTGCTGGGCTTCCTCGACGAATTCTTCGGTCTCTATGACGATCTGACCGTGCTGCAATGCCTGCGCTATTGGGCCGGGGCGCACGGGATCGAGGGCGACACGGTGCCGGTGGCCAAGGATGCCGCTGCCAAGCTGGGCCTGGCCGACCGCCTGGGCGAGCGGGCCGGCAGCCTGTCGCGCGGCCTGCGCCAGCGCCTGGCGATCGCCCAGGCCATCATCCACCGCCCGCGCATCCTGCTGATGGACGAGCCGGCCTCGGGCCTCGACCCCGAGGCGCGGGCGAGCCTGGCCGAGCTGATCCTGTCGCTCCAGGCGCAGGGGATGACGATCATCGTCTCGTCCCACATCCTGGCGGAACTCGAGGATTACTCGTCCCACATGCTGATCGTGGATCAGGGGCGGATCGTCGATCATGCCCCCTTGCGCGGTGCCCATCGGGCCGGGCAGGCGGCTGCCTCGCGCCATCTGCGCCTGGTCCTGGCGGCGGGTGCCGATCGCCTTCTGGACGCACTGGGGGAATGCCCGGCGTTACCGATCCCAAGGTCGGCGAGGCCGGGGCGGTCTTCGACTTCGCCGGCGATCTCGTCGCCCAGTCGCTGCTGCTGCGGCAATTGATCGAGCAGGGCTTTATCGTCGCCGGCCTGGCCGAGGAGCATGGCAGCCTGCAGGACCGCTATCTCGAGAAGGTGAAGGCGGCACGGCCATGATGCTTCTTAACCCCGAACTGCGCCGCAACCTGTGGCTCGAACTCTCGACCCAGCGCTTGATCGCCATGCCGGCGGTCCTGTTCCTGCTGTTCATGATGGGCTGGACCTGGGACCAGCAGGCGGCGGTGGCCCAGACCGCCATGGTCGTCTGCTGGGCCATCCTGGTGTTTTGGGGCAGCCGCATGGCCTGCGACAGTGTCGTCTCCGAGGTCCAGGGCCGCACCTGGGATGGCCAGCGTCTCTCCGGCATCGGGCCCAGCGCCATGACCCTGGGCAAGCTGCTGGGCGGCACGGTCTATTCCTGGTATGGCGCGGCCATCTGCTTAGGCGCCGTGCTCGCCTCGGGCGGCGTGCCGGGTGACGACCTGGCGCCGGTCAGGCTGGTCGTCACCGGCCTGTTTGCCCATTCGATCGCGCTGTGGTTCGGCCTGATCCAGTTGCGCCTGCAATCGGGTGTCCGCCGTTTCCAGGTGACCTTCGCCCAGATCGTGGCGATCCTCGCCTCGTTCCAGTTCCTGCCCCTGGTGGTGGGCTTCGAGTTCGAGATCAACTGGTACGGCATCGTGTTCCAGCCCAAGCTGTTCGCCCTGCTGGTCACCGCGCTCTTTGCGCTCTGGGGCTGGATCGGCTGCTACCGCCTGATGCGGGCCGAGTTGCAGTATCGCAGCCGGCCGCTGGTCTGGCTGCTGTTCCTGGTCTTCCTGGTGGTCTTCTTCAACGGCTTCACCAACCGCCTGCCCGAGATCACCGACAGCCTGGCCTTCGGGGATGCCTTCGTCGAGGCCGGCTTGAGCTTTCATGTCCTGGTCATGGCGACCTGGGCCGCCGGCTTCCTCGAACCCAAGAGCATCGTGCGCCTGCGCCGGCTTCTGGGGCGCCTGACCGCCGGCGACTGGCAGGGCGCCTTCGCCGACATGCCGCCCTGGGTGGCGGGCCTGCCCGTCATCATCGCGGTCGGCGTCGCCACGGTCGCCCAGATGCCGGAAGGCGGCCGGGTCGCGGCCCAGCTTGTGGCCACCTTCCTGTTCCTGCTGCGCGACATGGCCCTGGTCTACTATGTCGTGCTGGGGCCGCGGATGCGCCGCGGCCACCTGGCTGCCCTGGTCTATCTGATCGTGCTCTATGTCGTCGTTCCCGCGATCCTGGCCGGGGCCGGCGGCGTCAGGCTGCTGCCGCTGTTCGCGCCCATGGCCGGGGCCGACCTGTTCCTGGGGCTGATCGGCCCGGCCGCGCAACTGATCGGCATCGGCTTCCTGCTCTCGACCCGCTTCACCAGGCCCTCGGTGCAACCGTGACCGCCTGGCGCAACTGGTCGGGCCTGCACCAGGCCAACCCGGCCGTCATCTTCTCACCGGTCGAGGAGACCGGCATCGTCGCCGCGGTGCGCGAGGCCAAGGCCCGGGGCCTGACCTTGCGCGTGGTCGGCAGCGGCCATTCCTTCACCCCCCTGTGCGTAACCGACAGCGCCCATATCAGCCTTGCCGGCCACAGCGGCGTGGTCGCGGTCGAGGGTGAACAGGCGACGGTGAAGGCCGGCACCACGATCAGGGCGTTAGGCCCCTTGCTGCGCGAAAGGGGCTTGAGCCTCGCCAACCAGGGCGACATCGATGCCCAGGCCATTGCCGGTGCCATCGGCACCGGCACCCATGGCACGGGGGTCGGCCTGGGCAGCATCGCGTCCCAGGCAACCGCCCTGCGCCTGGTGACCGCCAGCGGCGACATCGTGTCGTGCAGCGCCACGGTCGAGAGCGACGTCTTCAACGCCGCCCGTGTCGCCATGGGCTCGATGGGCATTCTCTCCGAGGTGACACTCGCCTGCCGTCCCGCCTATACGCTGCACGAGCGCCAGCGCGGCATGGCCCTCGACGAGGTGCTGGCGACGTTCCCGGATTTCGCGCAGGCGCATCGTCACGCGGAATTCTTCTGGTTCCCGCTCTCCCAGGCGGCCGTGGTGAAAACCCTGGACCCGACCGATGCCCCGGTCTCCAAGGCCCTTGCCCTGCATCACTTCAAGACCTCGGTGGTGGAGAACGGCGCCCTGTGGGCTTTCGCCCAGGCTTCGCGCCTGATCCCGGCGCTCACCGGCCCGCTGGCCCGGCTCTCGGCCGCGGCCGGCAGCAGCGAGAAGATCGACTATGCCGAGCGCACTTTCCCCTCCAGCCGCTCGGTCCGCTTCAACGAGATGGAATATGCGGTGCCGGCACAGGCCGGCCTGGAGTGCATCGCCGAGATCCGCGCCTGGTTCCAGCGCACGGGGACCAGGATCTACTTCCCCATCGAGTTCCGCTACGTCGCCGCCGACGACATCTGGCTCAGCCCCTTCGAGGGCCGCGACTGCGCTGCCATCGCCGTCCACCGCCTGGCTGGCGAGGACTTCACCGCCTATTTCGCGGCGATGGAAGCCATCTTCCGCAACCACCAGGGCCGCCCCCACTGGGGCAAGCTCCACACCCTGAAAGCGGCGGACCTCGCAGCGCTCTATCCCCACTGGCACGACTTCCAAACCGTCCGCCGCCGGCTGGACCCTGACGGCCTGTTCCTCAACGACTATCTGCGCGACCTGTTCGAGGAGTAGGCCCCGTAGTCACCACCGTCATTCCGGCGGAGGCCGGAATCCATTTCGGGCCAGCGCGCGCTTCATCAAAATAGATTCCGGCCTTCGCCAGAATGACGAGAGAAGGGGAGGATGGCGATGAAATGGCTGGCGATATCAGTGGGCTTGCTTGCCTGTCTTGTCACGGCACACGCCAATGCGAAGGGCGCGCTCACCTTCGATCGTTGCAAGGTCTATTTTGGTGACAGTCCGCAGATACCCGCCGAACTGAAGAGTTATCTGCGGGCGATGCCGCATGATGCCGTCGAGGTCTGCTCGCACTTCGTATTTCCTGGCGGATACTCCTATGAAGTCAGGTCGGAGGTGATGAGGGCGCCGAGCGACGTCTGCTTGTTCACCGAGCGCTTCATGTTCCGCGACGGCAAGGGCGGATGGAAGGATGAGCCCGACAAGAAATTGGTCGTGGCAACCGAAAGGGTCTGGACCTACATGACGATAGCGGATGGTCCGTGCCCCCGCCAGGATTCTGCGGACTACGTGGCTACAAGAGATACACCGCCAGAGATATTCGTCGATGTGGTGAAATACTGGTATGACTTGGTAACGGCTCCTGAACGGCATAAGGCGTTCATGGCCGGGATGAATTCGCGATATCAGCCGGACTTTTCTGACGAATTTCCTGCCTACCTAAGCCAGGTGACGGCGGAAAACTATTGGGAATTTGTGGGCGGCGTTGGTGTGGGATCGGACCCGCGCTATGGTGTCTCCCAAGTCTATTTGGGTCTTACCCGGGATGGGGCATTACTTTCGAGTACCGAGAAGGCCTGCTCGCTGCAACAGAGCTGCATATGACTATGGAGTGAAGGCACCTTGGTCAATTTCTGACCGTCCGTTCGAGGGATATACTGTATAACCTCAAACGTCATTCCGGCGAAGGCCGGAATCCATTCTGGGCCAGCACGCGCTTCATCAAAATGGATTCCGGCCTTCGCCGGAATGACGAGTGGACGAGTGTTGGTAACCACATACGACTAGTTCACTTCGAGGTGGAGTGCAGGTGGGGCAATGCCAAAGACGATTATCTTCTGCTCGGATCCAATTGATCCAAAGGTCGCAGATGCCGCATTTCAGCGGGAGGCTGACGCAGCGACGGCGCTTGGCGTTTCGCATCTGCTGATCGACCACGAGGCGTTGGATCATCGTCACGACACCAAGGCTGCACTACGACGCCTTCGCGTCGACGGCCCGATCGAGGCTATCTACCGCGGCTGGATGTTGAGGGTGGAAGACTACGCGTTGCTGTACGATGCGCTGGAAGCGAAGGAAGTCCGCCTCGTCAATTCGCCCGATCAGTATGCAGCGTGCCATTGGGGGCCGGTGGCCTATCCTCATGTGGCGCCTTGGATGGCGCCGACTGCATGGATTGCCGGCGACGAGATGGATGACGACCAAGCGCTGGCATACACGCTGGCAGCGTTCGGCGATGGCCCCGTGGTTCTGAAGGACTGGGTAAAATCGCAGGCTGCGGGTTATTGGGAGGAAGCCTGCTTCATCCCGTCAGCGAGCGATCTTGCGGGGGCGAAGCGAGTGATCTCTCGTTTCCGGGAACTCCAGGGTAATTCTCTGGTCGGTGGGTTGGTATTTCGTGCCTGGCGTGAGCTCGCCCATATCGGCGACGAGGTCATGGAATGGCGGGTATTTGCGTTCGACGGTCACCCGGTCGGTTGTTGGCCAAGGATCACCGGTATGATTGGCGATGGCCCGCCAAAGGAAATTGTCGAAGCTGTCTGCGCTGCCTTGCCAAGTCATTTCGCGACGGCCGACTTTGCACGCCTCGCCAGTGGCGGATGGCTCCTTTTGGAAGTAGGTGACGGTCAAGTTTCAGGCCTGCCTGAAGTTGCTGACCCGCAACACCTGCTCAACGCGATTCTCGGTGTGAGCCCATTGCGCTGAGACATCTCCCCACGTCATTCCGGCGAAGGCCGGAATCCATTCCGGGCCAGCACGCGCTTCATCAAAATGGATTCGGCCTTCGCCGGAATGACGGCTGGGGGATCAGTCGGTAGTCTTCGGGGTTACGGGCAACACGTTGCCGGAGGCGAAGACAGCGTCCATTCTGCTGCGGTCGTAGTCGAGCAGCCAGCCCTGGAACTGGCGATAGAGCGGCCGTAATGTATCGGGTTCCAGGGCGACAACGTCCATGCCGCGGTCGTCATAGACATGGGCGATGACCTTGCGGTCCGGATCGACCAGGTAAATCTTGAACGCGCTCGCCTGCGGCTTGACGTCTATCTCGCCTGACACCGCACACCATGTCAGCTTGTCGACCTCATGGGCGGGAAGGGGCGGCGTGAGATACCAGCGTCGATAGGTCCCGTCGTCATGGTCGTCCTGGATAACGTCTCCTGCGGGTTTCAGCACGCCGACATCAAATCCCGCTGCTTTCAGGGCGGCGATGCCCTTTCGTTCGGCGTTGCCCCAGGCCGGTCCGCCATACTGGCTGATCAGTGCGACCGGGTCCGTCGGCGCAAACACCGCCCTGATGATCGCCCGGGCGCGGTCGATCGAATGCAGAAAACGGGGAATACGGTCGATCTGATAGTGCCAGTCTTGATCACTGCCCAGCCTGAGGCGAAGGCCGACCTCGAAGGCATAGAACAGGGCGTGGGACAGTTCGGGCTTGCCGAACAGGCCCGCGATCTCGGCTATGGTCGTGTTGCCGGGCACCCGGCCTACCCGTGCTCATGCCCGCAGGGCACGAAGGTCGCCGCCTCGACCAGGGCGCCATCCTCCGCCTTGCGGAAGAAGCAGGTGCGGGTGCCGGTGTGGCAGGCGGGGCCGGTCTGGTCGACCAGGAGCAGGATCGTGTCGCCGTCGCAGTCGACGCGCAGCTCGCGCAGCACCTGGACATGGCCGGAGGTGTCGCCCTTGCGCCACAGGCCGGCGCGCGAGCGCGACCAGTAGGTGACGCGGCCGGTATTCAAGGTCTCGGCCAGGGATTGCGCATTCATCCAGGCCATCATCAGGACCTCGCCGCTGTCGTGGGCTTGGGCGATGGCGGGCACGAGGCCGCGTTCGTCGAATTTCACGGCGGCGAGGATTTGGGCGATGGCGGTGGCGGTCATGATCGGCTCTGGTGTTATAATATCACGTCGGTTCTAGCATCCTGGGGCCCAAGCGGTATAGTCGTATCCGATGACCCACGCCCATGATCACGACCACGACCATTGCGTCAGCGACGCCTTGACCAGGGCGGAGGCGCTGTGTGCGACGCGCGGCGCCAAGCTGACGGACCTGCGCCGCCAGGTGTTCGAACTGGTGCTGGAAAGCCATCGGCCCGCGGGGGCCTATGACCTGGTCGCCCGGCTGGGCGAGGTGGGCGGCAAGCCGGTGGCGCCGCAGACCGTCTACCGCGCGCTGGATTTCCTGATGGAGCAGGGGCTGGTCCACCGCATCGCCTCGCTCAATGCCTTTGTCGGCTGCAGCCATCCCGATACCAGCCATGCCGGCCAGTTCCTGATCTGCACCCGCTGCCGGGAAGTGGCGGAACTGGGCGATCCCGGCGCCGTCGGCATGCTGGCCGCCCGCGCGGCCGAGCGTGGTTTCAGTGTCCAGTCGACCTCGGTCGAACTGACCGGGATCTGCGCCGCCTGCCGGTCGGCGGGCTAGAGCGGCCGTTCGGGCGCGATGTCCTCGAGCCTTTTGCCCGCGGTCTCGGCATGGCGAGCAGCACGACAAGGGCGGTGAGCGGCGCCAGGGCCAGCACCCAGATGGTCGCCGTGGAGGCGCTGCCGGCAAGCTCCAGCAGGGCGCCCTGGGCCCACAGGCCGCCGGCCGCCGAGACCGACCAGATGAGCGAGCGGCCGGCCGAGGCGGTGGCCCGGCTCGAGGTCGGGAACAATTCGGTGCTGAGCGCCGACAAGGTTACATCGACGCAGAAATAGGTGAAGATCGCCCCGACCCAGGCCGCCGGCACGATCGCGCCGCTGCCGCCGTAGAAGACGGCGAACAGGGCAGGGCTGATCAGGGCCGCCGCGGTCAGCACGGCCCGGCGGCCCAGCCGGTCGGCCAGGCGCCCGCCGGCCAGGTTGCCCAGCATGGCGACGGCGCCGCCGGTGAGGTAGAGCAGCGAGACCGCCGCCGGGCTGTAGCCCTCGTCGACCTGCAGGTGCTTGGAGACATAGAGCAGCGACGGCGCCAGGGCGAAGGCGACGGGCGCCGCCGCCGCCGCCAGGATCGCCACACGAACCGGATGCGCCCTGGCCAGGGCGAGCAGCGGCGCCAGGCTGGAGGCCGGCGGCCCGCTGTCGCGGTACTGGGCGAAGCGTGCCGTCTCGGTCAGGCGGCGGCGCAGGAAGGCGAGGGCCAGCAGCGGCACCGCGGCCAGGAAATAGAGGCTGCGCCAGCCATGGGGTAGGATATCGACCATGCCGAACATCAAGGCCGCCACGCCGTGACCCATGGAGCCCAGGGCACCCAGGGCGCCGATCGCCCAGCCGCGCACCCGGCTGTCCAATTCCTCGGCCACGACCACGACCGAGAGCATCTCCTCGGCCCCGATGAAGCTGCGGGCCGAGATCTGGCAGATCACAAAGCTGGTCGGGTCGGGGGCGAAGGCGGTCGCCAGGTTGGAGAGGGCGACGCCGACGATGGTGATCATCAGCATGCGCCGCCGGCCGTGGCGATCGGCCAGCATGGCGAGGGCAAAGGCCGGCAGCACGCCGATGCGGATCAGCGCGGTGACGTTGCCGATCTCGCCCTCGCCGATGCCCAGCGAGGCCTGGATGCGCGGCAGGGCCAGGCCGAACACCCCCAGGTCGTACTGGTTGATCAAAAAGGCGACGCCCACCAGCAGCAGCACCTGCCACTGCCGGGGCGGCAGCGCGATCGGCGGCCTCGTCAGCCGCGCCAGGCCGCGCCGCGGTGGCGCCGCATCGGTCATGTGGCGGCGGCCATCCTGGCAAAGCCGGCGTCGAGATCGGCGATCAGGTCATCGATATCCTCGAGCCCGGCATGGAAGCGCAGCAGCGGGCCCGGCTCGGTCCAGGGGGTCACGACGCGGATCTTCTCGGGGTGCTGGGGCACGCACAGGCTCTCATAGCCGCCCCAGGACCAGCCCATGCCGAACAATTCGAGGTGGTCGAGGAAGGCGGCGAGGGCGGCGCGCGGCACCGGGTGCAGCACCGCCCCGAACAGGCCCGAGGCACCGATGAAGTCCCGCTTCCATAAAGCATGACCCGGATCGTCGGGCAGGGCGGGGTGCAGCACCCGCTTCACCTCGGGCCGGCCCTGGAGATAGCGGGCCAGGCCTAGGCCGGTTTCCTGGTGGCGTTCCAGGCGAACGCCTATGGTACGCAGGCCCCGCTGGGCCAGGTACATGTCGTCGGGCCCGGTCCAAACGCCCATGTCACCGGCGGTCTGCTTGATGCGCGGGAGGGTTTCGGCGTTACCGCAGATGGTGCCGATCAGGGCATCGGAATGGCCGACGATATATTTGGTCGCCGCCTGCAACGAGATGTCGACGCCGAGCGTGAGCGGCTTGAAATAGAAGGGCGAGGCCCAGGTATTGTCGATCACCGTGGTGACGGGATGGCCCGCCGCCTTGGCCGCGGCGACGATCGCCGGCACATCCTGGACCTCGAAGGTCAGGGACCCCGGGCTTTCCATGAAGATCACCGTGGTGTTGGGCCTGATCAGGGCGGCGATGCCGGCGCCGATCAGCGGATCGTAATAGGTGGTCTCTATCCCTAAGCGCTTGAGCACCCCCTCGCACAGCCCGCGCGACGGGGCATAGCAGGAATCGACCATCAGCAGGTGATCGCCGGCTTTCAGCAGGGCCAGCAGGGTGGTCGCCACCGCCGAGAGGCCGGACGGGGTGATCTGGCAGCCGTCCGCCCCCTCGAGGGCGGCGACCGCCTCGCTCAAGGTGAAGCTGGTGGGCGACCCGCGCCGACCATAGGTCATGCGCCGTGGATCGGGCGAGGGGCGCTGGGCCGCCTCCAGGGCGTCCAGGGTCGGGAACAGGACGGTCGAGAGGTGATAGACGGGCGGGTTCACCGCGCCGTGGAAATCCGCGGGCCGGCGGCCCAGGTGAACGACGTCGGTATCGGGGCGATGTTTGCGCGACAAGAAAAGCTCCTCGAAGATCTCGCTTGCCCACCTCCCCCCCCTCCCCCCGGAGGGCGGAGGGGAGAAGAGCCCTCTCCTTAAGGCGAGGAGAGGGTTGGGTGAGGAGGCGGGTGCCGAAGCTGCTTGCCATTGATAGCGCATCCGCACGCAGGCTGTCGCTGCCCTGGTTTTGGGCATTTGGCGCGCCGCCCAAAGAACAGGCGCAATTAGGAAAGAATGCGCTGCGGCGCACAAAATCTGACCGTCCCCGCTTGGCAAGGCGCGCAAATGACTGTTAGCGTGTGCGCCGAGGCTTGCACAAAGGCGACAATGCCGGGCGGCCCAATAGACCTGACAAGGGGCTTCTAGAATGACCAAGCTTAGCCTGCTCACGATCGGCGCGGTGCTCGCGGTCGGTACGGTGACCGCGGCTCACGCCGGCACGCTCGACGACGTGAAGAAGAAGGGCTTCGTCCAATGCGGCGTCTCGCCGGCGCTGGCGGGCTTTGCGGCGCCCGACGACAAGGGCGTCTACAAGGGCATCGACGTCGATGTCTGCCACGCTGTCGCGGCGGCGATCTTTGGCGATGCGGAAAAGGTGAAGTTCACCCCGCTGACCGCCAAGGAACGTTTCACCGCCCTGCAGTCGGGTGAAGTCGACCTGCTCTCGCGCAACACCACCTGGACGCTGGCCCGCGATTCGTCGCAAGGCTTCGATTTCGTCGGCGTTACCTACTACGACGGCCAGGGCCTGCTGGTGAAGAAATCCCTGGGTGTCGACAGCGCCAAGAAGCTCGACGGCGCCACGGTCTGCACCGAAACCGGCACCACCACCGAGCTGAACCTGGCCGATTACTTCCGCACCAACAACCTCAAATACACCGTGGTCGCCTTCGGCTCGAACAACGAAGCGGTCGCCGCTTTCGAGTCCGGCCGTTGCGACGCCTACACCACGGATGCCTCGGGTCTCTATGCCACGCGCATCAAGCTGGCCGATCCGGCCGGCGCGATCGTGCTGCCCGAAATCATCTCCAAGGAGCCGCTGGGGCCGGCCGTGCGGCACGGCGACAACCAGTGGGGCGATGTGGTTCGCTGGTCGCTCTATGCCATGGTCGAGGCCGAGGAATATGGTGTGACCAAGGCCAATGTCGACGAGATCAAGGCCAAGGCCGACGCCAATCCCGAGATCAAGCGCCTGCTTGGTGTCGAAGGCGAACTCGGCAAGGGCCTGGGGCTCGACAACGCCTGGGCCTACAACATCATCAAGCAGGTCGGCAACTACGGCGAGATCTTCGACAGCAATGTCGGTGCCGGCTCGCCGCTGGGCATTGCCCGCGGCTTGAACGCGTTGTGGACCCAGGGCGGCCTGCAGTACGCGCCTCCGTTCCGTTGATCGTCTAAGGCGGTGGGATGCCTGGCATCCCGCCGCCGTTGCTTCACGCGACATCACGCGACGAGGAACCTGGATGACGTCTTCTTCCAGCCGCCCGGCGGCGAAGCCTTCCGGTGTACGGCCGTGGCGCGACCCGCAGGTCATCGCCATCGTGTCGCAGATCGTTCTTCTTGCCCTCGTCCTCGGCGTCGGCTGGTATCTGTTCCAGAACGTCCAGGACAACCTGCGCCGCCAGAATGTCGCGACCGGGTTTGATTTCCTGGATCGCAGCGCCAGTTTCGACATCGTCCAGAACCTGATCAGCTACGACTCCGGCTCGACCTACGGGCGGATGTTCCTGATCGCGGTCTTGAACACCTTGCTGGTCAGTGCCATCGGCATCGTCCTCGCCACCCTGATCGGGTTCATCGTCGGCATCGCCCGGCTCTCGAACAATTGGCTGGTGGCCAAGGTGGCGACCGTCTACGTCGAAGTCATGCGCAATGTGCCGCTGCTGCTGCATATCGCCTTCTGGTACGTGTCGGTGCTCAAGGCGCTGCCGGTCGTCCGGGACAGCATCTCGATCGAAAACACCTTCTACCTCAATCAGCGCGGGATCACCTTTCCCGGGCCGGTCCTGGAGTCGGCGTTCCTGCCGTTCATCATCGCCGTGGTCCTGGCTTTCGTTGCCGCCATCGCGGTCCGCATCTGGGCCCACAAGCGCCACATGGACACGGGCAGGTCTTTCCCCGCCTTCTGGACCGCGCTGGGCCTGATCATCGGCCTGCCGCTGCTCACCTATCTGTTCGCCGGCGACCCGGTTTCCTGGGAGATGCCGGCCAAGGGCACCTTCAATATCGCCGGCGGTGTCACCATCATTCCCGAGTTGGCCGCCCTGGCCATCGCGCTCAGCCTCTATACCGCTTCCTTCATCGCCGAAATCGTGCGCGCCGGCATTCAGTCGGTGGGCAAGGGGCAAAGCGAAGCGGCCCATTCGCTGGGCATACGGCACGGCACGACGCTGCGCCTGGTGGTCATTCCCCAGGCGTTGCGCGTGATCATTCCGCCGCTCACCAGCCAGTACCTGAACCTGCTGAAGAATTCCTCGCTGGGGGCGGCGATCGGCTATCCCGAACTGGTCGCGGTGATGACCGGCACAGTGAACAGCCAGACCAACCAGGCGGTCGAGGCGATCGCCCTGGCGATGGCGGTCTACCTCACCGTCAGCTTGCTGATTTCCGCCGGGATGAATTGGTATAACGCGCGCAAAGCGCTGGTCGAGCGGTGAGGGCGCAGCCATGAGCGACATCACCAACCCGCCCGTCATTTTCACCCCGACCCCGGCCGAGCCGCCGCCGGCCTCGACCGTCGGCGTGATCGGCTGGATCCGGCGCAACCTGGTCTCGAGCTGGTTCAACGCGATCCTCAGCGCCCTGGTGCTATACATCCTGGTCATCACCATCCCCAAGTTCCTCGATTGGGCGATCTTCAGCTCGGTCATCTCGGGCACCGACAACAGCGCCTGCGCGGGGCCGAGGGTGCCTGCTGGACCTTCATCAAGATGCGCATGGGCCAGATCATCTATGGCACCTACCCCGAGATGGAGCGTTGGCGGCCGGACATCGTCTTCTTCCTGGGCCTTGGTTCCTTGCTGGCGATCCTGCCCAAGACGCCCCTGCGCCGGCCGCTGGTCCTGTTCCTGCTCTTCGTCTGGCCGGTGCTGGCCTTCGTGCTGCTGGTCGGCGGCACCTACTACCTGCCGTTCATCGAGATGCTCGGCCTTGCCGACCCGGTGGCGATCTTCTCGCTGCCCTTCGTCTCGACCGACAGTTGGGGCGGGCTGCTGGTAACCCTGGTGGTGGCGGTTACCGGCATCACGGCATCGTTCCCGCTGGGCATCATCCTCGCCCTGGCAAGGCGCTCGAACATGCCGGTCGCCAAGTCGGTCGCCGTGGTCTTCATCGAGACGGTGCGCGGCGTGCCGCTGATCTCGATCCTGTTCATGTCGTCGGTCATGCTGCCCCTGTTCCTGCCGCCGGGGAACAACGTCGACAAGCTGCTGCGCGCCCTGGTCGGCGTGGCACTGTTCTCGGCGGCCTACATGGCCGAGGTGATCCGCGGCGGCCTGCAGGCGATCCCCAAGGGCCAGTACGAGGCGGGCAAGGCGCTGGGCCTGGGCTATTGGAAGTCGACGCGGCTGATCATCCTGCCCCAGGCGCTGAAACTGGTCATTCCGGGTATCGTGAACAGCTTCATCTCGCTGTTCAAGGATACCACCCTGGTATCGATCATCGGTCTGCGCGACCTCTTCAACGTTCTCGACGATGGCGCCAAGGATGCCAGTTGGCTGGGCCGGGACGTCGAGGCTTACGTCTTCGCCGCGCTGATGTTCGGCGTATTCTGTTTTGCGATGTCGCGTGTCTCCATGCGGATCGAACGTCGCCTCGACACCGGCCATCGCAAGTAAGGGAGCACCGCAGATGAGCACTCAAACCGCGACCGCCACACCGCCTGTATCCGACAAGCTCGCCATCGAACTGGTCGACGTGAACAAGTGGTACGGGGAGTTCCACGTCCTGCGGAACATCAACCTCAGCGTCTACCGGGGCGAACGCATCGTCATCTGCGGGCCCTCGGGCTCGGGCAAGTCGACCATGATCCGCTGCATCAACCGGCTGGAAGAACACCAGAAGGGCAAGATCGTCGTCGACAATATCGAGCTCACCAACGACCTCAAGAAGATCGACGAGATCCGCCGCGAGGTCGGCATGGTGTTCCAGCACTTCAACCTGTTCCCGCACCTGACCGTCTTGCAGAACTGCACGCTGGCCCCCATCTGGGTGCGCGGCATGCCCAAGAAGGACGCCGAAGAAATCGCGATGAAATACCTGAAGCGGGTGCGCATCCCCGAGCAGGCGAACAAGTTCCCCGGCCAGCTTTCAGGCGGCCAGCAGCAGCGCGTGGCGATCGCCCGCTCGCTGTGCATGAACCCCAAGATCATGCTGTTCGACGAGCCGACCTCGGCGCTCGACCCGGAAATGGTCAAGGAAGTGCTCGACACCATGGTCAGCCTCGCGGAAGAGGGCATGACCATGCTGTGCGTGACCCACGAAATGGGCTTTGCCCGCCAGGTGGCGAACCGGGTGATCTTCATGGACCGCGGCGAGATCGTGGAACAGAACGAACCCAACGAATTCTTCGCCAATCCCAGGAGCGACCGCACCCGTCTCTTCCTGTCGCAGATCCTGCACTGAGCGGCACCCCGCTACCTTCCAAGTTCGTCATGACCGGGCTTGTCCCGGTCATCCACGTGAACTCGGTGAGGTCGGTGTCCGCGTGGATGGCCGGGACAAGCCCGGCCATAACGATTAAGAGTGGTGTGGACCTGGGCGAGGGGGCGTAGCCGGTCACGGCCAGACCGTCGCCTCTTGCGCGAATTTCGAGCTGCTGGCGCGCACCACGCAGAAGCGGTGGCCCGTCGGCGCCTCCATCACGCACCAGGTGTGAATGCGCTTCACCACCTTGGCGCCGATGCCCAGCAGGCGTTCGACCTCGGCCTCGACATTGTCGGTCTCGATATCCAGGTGGACCCGGCTGTCGTGCTCCACGCGCTGGACTTCGATGTTGATGTCGTTGGGGTCTTCGCGGTGGAACGGGATGTAACCCGAATCTTCCGGGTCGCCACTCGAGCGATTGGGCTCCAGCCCCAGGGCCCGGCCCCAGAAGGTCGCGGCACCGTCCAGGTCGTCGGTACGGCAGTCGATGATGAAGCCTGCCAGGCGGCTGCGATGCATCGGTCTCTCCCGGGTCAGGTGAGGCCCCTCAAGCCGGGGCCCAGTGGCCAAACGAGGCGTTCGCGGGTGGCATAGGGCGCAAAGCCGAAGCGCTGATAGAGGATCAGGGCCTTGGGATGGTCCAGCGTGCAGGTATCGACCGTGACGCGCTGCGGGCCGCGCTCCCAGGCAAGCTGGATCGCCTGGTCGAGCAGGAACGGCCCCAGCCGGCGGCCGATGAAATCGGGCGCGATGCCGAACAGGCCGAGGTCGACGCGCTGGCCGCCGTCCAGGGCGACCAGCTCGAAGAAGCCTGCCGGTGCGCCTTTCAGGGACAGCACGTAAAGCGCATAGCCCGGGGCGGCCAGATGCTGGGCGAGACGCTGATCATCCCAGCGGCGCCGGTCCACCCACATCCAGTCGCGCCCGACATAGTGATACAGCCAGCGGAAATAGGCCACCGGCGGTTCCTCGACCCGGATCAGGGCATGGGCATCGAGCGGGGGCGGTGCCCGCCGGGGCGAGGGGCGCGCCGTCATCTCCAGGTAGGTGATGCGGCTCTCCGCCACCGGGCCGGACGTTTCCGTCCAGTCCGCCGGCGGCAGCTCGCTGGCGGGCGTGGTCATCAGACCTCGACCGGGGCATCCTCGCGTGCGCCCCATTCGGCCCAGGAGCCGTCGTAGAGCGAGACGCTGCGGGCGCCGATCTCGTGCAGGGCCAGCATGACGATGGCCGCCGTCACACCCGAGCCGCAACTGCACACCACCGCCTTGTTGGGGTCGATGCCGGCGGCCTCGATCTTGGCGCGCAGGGCGGGCTTGTCGAGGAAGACGCCGGTCACGGGATCGAGCAATTCGGTCGAGGGCAGGTTGACCGAGCCGGGGATGTGGCCGCGCTTCAGGCCCGGCCGCGGTTCGGGCACCGCGCCGGTGAAACGTGCGGCACTGCGCGCATCCACCACCTGTTCGCGGTGGCTGACGAGGTTGGCCCGCACCTGGTCGTAGCTGCGCAGCAGCATGGTGTTCTGGCGCGCGGTGAAGTGGCGTTCGCGCGGGGCCGGCGGCAGGTCGTCGAGCGGGCGGCCCTCGGCCTTCCATCTGGCGATGCCGCCGTCCAGCACCATGACATCGTCGTGGCCGAAAGCCCTGAACATCCACCACACGCGGGCCGCGGCGAAGGGCGCGCCGCCGTCATAGACGACGATGCGATTGCCGTCGCCCAGGCCCATCTTGCGCACGCGCGAGGCGAATTTCTCGAGCGGCGGCAGCATGTGGGGCAGGGGCGAGGTCAGGTCGGCGATCTCGTCGATGTCGAAGAACGCCGCGCCGGGGATGTGACCCTCGCGGTATTCGGCCTTGGGGTCGCGATTGGCATCGGGCAGGTACCAGGAGGCATCGATCACCCGCACGTCGGGTGCACTCAGATGCTCGGCGAGCCACGCAGTCGAAACGAGTCCGGTCGCATTGGGCATTGGATCGGTGCTCCGCAGTCACAGCCAGTCGGGCGTCGGCAGGTTCCGCGCCTTGAGGAATTCCGGGTTGAACATCTTGCTTTGGTAGCGGGTGCCGTAGTCGCACAGGATGGTGACGATCGTGTGACCCGGCCCCAGCTCCCGGGCCAGGCGAATGGCCCCGGCGACATTGACGCCGGACGAGCCGCCCAGGCACAGGCCTTCGTGCTTGAGCAGGTCGAAGCAGATCGGCAGCGATTCCTCGTCGGGAATCTGGAAGGCGACGTCGACCGGCACGCCCTCGAGGTTGGCGGTGATGCGGCCCTGGCCGATGCCCTCGGTGATCGAGGTGCCTTCGGCCTTCAATTCGCCGGTCTTGTAGTAGCTGTAGAGGGCGGCCCCCGGCGGATCGGCCAGGGCGATCACCACTTTGCTGTTCTGTTCCTTGAGGTATAGCGCCACGCCGCCCAGCGTCCCGCCCGAGCCGACGGCGCTGACGAAACCGTCGATCCTGCCGGCGGTGTCTGCCCAGATCTCCGGCCCGGTGGTCTCGTAATGGCCGCGGCGGTTGGCGACGTTGTCGAACTGGTTGGCCCAGATCGCGCCGTTGGGCTCGCCCGCCGCGATCTCCTCGGCCAGGCGGCCCGAGTATTTCACATAGTTCATGGGGTTGGCGTAGGGCACGGCCGGCACCAGGCGAAGGTCGGCGCCGCACAGGCGCAGCATATCCTTCTTTTCCTGGGACTGGGTCTCGGGCATCACGATGACCGTGCGGTAGCCCAGGGCGTTGCCGACCAGGGCGAGGCCGATGCCGGTATTGCCGGCCGTGCCCTCGACGATGACGCCGCCAGGGCGCAACAGGCCGCGCTCCTCGGCATCGCGCACGATGGCCAGCGCCGCGCGGTCCTTGACCGAGCCGCCGGGATTGAGGAACTCGGCCTTGCCGAGGATCTCGCAGCCGGTCGCCTGCGAGGCGGCGTGCAGGCGGATCAGCGGTGTGTTGCCGATGGTGTCGATGAAATCTTTGCGAATCGCCATGGGGAGGGGTCGATCTGGGGGTTTTTTGAATGTTGCAGCGACCCTAGCGGCGCCTGCCCACCGGTTCAAGCCCAGCGGCGCCGCAGATCGGCCCGATGGAGCGCCAGCCAGTACAGGGCCACCAGGGCGGAAAGGGCCCGCAGGGTGCCGCTTGCCGCCATGGCCAGGGCCTCGTCGACCGCGATCACCCGCACGCGGATATCCTCGCTTTCGTCCGCCGCGCCGTGGACGCCGCCATCGACACCGGCAAGATTGCAGCAGCCCACGAAGATGGTGGTCAGTTCCTTCAGGCCGCCGGGCGAGGGATAGCCGATGCCGGCGCGCGCAAGCGCGGTCAATTCGATGTTCGCTTCTTCCCGGGCCTCGCGGGCCGCCGCCACGTCGGCGGCTTCCCCGTCTTCGGCGCGGCCGGCGATGGCTTCCAGCAGCCAGGGTTCCTCGTCCATCAGATAGGGCGCGATGCGGAACTGCTCGACCAGCAGGATCGAATCGGTCCTGGGATCGTAGGGCAGGACCACCGAGGCGGCGCCCAGTTCCAGCACGTCGCGGCTCACCTCGGCGCTCAATCCGCCGCGGAACAGCGAGTGCCGCAGGCGCAGGACGGATTTTGGATAAAAACCCTTATGCACGGTCTCGTAGGACAGGATCTGGACCGTTCGTTCCATCATCGCCTCTCACAAAAACAAAAGCACTTTCAATGGATTATAGGGAGACTTCAGGTTCTTTGGAACCAACCCCTGAACCTGCTGTTGATTTCCCATGGAATACGCGGGGCCTGCCTCGTGACATCCAAAGTGGTTAAGGAGACTACCATGTATCAGTCCAAGACCTTTGCCGCCTTGGCTCTGGCCGGCGCACTCGGCCTGGGCGCTTGCTCCGGCCTCAATCATCAGGAACGGCGGGCGGTGACCGGCGGTGCCATCGGTGCCGGCGGCGGTGCGCTGGTGGGTGCCTTGACCGGCGGCAGCGCCCTGACCGGCGCACTGATCGGTGGCGGTGCCGGTGCCGCGATCGGTGCCCTGACCGCGGACGATGACGACTACAAGCGCCGCCGTTGATCCGACCCGATCACAAAACCGCAAGCCCCGCCTCCGTCAAGGAGGCGGGGCTTTTTGCCGCCGGGGCCCGGTGATCCCAACGAGATCGATTTCTTCGGTAGCGCGCATGGCCCTCATGCGGCGCCTCACGTTCCCATCCCCCTTGAAGTTGCTCCGCCGTTTGCCGTATGCGTGTTTCTCTCACTGGTAGCATGCAGCACAGGAAAACAATAAGAATGAATAGCAAAGCGTATGCGGCGCTTGCCCGTTACTCGGCAGTGCTCGAGCAATTGGACGCCGGCAGCGTCGCGACGCTTTATCAGGTGATGGACCCGCGTATCCGTTTCAGGGATCCCTTCAGCGAGGTGATGGGCATCGATCGGGTGCAGCTCATCTTCGCCAAGCTCTTCGCCGATTGCTCAGGCATCCGCTTCAAGGTCACCGAACGCTTTGCCAACGGCTCGCAGGGTATCATGGTCTGGACCATGTCCTATCAACTGCGCCGCTGGCCCAAGCGGGATCCCTGGGTCATCAACGGCCTCAGCCAGGTCAGTTTCGATCCGGTGACCGGCCTTGCCGTCCAGCACGTCGATCACTGGGATGCCGGCCAGTTCTATTAACGGCTGCCGCTCCTGGGCTGGATTCTCCGCATCGTCAAACGCCGGATCGAAACCCTGTAGTCCGTTTCACTGATGATCTGCCCCGCCGCCGCGGCGTAAGGCCGCCGATCAGCCCTTCGCGGCGGCCGCCTCGGCCGCCGCGGCCCGGCGCGCCAGCTTGCGTTCCATCAAGGCCCGAAGCTTGGCATGGCGTTCGCGGGTGATCGGGTAGTTCCAGATGATCCAGACCGAGAGCAGGCGCAGGATCGGCGGCACCACCGCGAACAGCACGGTCAGGGCAGCGAGCGCGCTGGCCGGGTTGGTCCGGCCGTCGGCGATGAAGCCATAGTAGCCCAGCAGCGGCAGGGTGATGCCGGCCGCGATCCCGCCGGCCAGCTTGGTCACCATGTTCCACAGCGCGAAATAGAGCCCGGCGCGCTGCTGGCCCGAACGGATCGAATCGATATCGACCACGTCGGCCTGCATCGAGGCGGCCAGGATCTGGTCGCAGCCCAGGCTGAACCCGGTCAGCACCGAGATCACCCCGAAGATCCAGACGTCGCCGACGCCCAGGAACGGCGTGATCAGGAAGATCAGCGCCGACGAGATCATCGAGAAGGCCCAGGTCCGGTGCTTGCCGAAGCGCTCGGCCAGCCGCATCCAGACCGGCACCGCAACGATGCCGGAGATGAAATAGGTCAGCAGCAGATAGGGCCCCGAGGTGCCGGCGCCCAGGACATATTTCACATAGAAGAAGAACAGGGTGGCGACCATCGCCTGGGCGGTCGCGTTCAGCAGGAAGGCGCTGATCAGGCGGGCAAAGGGGCCGTTCTTGCGGATGGCATCGAAGCCCGCGCGCCAGCTATGGACATGGGGGCTGGCGATGACCGCCGGTTCGGGCACCTTCCAGAACAGCAGGCCGATGGCAATCGGCAGGCCGACGATGACGAAGACGGCAATCGCCGCCAGGGTGGCGCCCTGGCCCTCGTAACCCATGGATTTGAGGACGGTCGGCACCGAGGCGGCCAGCACCGTGCCGATCAGCAGGAACAGTTCGCGGATGCCGGCGACCCTGGTGCGTTCGTCGAAGTCGCCAGTCAGCTCGGCGCCCCAGGCGGCATAGGGCACGATGACCATGGTCCAGCTCGCATAGAGCACGATCATCCAGAACAGGAAGTAGCGCCAGGTGATGGTCTCGGGCGGCAGGAAGGTGTGCCAGATGGCAACGATCAGCAGGATCGTGCCGACGAACAACCAGGGCCGCCGCCGCCCCAGCGGGTGTGGAAGCGGTCGGAGATCGTCCCGAAGGTGGGATCGAACAGCGCATCGGCCAGGCGCACCGCAAACAGGATGCCGCCCACCGCCTCGGGGTGGATGCCCCGCTCTTCGGTATAGAAAGGCACGAGGTACAGAAGAAGGGGAATGCCGACCGAGGTCAGGGCCAGGGCGGGCAGACCGTAGAGCCAAACCTGCAAGGCCGGGAGACGAGACTTGAGTGAATCAACCACGCTCTAGTGCTACCTGCATCACATGGATGGGTCCGGGCCCGAAGTCGTGCCGCAGGCATTGCTTCATCGCCGTCCCATTCTTGGTGTTCCTGCACGGCGCGCGGCTGTGAGGTGGCTCACACGTCGCAAGAAATGGAGCGGGATTATGGCCAGTGTTGCCAAAGCCAGCAAGGCGAACATGCCGCCCAGATATTAGCCCTTGGAAAGTGCGACTTGCATCACGTCGATCGATCCGGTGCGAAATCCCGCCTCGCAATAGGTCAGGTAGTAGTTCCACAGCCGGCGGAAGCGTTCGTCGAAGCCCAGGGGCGGATGCGGGTCCAGGCCGCCTCGAAGCGATCGCGCCAAAGCTGCAAGGTCATCGCATAGTCGAGGCCGTGGGTGCTGCGGCCGCGCTCGTGCAGGCGGCGGCGGCGGCCACCTTGGTGAATTCGCTCGGGCTGGGCAGCATGCCGCCGGGGAAGACGTATTTCTGGATGAAATCGACCCCCCGCCGATATTTCGCGAAATGCCGGTCGGCGATGGTGATCACCTGCAGGCCGGCCACGCCGCCCGGCTTCAACCGGTCGCGGAGGCAGCCGAAATAGGTCGGCCAATAGCGCTCGCCCACCGCCTCGAACATTTCGATCGAGGCGATCTTGTCGAACTGGCCCGTAACGTCGCGGTAGTCGGTCAGGCGGACCTCGACCGGTCGGCCAGGCCGGCCTCGAAGATGCGCTTGGCGGCAAAGGCGTGCTGTTCGGCCGAAATGGTGATCGAGGTGACCTTGGCGCCGTGCTGCTTGGCCGCGCGCTCGGCAAAGCCGCCCCAGCCGCAACCGACCTCCAGCACATGCTCGCCGGGCTGCAGGGCGATCTTGCCGGCCAGGAGGTCGTACTTGGCATTCTGGGCTTGTGCCAGATCTTGCCCCGGCTGCTCGAACACGGCGGCGGAATAGGTCATGGTCGGGTCGAGCCATTCGCCGTAGAAGCGATTTCCCAGGTCGTAGTGATGGGCGATATTGCGCCGGCTGCCCGCCTTGGAATTGCGATTGAAGAAATGGCCGATCCGGCTCAACGCCCGGGCCCAGGGCTTGCCGTTCCAGATCTCTTCCAGCATCGCCTCGTTGACGTTCAAGACGCCGAGCAGGGCAGCAAGATCGGGCGTCTCCCATTCGCCGTCCAGATAGCTTCGGCAAAGCCCAGGCCGCCGCGCAGCAGCAGGCGCCGCGACAGCCCCTGGTCGCGCATGATGAAATCGACGCTCGGCCCGGGCGTGCGGCCGCGCAGGGCGACCGTCGGGCCCTCGGGCAGGGTGACCAGGATCGTGCCGTATTCGAGGCGGCGGGCGAGGTGCAGCACCAGCCGTGTCCAGCGGGTCAAGCCGGGCAGGTTCAGCGCCTGGTCAAGTTCGACGATGCCGTGATTGGCGGTTTCCGGGGCGCGATCGGTGGTCGACGACAAGCTCATGAACGTGCTCCGGGGTCGGGGCTTCGGGTTTGGGATGATAGGGCGCACCCTTCAGCCAAAGGCGCAGGGCTTGCCAGTGAATCGCGGCAAACACTTTAAGCGTCATCAACGGGTGGCCAAGAATGGCACGGGCGAGTGACAGATCGGTGAAAGGACGGCGCCGGCCGTCCAGGGTGGCGAGCAGCAGCCGGCCATCCGCGTCGTGCGCGTCGATGGCCACCCGCAGCGTCTCGCCGGGGCGGTTCAGGCGGAAGCATAGTCCGCGGCCATGGCGATGAAGGGCGAGACGTAGAAGCCCTTGGCAGCGTGCTGGCGAATCGTGGCCTCATTGCGATCGGCAACCGCCATGGCATAGGCGTGCTGGCCGCCGAAGGTGTTCTTCACCTCGTAGACGATGGCGCCCAGGCGGCCGTCGCTGGCGAAACAGTAGTAGACCGTCAGCGGATCGAACACGAAGCCCCACAGGCGCGGAAAGCACAGGATGTCGATCGGCCCGCCGGCCAGCCCGCCAAGACCTGCGGCCAGCAATTGCGCTTCGACCCAGGGGCGCAGGGGTGCGCCGTCGCGGGGGCCATGGTCGCGGTCGTGGAACGACAGGACATTGAAGCGATTCCACGAGAACAGGCGCGACCGGCGCGCGGTCTCCCCCAGGCTGTCGAGATCCAGCAGCAGCGAAAAGACACGGTAGCGGAAGGCATGGCGCACGGGCCGCCAGCGGCCGTGGAACACGCGGCCCAGGTAGAGCGCGGCGGATGGGCGGGTGGCGGCGGCGGGCGGCATGGTCACTCCGCCGCGAGCCGGCGTTCGGCTGCCCAGGCCGGCGGCGCGTCCAGCGCATTGGCGACGGCGATCGCGGCACGCAGGCCGTCCTCGTGAAAGCCGTTGCCGCAATAGCTGCCGGCGAACCAGACGCGGTTGGCGCCCTGGATCTCGGCCAGGCGACGCTGGGCGGCGATGGCGGCGGCGTCGAACATCGGATGCTCGTAGTCGAAGCGGGCGAACACCAGATCTTCCCGCAGGTTGCGCGGCGGATTCAAGGACACGAACAGGGGCCGGTCGTGATCGATGTTCTGCAGCCGGTTCATCCAGTAGCAGAGCGAGACCGTGCGGCACTCGTCCCGGCGATCGGCCCGCGAGGAGAGGTAGTTCCAGCTCGACCAGATGGCGCGGCGCCTGGGCATCAGCGTCGGGTCGCGATGCAGCACCGCGTGATTGCCGGCATAGCGGAAGGCGCCCAACAGGCGCCGTTCGGCGTCAGTGGGTGTGGCCAACAGTTTCAGCGCCTGGTCGCCATGGGTCGCCAGCACCACCTCGTCGAAGCGGTCCTGGTGACCGCCGGCATCACGCAGCGTAACCCCGAAGGCATCGCGTTCGATCGCCACCACGGGGCAGGCGAGGCGCACCCGGGCGCCCAAGGCCGCTGCGATCCTGTTCACATAGCGCTGGCTGCCGCCCCGCACCGTGCGCCACTGGTGACGATCGTCGAGGCCGCGCAGCAGCGCGTGGTTGTTGAAGAAACGGATGAAGCTGGCAGCCGGAAAGGCCATCATGTCGGCCGCCGGGGTCGACCAGATCGCCGCGCCCATGGGCAACAGGTAGTCGCGCCTGAAAGCGTCGCCATAGCGGCCGCGGGCGATATAGTCGCCCAGGCTCAGGTCGCCCAGGCCGCCGGTGCCCAGGTCGATCGCGGCCTGGCGATTGAAGCGCGCGATGTCGCGCAGCATGCCCAGGAAACGGGGACGTGCCAGGTTGCGCTTCTGCGCGAACACGGTACGCAGATTGTCGCCCGCCCATTCCAGCGCCCCGTCACCGGCGGAGACCGAGAAGCTCATGTTGCTCGCGTCGGTCTCGACCCCCAGGTCGGCGAACAGGCGCGCGAGTTCGGGGTAATTGACCTCGTTATAGACGATGAAGCCGGTATCGACGGCGATCCCGGCCCCGTCGTAATCGACCGTGACGGTGTTGGCGTGGCCGCCCAGGCGGGCGTCCTTCTCGTAGACCACGACGTCGTGGCGATCTTTCAGGAAATAGGCGGCGGCAAGGCCGGCAATGCCGGTGCCGACCACGGCGATGCGCCTGGGGCCTGCCATGCCGCCGTCATGGGCCCGGCCACGATCGATGATGGGGAAACTGGCGTCTGCTGGCATCTCGATGTCACGTGCGTGTTCAAACGCTATACGCGCAGCAATGCGGGATGGATTTGCCTGGGGCTATCCCGCGACTCTACGACAGCTTGCCGACCTGGGTGTTCGTGCTCATGGCAGCGGGCCGGTCGGTCGCAATCCCGTTCATCGGCTGAGCAGGATGGCCAGGCCCGCCGCCAGCAAGATCACCACGAAGAAGCCGATGAAGGCCAACCGCAAGCGCTTCAGATAGGGCTGCGCCTGGTCGGTGAACAGGTCGGGCCGGGTCAGCACCCGGCTGGTGACCAGCAAGCCCAGCAGGGAGGTCTCGGGCCGGCGATGTTGCAGGGCCTGGAGCATCGAGACCACGGCGAGCAGCCACAGGCCGCCGGCAGCCAGGGCAATCGCGGTGATCAGCAGGGTATCCAGCCAGTTCATGGCCAGCAGGATAGCGCGACCGCGAGAAAGCGAAAGGACGGACCACAGAACCGGCGATCAGGCCTGTTCGTCCGGTTCGTCGCTGCCTTCCAGTTTTGTCCGCAGCGCCGTGACGACGCGGTGGACGGTCTCCATGTCCTTGATCGAGAGGCCGTCCGAGAGGTGGTTGATCCAAGGCGCCTGCAAGCGCATGGCCGCCTCGAAGGCGCGTTTTCCCTTGTCGGTCAGCACGACGAGCTGCGCCCGCCGGTGGTGCGGGTTGGCCTCAAAGGCGACGAACCCGTCCTTGTGCAGATCGTTGACGATCCGCTGCACGTTCTGGCGATTGGCACCTAAGTCGCGGGCGAGCCACGCCACCGGCTGGGGGCGCCCGGCGGCGGTGATGGCGCCCAGGATCTGCCAGCGCGCGCTGGTCAAGCCCAGGCCGGCAACCAGCCGGTCGCCCGCGGCGAGCATGCGGCTGTTCAGCCGGAACAGGTCGAGGACGAGATCGCTCAAGGCATCGCCGGCCGGGGTTCGCTTGGTAGCGCGCATTGGTCATCCTGCAGCGTTATTGACATCATGATGTCGATTCAGTATAGGTATATAATACCATATTGACACGATGATGCCAATTAGACGGAGCCAGCCATGTCCCTGATACGCCCCCTCGATCCTGCCTTTCCGATCGAACGCCAGGTCGCGATCGATGCCGCCGCCGTCGTCCTGGTGAACGTCTTCACGCTCGACAAGGCCGACGAGCAGACCTTCCTCCGGGTGTGGCAGGACGATGCGGCATTCATGAAGCAGCAGCCGGGCTTCATCTCGACCCAGCTTCACCGCGCCATCGGCGAAAGCCCGACCTATCTCAACTATGCGATCTGGGAATCGACGGCCGCCTTCCGGGCCGCCTTCACCCATCCGGCATTCCGGGCAAAACTCTCCGCCTATCCGCCCTCGGCAATTGCCTCGCCGCACCTGTTCCAGAAGCTCGCAGTCCCGGGCATCTGCGTCGCCTAGAGCCGCTCTCCGAAAAGCTGACGATTGAGGGTGGGTTGCGGACATGGCGATGCAATCGCCACCGGAGTTCCTTCATCGATTGAGGGTGGTGGGCGAGCAGGCGCGGTAATCTGGCGCTAGAAGATCAGGTTTTTGAGCTGACGGGCACTATCGACGATCCGACGAATGACGACGACGTTTTCGGCTTCCCGGTCTTCGTAGATGATCCACCAGCGCATCACGGCCGTGAAGCGAAGGATTCTCCCGTCAGGTGCCTTTCGGCGCGCTCCCATGCCTGGCATGGCAGTCAGAAGATCGATGCGGTGGAAGATTTCGCCGCGGATGCGGGCAGCCCTGAGGGCACCATCCTTGCTGCGAATGTACTCTTCGATCTCGTCGAGGTCAGCCTCGGCCGCCGAAAGAAACTTCAATCGCCGCTGCGTCATACACAGAAAACTGCGCTCAGGTTTGTGTGGTGTAGCGGCGGCGATACTTCTCGGCGAAGTAGTCATGGAGCTCCGCAGCAGTACCTTCGCGGTATTCCCCACGGGCGAGCTGCTCGTCCCCTTCGCGCAGGGTTTCCATCAGGGCGTCTTGGTTACGCTCCAACCAAACGTCGAGGTCAGCGCCGGTAGGTGCGGGCCCGAAATCCTGCTCGAGGTCGCCGGCGTCGAGACGGCGCTCCAACGCATCGAGCGCTTCTCGAATCTTGGCGATTTCCTGTCGGGCCGTCGTGGTCATGATCCAATCATACCCGGTGCCTGTCGGCGGTCAAATTGGCTTAGATGGTATTGGTGATGTGATTGTCGCGGCCCGGCGGGCAAGGGCAAGGGACTGACCGCGTCGATTGCTGCCCCGATTGCCCCAAAACGCATCAGGGGTCAGGGATTGCTTCCTGACCCCTGATCAATCTGGCTCCCCGGGCCGGATTCGAACCAGCGACCAACCGGTTAACAGCCGGTTGCTCTACCACTGAGCTACCGAGGAACAGCCGGCTTGCCGGCTAAGCTCGTTTCCGCCACTGCGGAAGGCGCGCTTTATACACCGCGATTCGACGCGATGCCAAGCGCATTTAATCCCTGGAGGCGACGGCCGGAATCGAACCGGCATACACGGATTTGCAGTCCGCTGCGTAACCATTCCGCCACGTCGCCGTTTCGGGAAGACGGGCGATATACCAGAGCAGCCGGACCCGCGCAACCAAGCAGCGGCCGGCGGCGCGACTATTTCAGGTCGTGCTGCCGGGCAAAGGTCGCTTCATCCAGGCGGCTGCCGCGCGCATCGATGATCTCGATATCCCAGAAGTTCTGGTCGCGCAGCTCGCGGGCCTTCTTCAGGGCCGCGATTGCGTCTTCGCGCTTCAGCGCGATTGCCCCGATCGTGTTGCAGGCAACGATGCTGTATCCCAAGGCGGGCCTCCCTTGTTTTGCGGCCCATTCTACAAGAAGAAGGACGGCGATGCGAAGCGCCATCGACGGTCGTGCAACAGAATTGACGCATTGCACCAAGGGCGCTTTCGGGCGCGTTGTCAGGCGCCGGGCGACCTCGTATAAGTCCTTGGAGCCCATCACCCAATCGGATCACATCAATGGCAGATTTCCTCGCCCTCCGGCGCCTGATGCTGGAGAGCCAGATCAAGCCGAACCGGGTCACCGATACCCGCGTGCACGAGGCGATCTTCGCCGTGCCGCGCGAGCGCTTCGTGCCCGAGCTTCTGAAATCCGTCGCCTATGTCGACGAAGACATCAGCCTGGGCGGCGGCCGCTACCTGATCGAGCCGCGGGTCTTTGCCCGCATGCTTCAGGAAGCCGGCATCGCCGGCCATGAAAAGGTGCTCGATGTGGGCAGCGGCACCGGCTACACCGCCGCCGTGCTCGGCCATCTCGCGGCCGACGTGGTGGCCCTGGAAGCCGCGGCCGACCTGGCAACCCAGGCCCGCGCGACCCTGGCCGAACTGGGCCTGGTCAATGTCGCGGTGGTCGCGGGCGACCTGGCCAAGGGCCATGCCGCCGGCCAGCCCTACAACGTGATCCTGATCGAGGCGTCGGTCCCGGACGTGCCGCCGGCCTTGTTCGAGCAACTGGCGGAAGGCGGCCGCCTGATCGCCGTGCTGCGTGACGGCCCCATGGGGGTCGCCACCTTGTTCACCAAGGCGGGCGGCATCGTCGGCCGCCGGCCCCTGTTCGACGCCGCGACCCCCATCCTGCCGGGCTTCGAGCGCGCGCCCGCCTTCGTTTTCTGAAGGCGCGCGCGATGAGCGAGATCGAACTCCCGGTCGAAGCGCTGGCGGCCAGGCTCGAGGCGGGCGAGACGCCGATGATTCTCGACGTGCGCGAGCCGTGGGAATTCGAGATCTGCCATCTGGACGGCGCCGTGAACGTGCCGCTGGGCACCCTGGAGCGCGGGGTGGACCCGGCCGAACTGGCCGATGGCCGGACGGTGGTGGTGGTTTGCCATCACGGGGCCCGCAGCCTGCGGGCGACCTTGTGGCTGCGCTCGAAGGGTGTCGAGGGGGCGATCAACCTGACCGGCGGCATCGATCGCTGGGCCGGCGTCGTCGACCCTGGAATGGCGCGTTATTGATCCCCATCATATAATGCGCGTCGGCCATGCGTTGCCCGAGTTGTCAGGGTGGCGGCGCGACTATAGGTTTGTGCGGCAATTACCCTCGCGACGCGCCTGCGTGTCGTGCCGGTTCAAGGTCGGGACGGTGAAGATGGCCAAGCGTTTGGTGAGCCTCGTTGCAATCATGGCAATCAGCGGCGTGGTGCCCGCCTGGGCCGAATCGCTGCCTGAAGCCCTGTCGACGGCCTATGCGACCAACCCGACGCTGGAGGCGCAGCGCGCCGCCCTGCGCGCGACCGACGAGGAAATCGCCAAGGCCCTGTCGGGCTGGCGGCCCACGGTGGTGATCAACGGGGCGGGTGGTTACGCCTCGGTGGACTCCAGGACCCCCTCAACGAACCCCTCACGGGTGCGCCGATAACGGCGAAGCGTTCAGAAGACCTCAACCCTTGGTCCGTTTCGCTGCAAGGTTCGCAGCCGCTTTATCGCGGCGGTCGAACCGTGGCCGAAACCAGTGCCGCCGACAACCAGATCCAGGCCGGTCGCGGCCAGTTGAACTCCGTTGAACAGAGCGTGCTGCTGGCGGTCGTCCAGGCCTATGTCAACGTCATCACCAACCAGGCGGTGGTGGAGTTGAACGAGAAGAACGTCGAAGTGCTGCGTCGCGAACTGGAAGCCAGCCAGGATCGCTTCCGTGTCGGCGAAGTGACCCGCACCGACGTCGCCCAGTCCGAAGCGCGTCTGGCGGAATCCGTGTCGCAGCTCGAAGTTTCGAAGGCCGATCTCGACGGGGCACGGCAGGCCTACGAGCGCGTCGTGGGCAATGCGCCGGGTACACTCGCGGCCCTGCCTTCGCTGCCGCCGCTGCCGCCGACCGCTGAAGAAGCTCGGGCCATTGCCGTGGCAGAGAATCCTGACCTTATCACGGCGCGTTATGTTGAATTAGCGGCCCGCGACGGCATCGACGTTGCCATCAGCACGATTCTGCCCCAGGTGGATCTGGTGGCCGAATTATCGCGGGCCGAAGAACAGAGCACCAATGGATCGCGCACGGATCAAGCGGCCTTGCAGGTCCAGGTGACCGTGCCGCTGTACCAGTCCGGCGCCGAATACGCCACCATCCGCCAGAACCAGCAAACCGCCAGCCAGCGCCTGTCGCAGGTCTCCGAGACCCAGCGCACGGTGATCGAGTCGGCCTCGAACGCTTTCGACCAGCTCGAAGCGGCGCGGGCCGTGATCGTCTCGCAGAAGCAGGCGGTCGCCGCCAACAGCCTAGCGCTGGAAGGCGTGCGGCAGGAATCCTCGGTCGGCTCGCGCACCGTGCTCGATGTCTTGAACGCCGAACAGGAATTGCTCAATTCCCAGGTCGCCCTGGTGCGGGCCCAGGGCGACGAATATATCGCCGCCTTCACCTTGCTGTCCGCCGTGGGCCGCCTGACCGCCCAGAACCTGAATCTGTCGGGCGACCGCTACGATCCCGTGAAGCACTATGACGAGAGCCGCGGCCGCTGGTTCGGCTTCGATTGATGACACGCCGTTGACAGAAAACGCGCCCGCCTCTTTCTTTCGGTGGGTGCGTGCCGTAGCTTGGGCGGTCGCTGGGGACGCCTGAGCGGCGGGGATTAAGAGATGACGGATGAGTTGAAGCGGGAAGGCGAGGGCGCAAAGGGTGCCGCCGACCCGACCATGGAAGAGATTCTGGCCTCGATTCGGCGGATCATCGCCGAAGACGGCGACGGTCGGCCCGAGGGGGCCGCCACCGATGCCGAGCCGGCCGGCGATGCCCCTAGAGACGCTCCGAGGGACGCGCCCAGGGACACCCCCGGCGAAATCCTCGACCTGACCGAGATGGTGGCCGACGACGGCAGCGTCGTCTCGCTGAGCCCCCATCCCGAACCCGATACGCCTGCCGACGCCCCCTTCGCCGGTCCGGCGCTGGTGCCGGATCCGGCACCCCTGCAGAATTTCGTGGCGGAAGACGATGAAGACGAGCCCGTCCCGCCGATGCTCTTGAACGAGAAGGACAGCCCGATGTCCGGTGCCGTGCCGCCCGCTGAACGCCTGGTATCGGAAACGATCGCAAGCCAGGCCCGCAATGCCTTTGCCCAGGTCGCCCAGGCCAGCCGGCCGCCGGCCGGGACGCGCCGCGCGGACGGCGACGCCCGCTCGGTCGAGGAGGTGGTCGAGGACCTGCTGCGGCCGATGCTCAAGGATTGGCTGGATACCCACCTGGCCGGGATCGTCGAGCGTTGCGTGGCCGAGGAACTGGCGCGCATTTCCGGGCGCGATCCCAACCTCTGAATCCTGGGGCGTCACGCCCCGCCGCATTGCGCCGGCCGCGCCGACAAGGCGTGGCGGCTGCGCTATCGAGATACGTCATGCTTAAGAAGACCTACGACCCCGCCGCCGTCGAACCCCGCCTCTATGCCCAGTGGGAGGCCTCGGGCGCCTTCGGCGTGGGCAAGCGCACCGGTGGTGAGCCCTACACCATCGTGATCCCGCCGCCCAACGTCACCGGCAGCCTGCACATGGGCCACGCCCTGAACAACACGCTGCAAGACATTTTGGTGCGCCTGCAGCGGATGCGCGGGCGTGACGTGCTGTGGCAGCCGGGTACCGACCATGCCGGCATCGCCACCCAGATGGTGGTGGAACGCCAACTGGCCCAATCGGGCGAGAACCGCTCGCGCCGGGACCTCGGCCGCGCAGAATTCATCAAGCGCGTCTGGGCCTGGAAGGAAGTCTCGGGCGGTACCATCACCGGCCAGTTGCGCCGGCTGGGGGCGTCGTGCGACTGGAGCCGCGAACGCTTCACCATGGACGAGGGCCTGAGCGCCGCGGTGCGCAAGGTCTTCGTCACCCTGTACCGCGACGGCCTGCTCTACAAGGACAAGCGCCTGGTCAACTGGGACCCGCAGCTTCTCACCGCGATTTCCGACCTCGAGGTCGAGAGCCGCGAGGTGAAGGGCCACCTCTGGCACATCCGCTATCCCATCGAAGGCACCGACGACTTCGTCACCGTGGCGACGACGCGGCCCGAAACCATGCTGGGCGACAGCGGCATCGCCGTCCATCCCGACGACGAGCGCTACCGCCACCTGGTCGGCAAGTTCGCCATCCTGCCCCTGGTCGGCCGGCGCATCCCCATCGTCGCCGACAGCTATTCCGACCCCGAGAAGGGCACCGGCGCCGTCAAGATCACGCCGGCCCATGATTTCAACGATTTCGAGGTCGGCAAGCGCCACAACCTCGAACAGATCTCGATCCTCGACATCCATGGCAGGATCGTCACCGACGAGGCGGTGCCGGCGGCCTATCGCGGCCTCGATCGCTTCGACGCCCGCAAG
The DNA here is from genome assembly GCF_003590945.1 of Oleomonas cavernae. Lineage (NCBI taxonomy): Bacteria > Pseudomonadati > Pseudomonadota > Alphaproteobacteria > Acetobacterales > Acetobacteraceae > Oleomonas > Oleomonas cavernae. The sequence continues at coordinate 1,731,046 of NZ_QYUK01000011.1, read as the reverse complement.
CAGATCGTCGCCGACCTGGAAGCCCAGGAATATCTGGTCGAGGTCAAGGACCACGTCCTGATGCAGCCTTTCGGCGACCGCTCGGGCGTGGTCATCGAACCCCTGCTGACCGATCAGTGGTATGTCGATGCCAGGACCCTGGCCCGGCCCGCCATCGCGGCCGTGGAAAGCGGCGAGACCACGTTCGTTCCCAAGAACTGGGACAAGACCTATTTCGAGTGGATGAACAACATCCAGCCCTGGTGCGTCTCGCGCCAGCTCTGGTGGGGCCACCAGATCCCGGCCTGGTACGGTCCCGACAACCATGTCTTCGTCGAGGAGACCGAGGCCGAGGCGGTAGCAGCGGCCAAGGCCCACTATGGCCGTGACGTGGCGCTCATCCGCGACGAGGATGTGCTCGACACCTGGTTCTCCTCCGCCCTGTGGCCGTTCTCGACCCTGGGCTGGCCGGAACAGACCGATATCCTGAAGCGTCACTACAAGACCGATATCCTGGTGACCGGCTTCGACATCATCTTCTTCTGGGTTGCCCGGATGATGATGATGGGCCTGCACTTCATGAAGGAAGTGCCGTTCCACACGGTCTATATCCACGCCCTGGTGCGTGACGAGAAGGGCCAGAAGATGTCCAAGTCGAAGGGGAACGTCATCGATCCCCTCGACCTGATCGACAAATACGGCGCCGATGCCCTGCGCTTCACCCTGACGGCCATGGCCGCCCAGGGCCGCGACATCAAGCTTAGCACCCAGCGGGTCGAGGGCTACCGCAACTTCGCCACCAAGCTGTGGAATGCCGCGCGTTTCTGCGAGATGAACGAATGCCGCATCGCGCCCGGCTTCGAGCCCAAGGCGGCGACAGGCACCATCAATCGCTGGCTACTGGGCGAGGCGGAACGGGTGACCGCGGCGCTGAACGAGGCGCTCGACGGCTATCGCTTCAACGAGGCGGCGGCGGCGATCTATCAGTTCGTCTGGGGCACCTTCTGCGACTGGTATCTGGAACTGATCAAGCCCGTGCTGAACGGCGAGGACGACGCGGCCAAGGCCGAAACCCGCGCCACCGCGGCCCATGTCTTCGACCGCATCCTGGTCCTGTTGCACCCCTTCATGCCCTTCATCACCGAAGAACTGTGGGCCCAGACCGCGGAAGGCGCCGGCATCGCGCGGCCGAGTACCCTGATCCTGGCCGACTGGCCCCAGGTCGACCGCAGCCTGATCGATCCGGCCGCCGACGGGGAAGTCGAATGGGTGATCCGCCTGATCTCGGAGATCCGCGCCCTGCGCGCGGAATCGAATGTCCCGGCCGGGGCGAAGCTGAACCTGGCGCTGGTCGGCGCCGACGACGGCGTCACCGCGCGGGTCGGCCGCCACCGCGATCTGATCCAGCGCCTGGCCCGGCTGGAGGCGATCGACTTTGTCGCCGCCGCGCCCAAGGGTTCGGTCCAGCTCGTCATCGAGGGGTCACCGCGGCCCTGCCGCTGGGCGATGTCATCGACCTGGCGGCCGAGCGCAAGCGCCTGGAGAAGGAGATCGCCAAGGCCGACCAGGAACTGGCCAAGATCGCGGCCAAGCTGGGCAATGCGGCCTTCATCGCCAAGGCCGCGCCGGAAGTGATCGAGGAACAGCGCGAACGCCAGGACGAGACCGCGCGGGCGCGCGCCAAGCTGGTCGAAGCCCTGGCCCGCCTCACCGCGAGCAGCTGAGCTGGGGATCCATCTCGCAGGCGCGCCGTGCGTCCTTCGAGACGGCCCTTCGGGCCTCCTCAGGATGAGGAAAATCTTTATGGCACAAAGACTTGCCTCATCCTGAGGAGCCATGCGAAGCGTGGCGTCTCGAAGGACGCACAACGCCTCCCCAATCCGCCTACCAGAACCGGCTCGGTAACGGAAAATAAAGGCTCTGCGGCGCAGGCTGTCCCGTTCGATTTTTTCCTGTTGCTTCGGTCGGGGAGCCTGCGCATGTCGTTCGTCGCGAGGGGGCCGCGGCAGGAGTTTGTGTCGGTGGCGCCCCGGGCGCTGCTGGTCTGTATCCTGTGTGTTTTGGGCGCGGTTCTCTCCTTGATGATCCTAGATCGCCTGCTGGTGGTCGCCGGGATCCTGCCGGATGAGACGGTGCAGGATCCGGCCGCCGCCGCGCAGATGAGGGTCAGCATCGATTTCTGGAAGCGGGCCCAGTCCGGCCTGCTGGGGCTCGTCGCACTCGCCGTTCTCTATTTCCTGCTGGGCTGCCGCCACAACCTGCCGGCCCTGGGAGTCAGCGACGCCGTCTGGCCGGTGCTGACCGCCGCCGTGCTGTGGTGCCTGCCGGTGATCAATCTGTTTTTCGCCACCTTGCTGCTGCGCGAGGCCTGGCGGGCCAGCGATCCCTTCCGGGCGCAATCGCTGTTCGTGAACTGGCGCCAGTCGCCTTCCACCGCCGTGGCCGGCGTCTGGCTGGCGGCGACCGTCGCGGCCCTGGCCCTGACCTTCCTGCCCCTGCTGGGGTGGTGCCGCGGGGACGGGGGCTGATGGCGCCCGAGGTCGTCGGCAGCGTCGCCGAGGTGCTGTGGCTGATGTCCTACAGCTCGATCGCCCTGGTCGTCTCGGGCATTTCCCGGCGGCAGGACCTGCGCGCCGCCCGCGCCGACGTCGCCGCCCTGCCGGCCTGGGCCCGCAGTTAGAGGCCTATTCCGCCACCGCCGCCGTCTTCCACGGCGTGGGCGCCGGCACGGGGCAGGGGCCTTCCACGTCGATGGTGGTGAAATCCGCCGGGCCGACCACTTCGAGATATTCCATGTCCGGCGAGTAATCGAACAGGTAGTGGGTGATGCCGGGGCGCTGGTGGACGCAGTCGCCGGCCGAGACCAGCGTCTCCTTGTCCTCGTACATGAAGCGCGCCCAGCCCTTCAGCATGATCACGATATGGAAATCGGCCTTGTGGCGGTGCCAGCCCGTACCCTCTTGCGGCGGCTCGTTGGCGCGCACCAGTTGGGCGATGACCTTGCCGCCGGTGGCGGCGGCGATGCCTAAGTCGCGATACTGGAAGAAATCGCGCAGGCCCTCGCCGACGAACGGCGTATCGCCCGGCTTCACATGAGAGAAAGTGTTCTCGTCTGACATGGCACGCTCCTACCGACGCCGGCGGACAACAGGCTCACGTTCTCGGGTGCCATCGGTCGGACAGGCCGCGGCGGCGTCGGGCAGGACCCGTCGCCGATGGCTTGAGCGATCAGTGTTGCTGATTATGCTGCACTGCGCAAACCGGTATCTCGCGCCCGCCGCAGAAATTTGCCCCCGGGAACCGGTCGGATCCCCGGGGGCAGGGTCGTTACAGGGTGCTCATGCCGCCGTCGATCACCAGTTCCGCGCCGACGGTGAAGGCCGACTCGTCGGAGGCCAGGAAGACCACGGCCTTGGCGATCTCGCCGGGTTCGCCGAAGCGGCCCGCGGGGATCTGGGACTTGATGTAGTCCGCGGTCTTCTGCAGATCGTCGTTGGACATGCCGAGCTTGCCGTAGAGCGGGGTCGAAATCGGCCCGGGGCTGACCGCGTTCACCCGGATGCCGCGGCCGATCAACTCGCCCGAGAAGGTCCGCGCCAGCGAGATCAGGCCGGCCTTGCTGGCGGCATAGACGCTGGAATTGGGCATGCCGATATTGGCGTTGATCGAGGTGTTCAGCACGATCGAGGCGGGTTTGGCCAGGATCGGCAAAAGCGCCTGGAGCAGGAAATAGGGGCCCTTCAGGTTCACCGCGATGGTGCGGTCGAAACCTGCCTCGTCCCAGGCCTCGATCGGTTTCAACTGGGCGATGCCGGCGTTGATGAAGACCGCGTCGAGCTGGCCGAAGGCCTCGCCGACCGCCTGGGCCAGCCTTTTCTGGTCGGCCACGCTGCCGGCGTCGCCCTGGAGGACCAGGGCATCGCTGCCTAGGATCTCGCGGGCCTTGGCGATGGTCTCCGGGTTGGTGCCGGTGACCGCGACGCGGGCCCCCTCGGCGATGAATTGCTGCGCGGTTTCCAGGCCGATGCCGCTGGTCCCGCCGGTGATCAGGGCGCGCTTGCCGATAAGACGGTTCATGATTCTGCTCCTTCGATTTCTGGGGTTACTTGAGGAAGTTGACGAGAGCGGGGATGACGAGTGCGGGCGCCTCGTCGATCAGCCAGTGGCCCGAGCCGGGGATGATCACACCCTCGACATTCTGGGCGACCAGCCTGGTCTGATCGATCAGGACGGTGCCGCTGGCCTTCTCGCCGGTCAGGACCAGGACCGGCATGGTCAGCTTGGTTTCAGCAAGTGCTGCAAAATCGGCGGCGTCCTTCTCGAAGTTGCGGAAGTATTCAAAGCCCGCCTTCATGCCGCCCGGCTGGGCATAGGCCGCGGCATAGACCTGCCGGTCCTCTTCCGAGACCGAATGCTTGGGATCGGCGGCGAAGTCGTTCCAGAAGTGCTCGAAGTAGATCCGCTCGCGGCCGGCGACCAGGGCCAGCGGGGTGGGGCCGTAGAAGTGGAAGTGCCACAGGTCGCGCAGCAGCCAGACATCCTTCCAGTTGCCGATGCCGGGCAGGAAGGCATCCATCAGGACCAGGCGCTCGGTCGCTTGCGGGAATTGGGCGGCGAAGGCATAGGCGACCATCAGGCCGATGTCGTGGCCGACCACCTGCACCTTGTCGAAGCCGAGCTGGGTGACCAGGTCGTGGATGTCGACCGCCAAGGTCTTCTTGTCGTAGCCGCCCTCGGGCTTGGCCGAGGCACCGGCGCCGCGCAGGTCGGGCACGATCACCGTGTGGTTCTTGGCCAGCAAGGGCATCAGGGGCGTCCACATGTGGCTGGTCTGGGCATAGCCGTGGAGCAGGACGATAGCGCTGCCCTGGCCGCCGATCGCGTAGTGGATGCGGGTGCCGTTCACCTCCGCATCGGCTTCCCGGAAGCCGGCGGGGACCTTGCCGGTGGCGGCGAAGACGGGCGCCGCGGCGAGGGTGAGGGCGGCAGCGCCGGCCAGCAGGCTGCGGCGGGAAGGGGTCAGGTCGTTGATCATTTGAAGTCTCCTGTCCGAATGAGGCTCGGCGCTGCGGTGCCGATGGGCAGAAGGTATTGTTCATTTTATACTGGATCGATGGTGCAGAACTGATTTAGTAGTTCAGCTTTTATGAATGATCGGTGATGGATCGGCTGCGCGCCTACGAAATCTTCGCGACCGTCGTCTCGACGGGCGGCTTTGCCCGCGCGGCGGAGGCTCTGAACACCTCGCCGGCCAACGTCACCCGTTATGTCAGCGAGCTCGAGGCCTATCTCGGCACGCGCCTGCTGAACCGCACCTCGCGGCGCGTCTCGCTCACCGAGGGCGGCCAGGCGCTGTACGAGCGCAGCAAATCGATCCTGGACGATGTGGCCGAGACCGAGGCACTGGTCTCGGCCGCCACCCTGCGGCCCCAGGGCCGGCTGCGGGTCAACGCGCCGCTCAGCTTCGGCGTCCTGCACCTGGCGCCGCTGTGGCCGCGGTTCTTGGATCGCTACCCGGCGGTGGAACTCGACGTGGCGCTGTTCGACCGGGTGGTCGACATCGTCGACGAGGGCTTCGACCTCGCCATCCGGATTTCGCGCGCCGGCTCCACCACCCATATCGCCCGCCGGCTCGCCGTCTCGCGCAACATCGTCTGCGCCTCGCCCGGCTATCTGGCCCGTCATGGCACGCCTATGGTGCCGGACGACCTGCGCGGCCACGCTTGCGTCGGCTATACCTACGCTTCGACCGGGGACGAATGGCATCTCCTGGACGCGGTCGGCGTCGACCATGCGGTCAAGGTCAACTATGTGATGCTGACCAACAACGGCGACACCGCACGGGCGGCGGCGATCGCCGGGCGCGGCATCATCTGGCAGCCCACCTTCCTGATCGGGGAGGATCTGCGCCAGGGCCGCCTGGTGCCGCTGCTGCCGGGCTTCCGCATGCCCGACATCGACGTGCAGGCAATCTTCCCCAGCCGCCGCCACCTGAGCGCCAAAGTGCGCGTGATGATCGATTTCCTGGCCGAAGCCTTCGCCGGCGTGCCGCCATGGGACCGGCCTGGGTAATGCCACCGGTTTCCCTCGCCCCGCTTGCGGGGAGAGGGCAGGGTGAGGGGCTGCCAGGGGCTGGCCGTGCCCGATCCGGTCAGGACAAGGTGTGGCCCCGCGACCCCTCACCCCAGCCCTCTCCCCGCACGCGGGGCGAGGGAGTGCGCAGGAGGCTCACACCCCGTCGGGCACCGTGTCGCTGCCCCATTCGTCGTGATGGGGGATGCCGTCGTTGCCCAGCACGATCCAGGGCAGCTTGTTGGCGACCCAGGTGTGATACTCGGGCGTAACCCGATCGGGCTCGTCCAGCGTGGCGCAGGTGATGTCAATTTCGTCGGCCAGCTCGACGAAGCGGAAGGTGAGCTGGCTGCCGCAATCGGGGCAGAACTGGCGCACCGCCCGCGGCGACCAGGCGTAGTCCTTCGGGCTGTCCTGGTTGAACGAGAAGGCCGCGCGCGGCACCGTCGACCAGGTGACGAAGCCGGCGGCATTCGCCCGGCGGCACAAGGTGCAATGGCAATGGCTGGTCGAGAGCGGCGGGGCGATGACGCGGTAGCGCAAGCGCCCGCACAGGCAGCCGCCGGTCAACGGGTCGTCGGCCGTGATCGGGCGCATGGTGTCCTCCCTGGTTCTGCCGGCAGCATGCCACCGCGGGCGCCGGCAGAGTAGGGAAGGATCAGGACGCGCCTGGCAGCACGGCGTTGCCGGCGGCAATCGCATTGCCGCCGCTGTCCTTGAAGGCCGTCGTCCAGGTCTCGTGAATGCCCATGTCGCCGTGCTTCCAGGGATGGAAGCCGGGAAGGTAGTAGGCAAAGTAATGCGGCAGCAGGCGGGGATAGAGGCCGCCCCAGCCATAGAGCCACCACAACCCGCGCAGCCACATGGCGAGCGGCTTTTCGGGCCGGTCGACCTTGAACATGCGGTGCATGATGACGAAGACGTGGAGCGGGAAGCCCAGCGAGGCCATCAGCATGGCCGAGATCCGGGTGAGGTAGCTGCCGCGGGCGACCTTCTTGAAGACGTCGAAGGCGACCGCCTTGTGCTCGATCTCCTCGATGGCGTGCCAGGCGTACATGGCGCGGATGCGCGGGTCGGCCTTCTGCATCATGTCGGTCGCGAAGAAGCCGTGGGCCATCAGGGCCGTGAGGTGTTCCGAGGCCGCCGTCTGGGCCAGCGTGAAAACCTTGGGGAAGCGCTTGCGGAAGGTCTCGTTCAGCAGTTGCTTCTGTTCTTCCAGCTCCCGGTCGACATCGATGCCTTGCGCCTTCAGCCGGTCGTTGAAGCGCGTATGCACCATGCCGTGCTGGCCTTCCTGATAGACGAAGCCGCGCACCTGTTCCGCCAGGGCCGGGTCGTCGATCTTGTCGTGATAGTCGCGCACGCAGGCGATGAAGAATTTCTCGCCCTCGGGAAACAGCAGGGACATGGCATCGAAGAACCGGGTCTTGAACGGGTCGCCGCCCATCCAATAGCGGGGAATGTCGCCGTCCAGGCCGAAATCCGGGCCCTTGCGGGGGATGATGGCGGCGTCGGTCTGGTGCTGCTGGTCCATGGGGTCGCCTTCTCTAAGCCCTGCCCAATCTAGGGGCGGGTTGTCGCCGGCGATATGACCGCAGCCCCAAAAGGGAACATTTGGTGCCAATGGCTCAGCGTTCGGTGCGCCCCTTGGCCCGGAAGGCGCGGGGTGTTTGCCCGGTCCAGCGGACGAAGGCGCGGGTGAAGCTGCGCCGGTCGGAAAAGCCCAGGTAGTCGCTCAAGGCTTCGATATCGCCGCGGTCGTCGTCCAGATAGGCCATGGCCAGTTGCTGGCGGACCCGGGCCTGGAGTGCGGCAAAGTTCTCGCCTTCCTCGGCCAGGCGGCGTTGCAGGCTGCGGCTGGGCCAGGCCATGGCCTGGGCCGTCGCGGCCAGCCCGCCGCCCAGCAGCGCCGGCTTGGCTCGCAAGGTCGCCTCGACGGCGGCGGTGACCCCGCTATAGCGCGGGCGATGGGCCATCCGGCGCTCGATACGGTACTCCGCCTGGCGATGCAGCACGGGGACGCCGCCCCGCAGCGGCCGGTCCAGCAGGTCGCGGTCGAACTCGATCGCGTTCTCGCGCTGCTCGAAGGCGACCGGCAGCTTGAAGAAGGCCCGGTACTTCGCCGCATGGGCCGGGGCGGGATAGGTCAGGCAAAGGCGGTGGAACGGGTGTTGCTGGTCCAGCAGCCGGCGGGCGAACTTCAGGATCGCGGCGAACAGCGATTCGGCGAAATAGGGTGTCGCCTCGGTCGGGTGATCGCTGCGCAGGATCAGCCTCGCCACCGCGCCGTCCTCGCGCAGGTCGACCGCCAGCATGGGGTTGATGAAGGCCCGCACCAGGTCGAACACCGGCAGGGCCTGGCGCAGGGTCGGGCTGGTGGTCACGAAGACCTCGATATCGGGCATGTATTCGAAGGCGAAGGTCTCGCCCAGCGCGAAGGGGAAGTGGCCCCGCTTGGCCAGGGCCACGGCCGCGGTCATCACCTGGATGATCTGCGACGGCCGCACGGTGGCGCTTTCCAGGTGGATCAGGTCGATGTCGATGCCGGCCTGGGCGAACAGAGGCGTAACGTCAAAGCCACACAGCGCTGCCGCCTTCAGCCAGTTGGGCAAGGTCATGAACGGGATGGGGGGTCGAACGGGGGGCAGGCTCCATCGGCGCCCCCACCGGCCCTCAGATATCCAGCTTGCACCACACCGGGGTGTGGTCGGACGGGCGTTCGCGCTCACGCGGGGCCTTGTCGACCCCGGCATCCAGCAGGCGGTCGGCGGCCTGGGGCGAAAGCAGCAGGTGGTCGATGCGCAGGCCGTTGTTACGCTGCAGCGCGCCACCCTGATAGTCCCAATAGGTGTAGCGCCTGGGCCCGGGATCGATCGCCATCAGGGCATCGGTATAGCCCAGATTGACGATCCGCCGCAGCGCCGCGCGGGATTGCGGCTGGCACAGGGCATCGTCGCGGAAGGCGAAAGGATCGTAGACGTCGCCGTCGGTCGGGCAGACGTTGTAGTCGCCCGCCAGCACGGTGGGTTCCTCCAGCGCCAGCAGGCCGGCGGCGTGGTCGCGCAGGCGCGCCATCCAGCCCAGCTTATAGGAAAACTTGTCGGTATCGATCGGGTTGCCGTTGGGCAGGTAGATCGAGGCGACGCGCAGGCGCCCGCCGATCAGGGCCTGGACGTAGCGGGCCTGTTCATCGGCCTCGTCGCCGGGCAGGCGGCGCTCCTCGACCTCGATGCTCTCCTTGGCCAGGATCGCGACGCCGTTGTAGGTCTTCTGGCCCACGGCGACGATGTTGTAGCCGGCATCACCGATTTCCGGCAGGTCGACGTCGATCGTCTTCAGTTCCTGCAGGCAGACGACATCGGGCTGCGCCTCGCGCAGCCAATCGGTGAGGTTGGTCAGGCGTGCCTTGACCGAATTGACGTTGAAGCTGGCGACCCGCATCGGGCGGGTCAGACCGCGAAGGACGAGCCGCAGCCGCAGGACGAGGAGGCGTTCGGGTTCTTCACCTGGAACGACGCCCCCATCATGTCCTCGACATAATCGATGACCGAACCGGCCAGCAGGTCGAGCGAGACCGAATCGATGCGCACCGTGGCGCCGCCTTTCTCGATCAGCAGGTCGTCGTCCATCACCTGGTCGTCGAAGGCAAAGCCGTACTGGAAGCCCGAACAGCCGCCGCCCGAAACCGACACCCGCAGGAACACGTCGGCCCCGCCGTCTTCTTCCCTCAAGAGGAAGGCGACGCGCGCGGCAGCGCTGTCGGTCAGGCCGACAGTACGGCCGTCGCCGGGGGGCGGAAGCAGGGCGCCATCAGCGCCCGAGGCAGCTTGCGTCGCGGTCATGGAATACCCCTGGCCGGACAGCCGGCCGCGGACAAAGGTTAACGTCGTTGCTTAAACATAGGATTGTGGCGCCGGATGTCAATTTGTCGCCCGCGCGGTGCAGTCCTGCGGATGGCGGGGAGCAGTGTCCGGGCGTAGCGTAGATTGAAGATTGTATTGGATTCGTGGGGTGCGTCCTTCGAGACGCCACGCTTAGCATGGCTCCTCAGGATGAGGTAAGCCTTTGTGCCATAAAGATTTTCCTCATCCTGAGGAGGGTGCGAAGCACCCGTCTCGAAGGACGCAGGCTGGATTTGCAGGTAACTGCTGCGGAGGCCCTCAAATGCCGATCACCCTGCTGGCGCTGGCGGTCAGCGTCATTTTCGCCGTGCTCGGCCTGATCCACGCCTATTGGGCCATTCGTGGTGATATCGGCAGCCTGTCGGCCGGCGTGCCCTATGTCGATGGCAAGCCGGCCTTCAACCCGGGCCGCGGCTTGACCTTGCTCGTGGCGGCGGCGCTGCTGGGCTGCGCACTGCTGGTCGCTGCGGTGGGCGGCCTGGTCGATCTGCCCTTGGCCCACTGGCTGCTGGTCTGGGCCGCGTTCGCCCTTGCCCTGGTCCTGTTCGCGCGGTCGATCGGCGATTTCCGCCTGGTCGGCTTCTTCAAGAAGATCCGCAACAGCCGCTTCGCCCGCCTCGACACCCGCTATTACTCGCCCCTGTGCCTGGGCTTGGCGGCGGGTGTCTTTGCGGTTGCCTGTGCCGCGGCCTAAGAGCCGTTTGCGACCGGGCGCCGACCCTAGTAGTTTCGCGGCCATGACCGCCGCCCCCTATGCGAGCGACCCGCGCCGCAGCCGGGGCCGCCGCCATCCCGAACCCGAAAGCCCGACCCGCAGCGTCTTCCAGCGCGACCGGGACCGGATCATCCATTCGGGTGCCTTCCGGCGGCTTCAGTACAAGACCCAGGTCTTCGTCTATCACGAGGGCGATCACTACCGCACCAGGCTGACCCACAGCCTGGAAGTGGCGCAGATCGCCCGCTCGATCTGCCGCGTCCTGGGCCTGGACGAGGATCTGGCCGAGGCGCTGGCGCTCGCCCACGACCTGGGCCACACCTGCTTTGGCCATGCCGGCGAGGATGCCCTGCACGAGCGCATGGCGCCCTTCGGCGGCTTCGACCACAATGCCCAGACCTTGCGGATTCTCACCCGGCTGGAGAAGCGCTACGCCGATTTCGACGGCTTGAACCTGACCTGGGAAACCCTGGAAGGGGTGGTCAAGCACAACGGCCCGCTGGTCGACGCCCAGGGCAAGCGCCGGCGCGGCGCGGGGCCGCTGCCGGTTGCCATCCTCGACTACATGGGCGAGCAGGACCTGGAACTGGCCACCCATGCCGGGCCCGAGGCCCAGGTGGCGGCCCTGGCCGACGATATCGCCTATAACAATCACGACATCGATGACGGGTTGCGCGCCGGCCTGTTCCAGCTTGCCGACCTGCGCGACCTGCCCCTGGTGGGCGACGTGGTCGCGGCGGTGGAGCGGCAGTATCCCGAGCTGGAACGCCAGCGCATGGCCCATGAGGTGGTGCGGCGCCTGATCAACCGCATGGTCGAGGATGTCCTGGGCGAAACGGCGCGGCGGCTGGCGGCCCTGAAACCGGGCCTGGTCGAAGACATTCGCCACCACGGCGCACCCGTCGTCGCATTTTCGCCCGAGATGCAGGCGCAGGATCGGGCATTGAAGGAGTTCCTGAAGGCCCGTATGTATCGCCACGACCGGGTGAACCGCATGACCTCCAAGGCCAGGCGGACCGTCCGTGAACTGTTCGACCTCTTCCTGGCCGAACCCGATTGCCTGCCGGCCGACTGGGCCCGGCGGGCCGAAGGGTCCGGCACGCCCAGAACCGCCCGGCTTGTGGCCGATTTCATTGCCGGCATGACCGACCGCTTCGCGATCGAGGAACACGCCCGCCTTTTCGATGTCAGCGTCCATACATGATGAACTTCTTCGATAGTCTTGGCCTTGACCTCAAGGCCCGCCTCCTGTCCCTGTCTGCCGCCGGCACCATCCCTGCGTTGCCGCAGGACCTGTCGGCCGTCCGATTGGAGCCGACCAAGGATGCCGCCCACGGCGATGTCGCGACCAATGCGGCGCTCGCCCTGTCCAAGCTCCTGGGCGTGAAACCCCAGGTCCTGGGCCAGCACATCGCCGAGGCCATGCGCGATCATCCGGCGGTGACGGAAGCGAGCGTGGCCGGCCCCGGCTTCGTCAACCTGCGCCTGTCGGATGATTTCTGGCGCGCGCGCCTGGGCGAGATCCTGGCCGCCGGCCCGGCTTACGGCGCCTCGGCGCTGGGTGCCGGCATCAGGACCAATGTCGAATATGTCTCGGCCAATCCCACCGGGCCGCTGCATGTCGGCCATTGCCGCGGCGCCGTCTTCGGCGACGCGCTGGCCGCCTTGCTCGAGAAGGTCGGCTACGACGTCACCCGCGAATATTACATCAACGATGCCGGCGGCCAGGTCGACACCCTGGCCCGTTCCGCGCACCTGCGCTACCGCGAGGCCCTGGGCGAGGCGATCGGCGAGATCCCCGAGGGGCTCTATCCCGGCGACTATCTGATTCCGGTGGGGCAGGGGCTGAAGACCAAGTTTGGCGACCGCTACCTGAACCAGCCGGAGGAAATCTGGCTGGTGCCGGTGAAGGAATTCGCCATCGCCGCGATGATGGTGATGATCCGCGAGGATCTGGCTGCCCTCAACATCAAGCAGGACGTCTTCTTCTCGGAGGCCAGCCTGCACAAGTCCGGCCGCATCGACCAGGCGCTGGCGACCCTGACCGAGCGGGGCCTGATCTATGAAGGCGTGCTGGAAGCCCCCAAGGGCAAGCAGCCCGAGGATTGGGAGCCGCGGCCCCAGACCCTGTTCAAGGCCAGCGAATTCGGCGACGACACCGACCGGCCGCTGAAGAAATCGTCCGGCGCCTGGACCTATTTCGCCGCCGATATCGCCTATCACTTCGACAAGTTCACGCGCGGCTTCACCAACCAGATCGACGTCTGGGGCGCCGACCACGGCGGTTACATCAAGCGCATGCGCGCGGCGGTGACCGCGATTTCGGGCGGTGCCGCCGAGCTCGACGTGAAGATCTGCCAGCTCGTCAAGCTCACCCGCGGCGGCGAGCCGGTGAAGATGTCCAAGCGCTCGGGCAGCTTCATCACCCTGCGCGAGGTCGTCGACGAGGTCGGCCGCGACGTGGTGCGTTTCATGATGCTGATGCGCAAGAACGATGCGCCGATCGACTTCGACTTCGAGAAGGTGACGGAACAGTCCAAGGACAACCCGATCTTCTACGTCCAGTACGCCCATGCCCGGGCGCGCTCGGTGCTGCGCAACGCCAAGGCGGAACTGCCGGATCTCGACACCGATCGCGCGGTACTGGCGGCAGCGCCGCTCGACCGCATCGTGACGATCGACGAACTGGCCCTGGTGAAGCAGATGGCGGCCTTTCCGCGCCTGCTGGAATCGGCCGCGGAGGCGCACGAGCCGCACCGCGTGGCCTTTGCCCTGTATGATCTGGCCGCGAGCTTCCACGGGCTGTGGAACAAGGGCAAGGAAGACCCGTCCTTGCGCTTCATCCACGTCAATGACCCCGGCCTGACGCGCGCCCGGCTCAGCCTGCTGCAAGCCGTGTGCGATGTCATCGCGTCGGGTCTTGGTATCCTTGGGGTGACGCCGGCCGAGGAGATGCGCTGATGTCGAATCAGGACCCGAATCAAGATCCCTACACCCCTGACCCTTATGGCCAAGGGCCCTATCGGCCCGGCCCGGCGGGCGAGCGGATGGTGCCGCCGCCGACCGACGGCGGGGGCGGTGGCATGCGCATCGGGCGCCTGGTCGTCATCGGCCTGGCCGGCGGCGCCGTGCTTTATCTGCTCCTGTCGCTGATTGCCGGCGGCGATGACCGTTCCCAGGTGGCGGATGCCACCAGCGTGCCACTGATCCGGGCCAATCCCGAACCGTCCAAGGTGCCGCCTGAATCGCCGGGCGGCATGGAAGTGCCCGACCAGGACAAGCTGATCTTCGACCGCATCGGCGGCAGCAATGCCGATTCCAGCCTGCCCGAACAGCTTCTGCCCCCGCCGGACGAGCCGATGGCCAGGCCCACCCCGCCGCCACCGCCGCCGCTGACCGAGGTGCCGCCGCCCTCGCCGCCGACGGCGGAGGAGGGTGGGGCGCCCACGCCGCTGACCCCGCCCGCCATGGCGACGCCCGCACCGGCGACGCCCACGCCGGCACCCGCCAAGCCGCCCGCGACTGCCGCGGCACCAACGCCTGCACCGGCCCCGGCCACCCCGCCCAAGCCGCCGGCCACCGCCGCCGTGCCGGCCCCGGCGGCGCCTGCTACACCGGCGCCGTCGGCGAGCGGTGCGGCAGTGATCCAGCTCGCGGCCCTGAAGGACGAGGCGACCGCCAAACAGGCCTGGGCGCGCATCGCCAAGGCCAATTCCGATCTGCTGGCGGGCCTCAAGCCGATCATCGTGCCGGTCCAGGTGAACGGCGCCACGCTTTACCGCCTGCGCGCCGGCCCCTTCGCCACCAAGGACGCTGCCGCCCAGGTCTGCGCCAAGCTCAAGCAGCGCAACCAGGACTGCAATGTCGTTCACTGATCGCTGCTCCGCTGCCCCCTCTCCGCCGCAGGCGGGGGAGAGGGAAGGGGCCCGCCGCGCAGCGGTGGGAAGCAAGGGTGAGGTGGTGTGCGGGCAGGATCGCGCCCTACGCCATCAACCCACCTCTCCCAACCCTCTCCCCCTGAAGGGCGGAGAGGGCTACCTAGGGAAGCCGTCATGACTGATCCCCGCGCCATCGTCGTCGGAGTCAGCGGACCCGTGCTGACCGCGGCCGAACGGGCGCTGTTTGCGGCCGCCCCGCCGCTGGGCTTCATCCTGTTCGCGCGCAATATCGAAACGCCGGACCAGGTCAGGACATTGGTCGCCGATTGCCGGAGCGCCGTCGGCCGGCCCGATGCCACGGTCTGGATCGACCAGGAGGGCGGCCGGGTGGCGCGCCTGCGGCCGCCGCACTGGCCGCGCTACTTCCCGGCCCGCCGCATCGGCGCCCTGGCCCCGCGCGAGGCCGCGCGTGCCGCCTATCTCCAGGCCCGGCTGATCGCGGCCGACCTGCACGACCTGGGCATCGATGTCGACTGCCACCCGTGTATCGACATCTCGATTCCCGGTGCCCATGACGTGATCGGCGACCGCGCCTTCAGCGCCGACCCGCAGGTGGTCGCGGCACTGGGCCGGGTCGCCTGCGACGGCCTGCTCGACGGCGGTGTCCTGCCGGTGATCAAGCACCTGCCGGGCCACGGCCGGGCCATGGCCGACAGCCATGTTTCGCTGCCGGTGGTGGACGAGCCGCTGGATGGCCTGACGGCCACGGATTTCGTGCCCTTCAAGGCGCTGGCCGACATGCCCATCGCCATGACCGCCCACGTCGTCTATGGCGCGATCGATCCGGCGGCACCCCTGACCCAATCGGCCGCGGGCATTGCCGGGGTGGTGCGCGGGCTGCTCGGCTTCGACCATGTGCTGGTCTCGGATGACATCAACATGCAGGCGCTGTCCGGCGACCTGGCCGATCGGGCGGCGTGGGCCTTGAGCGCCGGCTGCGACATCGCCCTCCATTGCAGTGGCAGGCTGGACGAGATGGCCACCCTGCTGCCCGCGGTGCCGGTGCTGGCCGGGCCGGCGCTGGCCCGCTGGCAAGCGGCCAGCGCGCGCCGACAGCCGCCCAAGCCATTCGATCGCACCGCCGGCCGTGCCGAGCTGGAAGCCCTGCTGGCGGAGGCCGTGGCATGATGGATTTTCCTGGTTTCGTGCATGAGGTCTCGGTCTGGGCCCTGCCGATCATCTTCGCCATCACCCTGCACGAGGCCGCCCACGGCTGGATGGCCGACAAGCTGGGTGATCCCACGGCGCGCATGCTGGGGCGCATTTCGGCCAATCCGGTCCGCCATATCGACCCGTTGGGCACGATCATCCTGCCCGGCCTGTTGCTGCTGACGGCGGGCTTTGCCTTCGGCTATGCCAAGCCGGTGCCGGTCAATTTCCGCAAGCTGCGCAACCCGCGCCGCGACATGGTCCTGGTCGCCGCGGCGGGGCCGGGCGCCAACCTGCTGATGGCGCTGGTCGCGGCGCTGTTGCTGCACCTGGTGCCGCTGCTGCCGGACCAGGCCGGGCAATGGCTGGGCGAGAACTGCGTCAACGCGATCCTGGTCAATGCCGTGCTGGGGGTCTTCAACATGATCCCGCTGCCGCCCCTGGACGGCGGCCGTGTCGCCGTGGGCGTCCTGCCGCGCGCCCTGGCCTATCCCCTGTCGCGGGTCGAGCCCTACGGCATGCTGATCGTCTTCGGGGCGGTCTTCCTGCTGCCGCTGATCGCGCAGCAATTGGGCTTCGCCTTCAACCCGGTGTTCGACCTGATCGCGCCGATCATCAACGGCGTCGTGCGGCTTTTGCTCTCGCTCACCGGGCTTGCCTGAGTAATATCGCGCCATGAGCGACAAGCCGACCCTGCCCTTTGAAGACCAGGCCGCCGCCATCATCGGCGAAGACGGCGAGGTTCTGAAGGTCGACGTCGAGGGCTTCGAGGGGCCGCTCGACGTGCTGCTGGCCCTGGCCAAGACCCAGAAGGTCGACCTGCGCAAGATCTCGATCCTGAAACTGGTCGATCAGTACCTGGTCTTCATCGGCGAGGCGCGGCGCCTGCGCCTGGAACTGGCCGCCGACTACCTGGTCATGGCCGCCTGGCTCGCCTATCTCAAGTCGCGCCTGCTGGTGCCCGAGGCGCCCTCGGGCGAGGAACCGTCGGGCGAGGAGCTGGCCGCGCGCATGGCCCTGCAGCTCGAGCGGCTGGAGGCGATCCGCGCCGCGGCGGCCAAGCTCATGTCGCGCCACCAACTGGGCCGCGACGTCTTCTCCCGCGGCGATCCCGAAGGCGTCACCGTGGTGCGCAAGTCGAACTGGGACCTGAGCCTCTACGACCTCATCCGGTCCTATGCCGACTGGGCCGCCCGCAAGACCGGCGGCCACATGACCGTGAAGCTGCCGCCGGTGTTCACCATGGAGGCGGCGATCCATCGCCTCTCGCGCATGCTGGGGATCGAGCTCGACTGGGCGCGGCTGGAAAGCTTCATGCCCGACGAATTCGCCGATCCGCTGGGCCGCCGCTCGGCCCTGGCCGGGACCTTTGCGGCCAGCCTCGAGCTGGTTCGCCAGGGCAAGATCCAGCTCCGCCAGAGCGAGCCCTTCGCCCCCATTTTCATCAGGAAGGCGCGTGACGAATGAGCGAGACCCCCGCTCAAGACCCTGAGATGTTCGAGGAAGACGAGCCCAAGGGCCCGCCGCCCCCCGACGAGGCCGATCTGCTGCACTACACCCGCATGATCGAAGCCCTGCTTTTCGCCGCGGCCGAACCGCTGGACGAGGCCACCCTGGCCCTGCGCCTGCCGCCCGGTGTCGCCGTGCGGCCGCTGATCGACGGCTTGATTGACTTCTATCGCGGCCGGGGCGTGAACCTGATCGAGGTCGGCGGCCGCTGGACCTTCCGCACCGCGCCGGACCTGGCCTTCCTGCTGCGCCGGGACACGGAAGAAACCCGCCGCCTGTCGCGCGCGGCGATCGAGACCCTGGCAATCGTCGCCTATCACCAGCCGGTGACCCGGTCGGAGGTCGAGGCGATCCGCGGCGTCGCGGTCAGCCGCGGCACCCTGGACGTGCTGCTGGAAACCGGCTGGGTGAAGCCCGCCGGCCGGCGCAAGACCCCGGGCAAGCCGCTGACCTTCAAGACCACCGACGTCTTCCTCGATCACTTCAGCCTGGCCCAGATCGGCGACCTGCCGGGGATCGAGGACCTGAAGGCGGCCGGCCTGGTCGATCCGCGCCAGGCCCTGCCGGTGATCGGCCGTGACGAGGACCTGGAACCGCTGGAAGAGGGCGACCAGGGTTACGAACCGCTGGATGCGGGCGAGGGGCCATAGGGGATCGGCAGCGTGCGTCCTTCGAGACGCCACGCTTCGCATGGCTCCTCAGGATGAGGAAAGTCTTTTTGCCACAAAGATTCTCCTCATCCTGAGGAGGCCCGCAGGGCCGTCTCGAAGGACGCACCCCGCCTATGCCGGCCCCTTCAGGAACGCGCCCAGTTCCCGCACCATCAGCGCCTTGTATTCCTCGACCAGGCGCTTGCCCTCCTTGCGCTCCACGGCGATGGCCATGCGCACCGCGGCGCCGGTCAGGTGCAGCACCAGGAAGCAGGCCGTCTTGAAGCGCGGCCGGTCTGGCACGCCAACGAAACGCTTCAGGGTATCGAACACGGCCTGGCCGTTCTCGCGGCTGTCGGCGATGTCGAGGTCCTGGATCAGCTTGTCGCCCTGGGTGCCGCCCCAGATGTCGCGCAGCACCGGCTCCGACAGGAACAGGGCGTAATAGTCGTCGAACAGTGACCCGATCCGCTCGAGTGCCTCGGCGGGCGAGGCGATGTCGGCCAGGCCGGCGACCAGGCCTGCACGGATCCGGGCCATGTAGACCTCGGCCAGGGTGCGGATGATCGCCGTCTTGTCGGGGAAGAATTGATAGACCGAGCCGATGGGCACCTCGGCCCGCTCGGCAATCTCGGACATTTTCACCTGCTCGCTGCCCTTTTGGGCAATCAGGGCCGCGGCCTCGTCGAGGATGCGCTGCATCCGCGCCTGGGCACGGGCCTGCTGCGGCCGTCGCCTGATCCCCTGTCCGCTGTCCGCCATGCCCGCACCTGAAAAGAATCTGCTTGCAATAAATATGAGGAGTCATCAGATTTAGCAAATCTGAGGATTGCTCAGTTTATGAGGATGGCATGATCGAGATGGCACCGGTTTGCGTGGTGGGTGGCGGTCCGGCGGGGTTGAGCCTGGCGCGCACTTTCAAGGCCCAGGGCATTCCCTTCGTGGTCTACGAGCGTCACGGCGATGTCGGCGGCCTGTGGGACCCGGCCAACGAAGGCTCGCCGATCTACCAGTCGGCGCACTTCATCTCGTCGCGGACCCAGTCGCACTACCACGACTTCCCCATGCCGGACGATTACCCGGACTATCCCTCGAACCGGCAGATCCTGGCCTATATGCGGTCCTTCGCCCGCCGCTTCGACCTCTACCCGCACATCCGCTTCAACACGCAGGTGAGCGAGGCCAGGCTGGCCGACGGGCACTGGCAGGTCACGCTCTCGACCGGCGAGACGGTCGAGCACAGCGCGGTGGTCTGCGCCAACGGCACCAACTGGCACCCCAGCACGGCGCAGTATCCCGGCCATTTCACCGGCGAGCTGCGCCATTCGGTGACCTACAAGTCGATCGACGAGTTCAGGGGCAAGCGCGTGCTGGTCATCGGGGCCGGCAATTCCGGCTGCGACATCGCCTGCGATGCCGCCAAGATGGCTGACGCGGCCTTCATCAGCCTGCGCCGCGGCTATCACTTCGTCCCGAAACACATCTTCGGCATCCCCGCCGATGCCTTTGCCGCCGCGGGCCCGCAACTGCCCATGTGGCTGGAGCAGCGGGTGTTCGGGGGCATGCTGCGCCTGCTCAACGGCGACCTGACCCGCCTGGGCCTGCAGAAGCCCGATCACCGCATTTTCGAGACCCACCCGATCCTGAACACCCAGTTGCTGCACTACCTCGCCCACGGCGACATCGCGGCCAAGCCGGATGTCGCGCGCTTCGAGGGCAAGACCGTGCACTTCAAGGACGGCACGGCGCAGGAGATCGACCTGATCATCGCCGCCACCGGCTATCAGTGGAAAATTCCCTATCTGGACCCGGCCTTGTTCCAGTGGAAGGACGGGCGGCCCAAGCTCTACATGAACCTGTTCAGCCGCGAGGTGCCCTCGCTCTATGCCCTGGGCTTCATGGAGACCAATGGCGGCGCCTACAAGCTGTTCGACCAGATGGCCGACCTGATCGCCCGCACGATCGCGGCGCGGGCCCGGGGCGGGGCAGGGGCCGACGCGATCAATGCCCTGATCGCGACCGATGCGCCCGATCTCAGCGGCGGCATCCACTTCGCCGGTTCCAGCCGCCACGCCGCCTATGTCGAGATCGCCGCCTACCGCAAGCATATGCGCAAGATCCGCCGGCGCCTGGGCTGGCCCGACCTGGAACCGGGCCGCTACGCCGAAAGCCAAGCCGCGTGATGCCGGCGGGCAAGGTCCTGATCACCGGCGGCGGCGGTGCCATTGCCGGCGAGATGGCGCAGCGGCTGGAGGCGCGCGGGCACACCCTGGTCCTCGCCGACATCGACCGCAGCCGGATGGAGGCGAACGCCAAGGCCCTGAAGACGGTACCGATCATGATCGACGCCGACCTGTCCACCATCGAGGGCATTGCGGCGCTGGCGGCGGCGATCGAGCGCGACCATGCCGATCTGGATATCCTGGTCAACAATGCCGGTTACATCGAACCGGGCGATGCCCACGACCTGGCGCCGGCCGTCCTCGACCGCCACCTGGCGATCAACCTGGCGGCACCGATGCAGCTTGCCCGCGCCGCGGCACGGGTCATGTTACCGCGCCGGCGTGGCCACATTCTCTCGATCGTGTCGATGGGCGGCATCGTGGCGATGCGCGGCAGTGCCGCCTATGCGGCGGCAAAATTCGGCCTGCGCGGCTTCCAGACCTCGATCCGGGCCGAACTCAAGCCTCACGGCATCGGCGTCTCGGGCGTCTTCCCCAGCGGGGTCGACACGCCGATGCTGCGCTATGAGGCGACCCACGGTGGTTCGCCGCTCAATTTCGTCGGCCGGGTCCTGACCGCGGCCGAGGTGGCGCAGGCGGCGATGCGGGCCCTGGACAGCGGCCGGCTGGAAACCTACGTCCCTTACGGCGACAGCCTGACCTCGCGCCTGGTCGGGGCCTTCCCCTGGTTGATCGAGCGCCTGCTGCCGGTGTTCGAGGCCAAGGGTGAGGCGGGGCGGCGGCGTTTCCTCGCACAGCGCGGCCTCGACAGGTAAGATAACACCCGTTTTGGATACATCGACTCGGGTGGTGACATGAACAAGGCCGGCGCCATCCTCCTGATTCTGGGCTTGAGCCTGGCCGCCTGCGCCAAGCCCCCGGGGGCCAGCACCCAGGCGGTGCCGGAACCTGCCGCCTGCGCCGGGGCCCAGCCCGCGGCGCCGGCCGACGGCACCGCCGCGGCCATGGTGCGCATCGCGCGCGGCGAATGGGCCAAATGGGGCGAGCGGGTGGTGGAGCTTCAGCCCGGGCGCGCCGTGGTCATCCTGCCCAACAGCCACCCGGCGATGTGGGAGCAGGAGCGTGACGCCTTCCCCTCGCTGGCCGACTACTGGTGCGCCACCCCACCCCACCGCAACCACTGGGAACTGACCGCCCAGGCGGCCGGCTACACCAACGTCCAGAACCCCGACGGCAGCGTGGAGAAGACCGCCTTCCGCCGCACGCCGATCGGCTCGAGCCCCTTCGACGAGCCCTGGTCGGCCGCCTTCACCTCCTGGGTGATCTGGATGGCCGGCGTGCCCGAGGGCCGCTTCCTCTACAGCGATACCCATTGGGATTACATCAACGACCTCATGACGGCGCCGCCCGGCAGCCGCGCCTTCCGCGCCCGGCCGATCGCGTCCGGGCCGCCCCTGGCCGGCGACCTGGTCTGCGCCACCCGCAGCGGCGCCCCCCCGGCCGACTGGCGCGAACTGACCCTGGGCACCCGGCCCATGCACTGCGACATCGTCGTGGGCTTTAGCGCCTGCGATTTCAGCCCGTCGGGCCGCTGCATCGAGGCGATCGGCGGCAACGTCATGCAATCGGTCTCCCTGACCCGGGCGCCGGTCGATGCCGCCGGCAACCTGGTGGCCGGCGGCGCCACCGGCCGGGATTGGATCGTGGTGCTGGAGAATGCGGCGCGGTTCCCGGCGCTGGTGTCTCAGCGATGACGCAGCAGGGCCAGTTGCGCCCGCAGCCGGTCGTTTTCGTCCATCAGGTCCAGGATCAGGGCCAGGGCGCCGGGGCTGATTTCAAGGTCCCGTTGCAGGCGCAGCGCCTTGGTCGCGCGCCGCAGGCTGTCGCCGCCGAAGCGCCAGTCGTCGGCCTGCGCCCCCACGGGTTCCAGCACGCCTTCCTCGACCAGGATGACGATTTCCTCCCGCCGCACCGCGCAGAAGGTCGAGACCTCGTCGAGGCTCAGCTCGACCTGCTCGTCGATGATCGTGCCGCTCAGGATGTAACCGGGTTGCTCTGCCATGATCACACTCCCAGCCTGGTCCGGGGATTGAACGCCAGCGTCGCAGCCATCTCGCTGTACAGCCTCTGGGCTTCCTCGCTGGCGGCCGGCGGCAGGGCGATCTGCAGCACGGCATAGAGATCGCCCGGCGGGGTGCCGGGCAGGCCGCGGCCCTTCAGGCGCAGCTTGGTGCCGGCCTGCGAGCCGGCGGCGATGGTCAGGGTGACCGGTCCGGCCGGCGTGGGCGCCTTGACCTTGGCGCCCAGCGCCGCCTCCCACGGCGTCACCGGCAGGTCGAAATAGACATCCCTGTCCTCGACCCGGTAGAGCGGGTGGGCCTTGAACTCGACCTCGAGGTAAAGGTCGCCCGCCGGCCCGCCGCCAAGGCCCGGACCACCCTGGCCGTTCAGGCGGATATGCTGGCCCGGCCGCACGCCCTTGGGGATCTGGACGTTCAGGCTGCGCTCGCGCAGATGCGCCCGGCCATCCTCGCCCAGTTCCGCCGCCCGCAGCGAGATCGTCCGCGCGGCACCCTGGTAGGCGTCCTCGAGCTCGATCTGCACCTTGGCGTGATGGTCCTCGCCCCGGGCCTGGAACGTGCCGCGCCCGGCGGATTGGCGATGGCCGCGGCCGAACAGGGTCTCGAAGAATTCGCTGAAGTCGGGCGCGTCGAATGGCGATCCCGCACCCGCATGCTCGAAGCCCGTATCCCAGCCGGGTGGCGGCTGGAATTCCTGCCCGGCGTCGAAGCCCTGCCCGAGCGAGTCATAGGCCGCCCGTTTCTCGGGATCCTTCAGCGCCTCATAGGCCTCGCCGATTTCCTTGAAACGGGCCTCGGCACCAGGCTCCTTGTTCAGGTCGGGGTGATACTGCCGCGCCAGCTTGCGGTAAGCCCGCTTGATCTCGTCGAGCGGCGCCTCCCGCGCGACCCCCAGGGCCTTGTAGTAATCCTTGAATTCCATCGCGCGTTTTCCGGGGCCGAGCGAGCCGCTTGGAGCAGATTAGCGCCGCCGGGGGTCGAAGTCGCTTGATTCAGGCCGCGGACCTGTTCCTGGCCAACTTTGTCTCGCCGGCACCGCCCCGCATTGCGCGAGATCAAGTCGGCGGTCATCCTGCCATACGACCGGAGGCTTTATCGCCATGGAAGGTGCAATGACAGACGACCAGCGAATTTTGGCAGGGGAAGGGGACATTGAGGTCTGGCGGGAGCCGACCGGCGCCATCTGCCTGAAATCGTTGAATCCCTTCGACGACCCAACCGATTTGGGCGAGGAAGCGATCGTCGAACTGGCTGAAATACTGCTGCGGCTGGCTACCCGACCGGGAGAGGGCGATGTTGGTCTTGGGGCTCAGACCAAGGCGAAGGCTACTATTGGCGCAACAGGCCAATCCCTTTGGACCTATGAGGCGGCCGACGGCCGGGTCGATGTCTGGTTGGATAGTGCCATCTGCCTGAAAATCAGGAAGCCCCTGGGCGTCCACATCGAGCTTTCCAACGCAGAGGCGTTGGCGGTCGCCGGCATGTTGATGCGGGCCGCCGAAGTGTCTCGCGGGTGATCGGCAATGTCCGCAGGATGGCAATTCCCTCTTGGCGAAGCGCAGGTGGCGATCAAGAATGGCAAGATTAGACGCCTCTCGTTGGGTGACACGGGCAAACGAGTTGCGTGGTTCGACAGGCTCACCATGAGGACAAGTCTTTTTGCCACAAAGATTCCCCTCATCCTGAGCTTGTCGAAGGACGCAATGCGTCTCCGCAAGGCACAACTTTTGAAACAGTCTCCCAGATGTCTTTAAACGTCCTCACACACAGCGAACAGGAAGTCGTCCGTCGCACGATGGAAGGCGCTTTCAAATATTTCGATTTTGACTTCGACACACGCCTCGGCGTTTCTGAAGACGAAATGCGAGGGCTGCTGAGTCAATGGCCAAATGTCGACGACAGAGACGATGACGGTTGTGCGTGTGTTGCAATCAACAACACATTGAACGATCTGCTCCACGGCGTGGGCATTAGCGATGCTGAGGCGATGCAATTGACCGGGGTGAACAGGGCAGAGATGTACCGCATCTACAAGAAGTGGGCATCTGCAAGGGGATGGTCGTCGACAGGTATTCGCTGAGGGCGGTGCACACACATTTTACCCTGCCGCATCGGTCGAGCGCAGCCGGCGCACCGGATAGCCGGCGGTGGTGATGCTGGCGATGATTTCGTCCAGGTGGGCGGCGTCGCGGGTTTCCACCACCAGGTCGAGGTCGGCGTTCTTCACCGGCACGTCGAGGAACAGGCGCTGGTGCGAGACTTCCAGGATATTGCCACCGCCTTCGCCGATCAGGCTGGCGATCTTGGCGAGCGTGCCGGGGCTGTCGGAGATCATCACGCGCAGGCCGGCGATGCGGCCCTCGCGCACCAGGTTGCGGCGGATCACCTCGCCCAGCAGGCGCGGGTCGATATTGCCGCCGGTCAGCACCAGGCCGACGCGCTTGCCCGAAAAACGCTGCGGATTGGCGAGCAGGGCGGCCAGGCCGGCGGCGCCCGCACCTTCGACCACGGTCTTCTCGATCGCCAGGAGGAGGCCGATCGCCCGCTCCAGGTCGGCATCGGAGACCAGCATGATCTCGGCCACCAGTTCGCGGCAGATCGCCAGGGTGATCTGCCCGGCATCCTTGACCGCGATGCCCTCGGCAATGGTGGCGCCGCCGCATTGGGCCGGCTCGCCCCGCATCGCATGATACATCGACGGGTACAGCGCGGTTTCGACGCCGATGATCTCGATGCCCGGGTTGTGCGCCTTGGCGGCGATGGCGACGCCGGCGATCAGGCCGCCGCCGCCGATCGGCACCACCAGGCAGTCGAGATCGGGAAATTCGGCCAGCATTTCGAGGGCCACGGTACCCTGGCCGGCGATGATGCGAGTGTCGTCGAAGGGATGGATCAGCATCAGGCCTTCGGCAGCACCAATGCGCTTGGCCGCGGCGAAGGATTCCGACAGGATCTCGCCCTCCAGCACCACGCGGGCGCCGTGCTCGCGGGTCTGGCGCACTTTCACGAAGGGCGTGTTCCTGGGCATCACGATGGTGGCGGGTATTCCCAGCCGCGCGGCGTGATAGGCGACGCCCTGGGCATGGTTGCCGGCTGACACGGCGATGACGCCGGCCCGACGCTCGGCCTCGCTCAGGCTTTGCAGTTTGTAGCAGGCGCCGCGGTCCTTGAAGGAAGCGGTGAACTGCTGGTTCTCGAATTTCAGGTGTACCCGGGCGCCGGTGACCTGGCTCAGCGTCCGGGAGAAGGCGGTGGGCGTCTCGACGATCTGGCCGCGCAGGTTGGCGGCGGCCTGGCGAACGTCGTCGATGGTGACGGGCAGGGGGGCGGGGATCGGGGCAAGGCTTGTCATGCCCCGACTTGAGCATGACTTGGGGCCAGATGAAGTAGCTAACGCCGAATGGGATGGCGGCTCCCGCGCTCAGGGCCGACCGGGCGCCCACTCGGGATAGGCGTGCATAACACACAGCGCCATGCCATTGAGCGCGCGGTTCGTGCATCCCAACCACTGGCATTGATCCGCGCTCCGGCCTCCGTGAAGGCGCTCCATGAACTTCAATCTATGTGGGCGGTCGTCGAATTCCTCCCATTGGGATGGGTCTGTCACCTTTATGGCCTGCGGCCCTCTCATCATGTGGTCGACTTGCCAGTGGCAACCGCAGTCAGGACATGAGTACAGGCGGGCATCAGGCTTTTCGCTCATAAGGAAAAGCTTGCGAGGACGCACGAACTCTTCCTGTTCGTTATCGCCGCAATTAACGATGTCTTCCAACTCTGCGCAGTTACACATGGTGATCAGCCCGAGTAGCCGTTTGTTTGCTTTGCTGGAAGCTTATGTCCTGGGTAGGGACCGGCCCATTAAGCGATGCCATAGTCGCTCAATCGGGTCGCGCCGGCATCGGTGATGATGCCGTTGTCGGCATCAGGCAGGGGTAGGGGGCGGGGCAAGGCTTGTCATGTCCCGACTTGAACATGAGTTGGGGGCCAGATGAAGCCTTCTGGTTATGGTCCGCCCTACCTGAATCAGGCAAGGTCGCGCCCGCCCGCTTCAACTTCCCCGACGCGTTGCGCCTGCAAAGGCCCACGTGCATGATTCGCCCCGGCCCATGCGCCGGAGGGATGTTCGATGCAGCTTATTCATCCAGGCCCCGAGGAAGCGCTCCTGGGCCTGCGTGCGATGCGTATGGTGGCACAGGCGGATGGCGAGATCGGGCCTGCGGCAGGCGCCATGATCGCGGCCGCCCAGGATTTCCTGCTCGATCTCCACGTCCCGCTCGACGAACTCGAGCCGATAGCGCCGGCCGAACTGGCGGCGGGCCTGTCGGCCCCCGTGGCACAGCAACTGGTCCAGGGCATGATCGTGGTGAGCCTGGCCGACGGGCCGGCTTCGCCTGCCGCCTGGGGCCGGATCACCGAATTCGCCAAGGCGTTGCAGGTCGACCTGCCGGCGCTGCGCACCATGCAGAAGATGATGGAACATCACATGCTGCTGTTCCGCCTCGACTTCCTGCGCCATTCCCATATCGGCGGGCTGCTGAAGGACCAGTACCTGCACCATGGCGGCATCCGCGGCGTGGCCGAAGCGGTCCTGGGCCTGCGTGGCCTGCACGAGGATCCGGCGCTCGCGGCGCGCTTCACCGCTTTCGCCGACCTGGATGCGGAGTCGCTGGGCGGCCGTTTCTTCCGCCACTACCGCGACAACAGCTTTGGTTTTCCCGGCGAGAAATTCGGCTTTCCCCTGGCGGGCGTCTATCACGATTTCTCCCATGTGCTGGGCGGCTACGGCGTCACGCCGGCGGAGGAGACGCTGGTCGCCGCCCTCATGGCCGGCTTCCGCCGGCAGAACCCGTTCTACGTCATTCTCTTCGCGCAACTGACCTTCGGCGCGGGGCTCAACGTGACCCCGGTGAAACAGCCCACCGTGAAGAGCATCATGGCCGAGCCGGGCCTCGCCCCGCGTTTCTTTCGCGCTATCGAACGCGGTGGCGCGATGACTACCGACCTGTCGGACAATTGGGATTTCTGGCCCCTGGTCGCCCTGCCCATCGACGAGGTGCGCGCACGCATCGGCCTCGCCCCGGAATAGGCGCCGCACCTGGCAGAGACGTTGTGCGTCCTTCGAGACGGCCCTTCGGGCCTCCTCAGGATGAGGAAAATTGTTGTGGCATAAAGATTCTCCTCATCCTGAGGAGCCACTCGAAGAGTGGCGTCTCGAAGGACGCACAACGCGCCTGACAGCCTCAGACCGCAACCCCGGTCAGCCCGGATGAGACCTGCCACAGGCGCAGGGCGAGTGCTGGATCGGGTGCGATCTTCTTGTCGGCCTTGGCGGGCGCGCCGCGCATGCCGCCCATCCTGGTCGGGCCATAGAGATCGCCGCCACGGGCTTGCGCGTCGGTTGCCGCCATCAGGCTGGGCTGGGCGCCCATGGCCGGGCTCTGCGCCATCAGCAGGTTGCCCAGGATCAGCATGATCACCTCACCGAAATTGGGTTTCATCGAGCGGCCGCCGAACGGGCTGTTGGTCGCGGCATAGCCGGGGTGGGCCAGCACGCTGGTGGCCTTGAAGCCGGCGGCGTCGAAGCGGCGCTGCAATTCCTCGGCGAACAGCAGGTTGGCGAGCTTTGAATCGGCATAGGCCTGCCATTTGGAATAGGGCCGCTTTTGCCATCCGAGGTCATCGAAATCGATCTTGGCCCGGCGGTACATGGCGCTGGTGACCGTCACCACCCGCGCCGTTGCCAGCAGGGGCCACAGCTTGAGGGTCAAGGCAAAATGGCCCAGGTGGTTGGTGCCGAAGTGATATTCGAATCCCTGCTTGGTCTTGGTGAAATCGACGCCGAACAGGCCGGCATTGTTGACCACGATATCCAGGTGATCGGTCCGGCGGGCGATCTCGGCGGCGCCCGCCTCGATCGAGGCGAGGTCGTCGAGGGCGATGGTCACGACCTCGACCTTGCCGCCCATCCTGGCGGCGGCCTCCGAGCCCAGGATCAGGTCGCGGCAGACGATGATCACCCGGGCCCCCCGGCCGGCCAGCGCCTTGGCGGTCTCGAAGCCCAGGCCCCGGTTGGCGCCGGTGACGAGGGCGACCTTGCCGTTGAGGTCGGGCATGTCGGCGGGTGTCCATGGCATTTCTAAGTCCTCCCACGGCACCATGGCGCGGGCGGCGGCACGGCGGATCGTCCGTTTGTGGGGGACGACATCTTCCCGACACGGGGCAAGGCCATCATGCTGGGTCAGGCGATTCGAGCGGCACCCCGGAGGGCGGCATGAAATACAGGCGATTTTCGACGGTCGATCAGGTCGTCGACGTGCTCGACCCCAGCTACCCAGTGCTGTGCGTCCATCCTGATCGCCTGGAACGCAGTGCCGAGACCTTCCTCAAAGGCTTTCCCGGCCGGGTGCTCTATGCGGTGAAATGCAATCCCCATCCGCTGGTTTTGACCTCCCTGTGGAAGGCCGGCATCCGCCACTACGACACGGCGTCGCTGGTCGAGATCGCCCAGGTCCAGGAACTGCTGCCCGACGCCCAATGCTATTTCAACCACCCGGTCAAGGGCCGCGGCGATCGAGGCGGCCGACAAGATCTATGGCCTGGAGGCCTGGGTGGTCGATTCCGTCGACGAGTTGGACAAAATCGAGGAGGAGGTGGGCAAGCACCCCGACGTGATCCAGGTGCGCCTGCAGACGGCGTCCGGCTATGCCGCCTTCGACCTGTCGCTGAAATTCGGCGCGACCAAGGACGAGGCGGTGCGCCTGCTCCAGGATGTCGCCCGCCGCGGCTATATCCCGGCGATCAGCTTCCACGTCGGCAGCCAGTGCCGGACGCCGGAAGCCTATTCCAAGGCGATCGCCGATGCCGGCGAGGTGATGCGCCTGGCCGGCGTGCCGCTGCGCTACCTCAATGTCGGCGGCGGTTTCCCGGCGCACTATCGCGGCACCCAGATCGCGCCGCTCGACGTGTTCTTCAAGACCATCAAGGACGCGGTCGCCAAGCTGGATCTGCCGCCGGGGTGTGACGTGCTGTGCGAGCCGGGCCGCGCCCTGGTGGTGGAGGGTTGCACCCTGCTGGTGCAGGTGCACCTGCGCAAGGGCTCCAGCCTCTACATTAACGACGGTATCTACGGCTCCCTGTCGGAACTCAACATCAGCAAGCTGACCCCGCCGGTGCGCCTGATCCGCAAGGGCGGCGCGCCGATGTCGCGCGAATTCGCCCCGTTCCGCATCTTCGGGCCGACCTGCGACAGCCTGGACGTGATGCCCGAGCCCTTCGTCCTGCCCGACGACGTCACCGACGGCGACTGGATCGAAATCGCCCAGGTCGGCGCCTATTCCAACGCGCTCGCCAGCAATTTCAACGGCTTCTACACCGACACGGTGGTCGAGATCGGCGACGCGGTGGACCCCGAAGGCCCCAACCGCCTGGTAACCAGCCGGGATACTTAAACGCCTCCCGCCGTCATTCCGGCGAAGGCCGGAATCCATAGAGACGTCGCGCGCTGCCCCAGAATGGATTCCGGCCTTCGCCGGAATGACGGGTGGGGTAAGTCTTCAGCGCCCCAGCAACCGTGCGACCATCGGGGCGAAGTAGGTGAGGACGGCGTCCGCGCCGGCGCGCTTGAAGGCGAGGAGGGATTCGACCATGGCCTTGTCGCCGTCGATCCAGCCGTTGAGCGCGGCGGCCCTGATCATCGCGTATTCGCCCGAGACCTGGTAGGCGAAGGTCGGCGCGCCGAATTCCTGTTTCACCGCGGCGATGATGTCGAGGTAGGGCAGGCCCGGTTTCACCATCACCATGTCGGCGCCCTCGGCCAGGTCGAGGGCCACTTCGCGCAGGGCCTCGTCGCGGTTGCCGGGGTTCATCTGGTAGGTGCGCTTGTCGCCCTGGCCCAGGTTCGCGGCCGAACCCACCGCGTCGCGGAAGGGGCCATAGAAGGCGGAGGCATATTTGGCGGCATAGGCGCAGATCATCACGTCCTGCCGCCCGGCATTGTCCAGGGCGTGGCGGATCGCCCCCACGCGGCCGTCCATCATGTCGGAGGGCGCGACGACATCGGCCCCCGCCTCGGCCAGGACCAGGGCCTGCGAGACCAGCAGCGCCACGGACTCGTCGTTGAGGATGCAGCCGTTCTCGAGCACGCCGTCATGGCCGTGGCTGGTGTAGGGGTCGAGCGCCACGTCGCAGACCAGGCCGACCTTGGCGCCTGAATCCTTGATCGCCCGCACGGCCCGGCACACCAGGTTCTCGGGGTCGAGGGCGTAGCTGCCTTGCGGGTCTTTCAGGCCCGGGTCGGTCTGCGGGAACAGGGCCAGGGCGGGAATCCCCAGGCTCGCCGCTTCCTCGGCCGCCTCGACTGCGCCGGCCACGTCGCGGCGGATCACGCCGGGCATGGACGAGACTTCCGCCCCCGCATCGGGGCCGTCGGTGACGAAGATCGGCCAGATCAGGTCGTCGACCGACAGCCGGCTTTCGCCCACCAGGCGGCGCGACCAGTCATGGGCGCGGGGCCGCCGCAGGCGGGTGGTGGGGAAGCAGGGACCGGAGGACGGGGTAAAGGCCATGACATCTCGCTCGCGTCGTCTGCTTGTGCAGTAATCCCTTGGGCCACCGGGTGCAAGGGTCGCACCGCCGCACAATGGTTCTGCGGGGGGCGCAGTTGACAAGGGGGGAGGCGGCCATACAGTCGGCCCCGATTGAGGGAGCATCCATGAATTTCGAGCTGACCGAAGACCAGCGCGCTTTTCGCGATACCGCGCGCGCCTTCGCGCAAGAACGCATGGCGCCCTTTGCCGCGGATTGGGACGAGCGCAAGGAACTGCCGGTCGACACGCTCCGGGCCGCTGCGGCGCTTGGTTTCGGCGGCATCTATGTCCAGGACGATGTCGGCGGCTCGGGCCTGCAGCGCATCGATTCGGCGCTGATCTTCGAGGAACTGGCGGCGGCCTGCCCCTCCACCGCGGCCTTCATCTCGATCCACAACATGGCCTCCTGGATGATCGACCGCTTCGGCGCCGACGATCTGCGCCAGCGCTTCCTGCCGAAACTCACCACCATGGACTGGCTGGCGTCCTACTGCCTGACCGAGCCGGGGGCAGGATCGGATGCCGCCGCACTCAAGACCCGCGCGGTGTTGGACGGCGACACTTACGTGCTGAATGGCACCAAGGCGTTCATTTCGGGCGGCGGCGTGTCGGACGTCTATGTCTGCATGGTGCGCACCGGCGGGCCGGGGGCCTCGGGCATCACCTGCATCGTGGTCGAGAAGGGCACGCCGGGCCTCTCCTTCGGGGCACAGGAACGCAAGCTGGGCTGGAACTCCCAGCCCACCGCCCAGGTGATCTTCGAGGATTGCCGGGTGCCGGTGGCCAACCGTGTCGGCAACGAGGGCGACGGTTTCAAGATCGCCATGATGGGCCTGGATGGCGGCCGCCTGAACATCGCCGCCTGCTCCCTGGGCGGCGCCCGGCGCTCGCTGGAACTCGCCATCGACTACGCCCGCGACCGCCAGCAGTTCGGCAAGCCCCTGGCCACGCTCCAGGCGATCCAGTTCAAGCTGGCCGACATGGCGACGGAACTCGATGCGGCACGGCTGATGGTCCACCGCGGCGCCTGCCTGCTCGATGCCAAGGATGCCAACGCCACCCAGGCCTGCGCCATGGCCAAGCGCTTTGCCACCGACGCCAGCTTCAACGTCGTCAACGACGCGCTGCAGATCCACGGCGGTTACGGCTACCTGAAGGATTTCCCCATCGAGCGCTTCCTGCGTGACCTGCGGGTGCACCAGATCCTCGAAGGCACCAACGAGATCATGCGCGTGATCGTGGCGCGCAAACTCATCGAGGGGCGGTAAGGTCCATGGAAGCGGAAGTTTTGTTCGAGCAGCGTGGTGCCATCGGCCTGATCACCCTGAACCGGCCCAAGGCGCTGAACGCCCTGACCTTGGGCATGTGCCTGGCCATGCGCGATGCGCTGAAGGCCTGGGCGGTCGATCCGGCGGTCACCGCCGTGGTGGTGCGCGGGGCGGGGGAAAAGGCCTTCTGCGCCGGCGGCGACATCCGCTTCCTGCATGATTCCGGCAAGGCCGGCGATGGCGGCGCCCTGCAGTTCTGGGCCGACGAATACCGCCTGAATACGCTGATCAAACGCTATCCCAAGCCCTACATCGCGCTGGTCGACGGCATCGTCATGGGCGGCGGCGTCGGCGTCTCGGCCCACGGCAGTCATTGGGTGGCGACCGAGAAGACCCTGTTCGCCATGCCCGAGACCGGCATCGGCCTGTTCCCGGACGTGGGCGGCACCTATTTCCTGCCGCGCCTGCCCGGCAAGGTCGGCATCTATCTGGGGCTGACCGGCGCGCGCCTGAAGGCGGCCGATTGCGTCCACGCCGGCATCGCCAGCCACTTCGTGCCCTCGGCCGCCCTGGACGGCCTGGTCGAGCGGCTGGCGGCGGGCGAGGCGGTCGATGCCGCCCTGGCCGCGGTCGCCACCGACGCCGGCCCGGCGCCGATCGATGCCAACCGCGCCGCGATCGATCGCCTGTTCGCCGGCGACAGTGTCGAGGCCATCCTCGCCGCTCTCGATGCGGATGGCTCGGATTTTGGCAAGGCGCAAGCTGCGACCCTGCGCACCAAGTCGCCCACCAGCATGAAGTTCACCCTGCGCCAGTTGCAGGAAGGCGCCCGCCTCGATTTCGAGGATTGCATGCGCCTGGAATACCGCCTGACCCAGGCGATCGTCACCGGCCACGACTTCTATGAAGGCGTGCGCGCCGTGATCATCGACAAGGACCAGGCGCCCAGGTGGCAGCCCGCCGCGCTGGAAGAGGTTACCCCGGCCATCGTCAATGCCGCCTTTGCGACGCCGCCCCAGGGCGACCTCGACCTGGCCGCCTAAGTTTACGAAAGAGGAAACATCCCATGGCACGCATCGCCTTCATCGGTCTCGGCAACATGGGCGGTCCCATGGCGCGCAACCTGGTCAAGGCCGGCCACGCCCTGACCGTGTTCGACCTGTCCAAATCCGCCGTCGACGGCCTGATCGCCGCCGGCGCCACCTCGGCCGCCAGCCCGGGTGCCGCGGCCGCGGGGGCCGAGGTGGTGGTCACCATGCTGCCGGCCGGCGCCCATGTGAAATCGGTCTACACGGGCGAGGGCGGGGTGATCGCCTCGGTCGCCAAGGGCACCCTGCTGATCGATTGCTCGACCATCGACGTCGCCACCGCGCGCGAGGTGATCGCGGCGGCCGAGACGGCCGGCCATGCCATGGTCGATGCCCCGGTGTCGGGCGGCGTCGGCGGGCCGAGGCCGGCACCCTGACCTTCATGGTCGGCGGCCAGGACGCGGCTTTCGAGAAAGCCAAGCCGGTGCTGGAGGCCATGGGCAAGGCGATCATCCACGCGGGCGGCCCGGGCAACGGCCAGGCCGCCAAGATCTGCAACAACATGATCTTGGGCATTTCCATGATCGCGACCTGCGAGGCTTTTGCGCTCGCCGAGAAGCTGGGCCTCGATCACCAGAAACTGTTCGACATCTCGTCCAAGGCCTCGGGCCAGAGCTGGTCGCTGACCTCCTATTGCCCGGTCCCCGGCCCGGTGCCGACCAGCCCGGCCAACCGCGACTACAAGCCCGGTTTCGCCGTCTCGATGATGCTGAAGGACCTGAAGCTGGCCCAGGAAGCGGCAGCCAAGGCCGGCGCCTCGGTACCCCTGGGCGCCCATGCCGAGAGCCTCTACTCGCTCTATGAAGCGGCCGGCCACGGCGGCACCGACTTCTCCGGCATCATCAACCTGCTGCGCGGGAAGCTGTAAGCCAAGTCACGTAACCACTATCGTCATCCCGGCGAAGGCCGGGATCCACAGCGGTGGCAATACGGGTCTGCCCCAGTGTTCCACGACAGTGGATCCCGGCCTTCGCCGGGATGACGAATGAGTGGGGTTACTCCACGGTGAACGTCAGCCCGGCATTGGCGGCCAGCCGGTCGATGAGCTTCCCGCCCATCGCGGCACCCGGCACCCAGACGCCGCCGGGCGTGTCGGCGCAGTCCTTGACCAGGCAGATCGCCGCCTCGCTGATGATCTTGCAGGTCGAGCCGTAGCCGGGATCCCTGTCGCCCTTCACGCTGACGCGGACCTGTTGACCGTCCGGGCCAAAGCCGATGAACAGCACGTCGTAGAAGCCGGTTTCGCGCTCCTCCTTGCTGGGGCCTTCACCCGGCTTGGGCGGGTTCGCGCCCAGGCCTAAGCCGGCGCCGGCGATGGCCTTCGCGGTCGCCTCGCCCTGTGGGCCGGGGCCGGCGATCATCATCTCGTCATAGACGAAATCCAGGCCCCAGGCGTGGCCCTGCAAGGCGTTGGAACGGTGGATATTGCGCGAATTGATGGTCGCCATGATGAAGGGGGCGACCCAGCTTTCGACGTCCTGATCGAACTCGGGCGCCATGCCGTGGGGCTGCGCCGGCCCTTCGAAGCCCGGCACCAGCGAGAAGGGATTCATGAGCTGGGCCATCACATCCGGGTCCTTGGCCGCCAAGGCCATGGTCGCAGCGCCGCTGGCCGCCGTGCCGCCCGAGAATGTGCCTTTCAGGCCGCGAACCCGGCCCTTGGCGCGGGCGACCGGCGCGCCGAGCTTCGCCCGGGCGGTTTCCTGGAGGAAGAACACGCCCAGTTCGAAGGGGATCGAGTCGAAGCCGCAGGACAGGGTGATGCGGGCGCCCGTGCGCTTGGCCGTGGCGTCGTGGGCAAGGATCACCTTGCGCATCCACGGGGTCTCGCCGCACAGGTCGAGATAGTCGGTGCCGCCCTCCGCGCAGGCGGCGACCAGCGCGTCGCCGTAAAGCTGATAGGGGCCGACCGTGGTCAGCACCGCCCTGGTGCGGGCGACCATGGCGGCCAGCGAGGCGGGGTTGTCCGCGTCGGCGATCACCAGCGGG
Organism: Oleomonas cavernae; assembly: GCF_003590945.1. NCBI lineage: Bacteria > Pseudomonadati > Pseudomonadota > Alphaproteobacteria > Acetobacterales > Acetobacteraceae > Oleomonas > Oleomonas cavernae. The sequence goes on along the minus strand of NZ_QYUK01000011.1, from coordinate 1,695,938 downwards.
GTGTTCGCCGGGGCGCCGATCTCGTCGCGCACCTGGGCCAATTTCGCCGCGCTGCGCCCGGCCATGGCCCAGTTGACGTCACCGCCCACGCCATGGCGCTGGGCGAGATATTCGGCGACCAGGCGACCGGTGTAGCCGGTCGCGCCGTAGACGATGATGTCGAATTCCGCCGTCTTCTTCATGGGCGTTTCCTCCTCGATGGAGCGGGAGCCATAGCACATTCGCTATTGCCTCAAAGCCTCGACTTGGGGGGTGACGTCGATCACTGACAGCCGTCGAGACAGGCGTATCCTGAGGCTCGAGCGTTCGCGAGAGGAAACCCGCCCGATGCTTGCCCGCCGTCTTTTGCCGTTTCTGATCCTGCTTGCCGCCGTCGCCGGCCCGGCCCGGGCGGACGAGGCCGACCCGGGGCCGCCCCACGAGAATCCGCCGGTCACCGAGAGCCCCAGCGGTCCCGGTTGCGCGGTACAAGAACCGCTGGTGGTCTAGCCGCCTTAAAAGCGACCGGGTGTGCCGCCGGTCACAGCGCAAACCCGAGTGGTGCAGCACTATATGCCCGTGCCGCCGGTCCGCCGGCGGCGGTCGCCCGATCGGGGGATTGGCGGCGACCGGGCGGTGATGCGCCGGGGGGCGCATCACCGTCCAACCCCAGCCGCGGCGCGAAAATGACCTATGTCATGGTCGCCCCGCCAAAACCCGAGCAGCCTAGTCCCAATGATCAGTTTGCACCGGTGGGGTGCGCCGATTAGAATTTGTGAACCAAGCCCTGCGATGATGCGACAACGTGTCGGGGTGTGATCACAAACCGGTGCGCCCAAGGTTCACGGCAACTGGGATAGGGCGAATGACCTACGACGATAAATTTGCTGCCGCCATTGCCGACCTCAAGCGGGAAGGCCGCTACCGGGTCTTCGCCGACCTGAAGCGCCATTGCGGCCAGTTTCCCCGCGCCACTTGGCATGGGCCGGATGGCCAGCGCGATATCGTCGTGTGGTGCTCGAACGATTATCTGGGGCAGGGCCAGAACAGCACGGTGCTCTCGGCGATGCATCAGGCGCTGGATACCTATGGTGCCGGCGCCGGCGGCACCCGCAACATTTCCGGCACCACCCATGCCCATGTGCTGCTGGAGCAGGAACTGGCCAGTCTCCACGGCAAGGAAGCGGCGTTGCTGTTCTCCTCGGGCTATGTCTCGAACGAGGCGGCGCTCTCGGCCCTGTCCCGGGTGCTGAAGGGCGTCACCGTCTATTCCGACGAGTTGAACCATGCCTCGATGATCGAAGGCATCCGCAACGGCGGCGCGCCCAAGCGCATCTTCCGTCACAACGACGTCTCGCATCTTGTTGAATTGCTTGAGAAATCAGACCCCAAGGCACCCAAGATCATTGCCTTCGAGAGCGTCTATTCGATGGATGGGGATATCGCCCCCCTGGCCGATTTCGTCGACGTCGCCCGCCGCTTCGGCGCGCTGACCTATCTCGACGAGGTCCATGCCGTCGGCCTCTACGGGCCGGAAGGTGCCGGCGTCGCCCAGGCCCATGGCGTGATGGGTGATATCGATATCATCGAGGGCACCCTGGGCAAGGCGTTCGGCGCCATGGGCGGCTATATCACCGGTTCGTCGGTGATGGTCGACTGCGTGCGGTCCTATGCGCCCGGCTTCATCTTCACCACCTCGCTGGCGCCGGTGATCGCCGCCGGTGCCCTGGCCTCGATCCAGCACCTGCGCGCTCACCCCGAACTGCGCACCCGGCACCAGGAACGGGCGGCGACCTTGAAGCGCAAGCTGGCCGCCGCCGGGCTGCCGGTGATGCAGACGCCGTCGCACATCGTGCCGGTGATGGTGGGCGATCCGGTGCGCTGCAAGGCGATCTCGGACGAGTTGCTGGCCAAGGACGGCATCTATGTCCAGCCGATCAACTACCCGACGGTGCCGCGCGGCACCGAACGGCTGCGCTTCACACCGTCGCCGTTCCACGACGACGACATGATGGACCGGCTGGTGGTGGCGCTCGACCGGATCTGGACCGCCGCCCGTCTGCCGCGCGCGGCTTAACGCTTGATCAGGCCGCCCGGCGTCATCCGCCGGCTGCGCCGGTTGAACAGGCCGGCGACCAGCCCGTAGACCAGCCAGCCGATGCCGACGCCGGCGAGGCCGAACGCCGGGTCCAGGGTCGCGGTGATCTCGAACGTATCGATCGTATCGCGCAGCAGCTCGTTGTCGCCCTTGGTTGCGATGATCGCCAGCTTGTCCACGCTCGAGGGGGCCGCGGCCAGCGCCGTCGCCTCGGATGCCAGGGCGCTGCGCCGGGCCGCCAGCGCGGTCATGCGGTCGGCGGTGGCGCGGATGGCAACATCGGGCGAGGCGCGGTGGCGCTCCACCAGGGCATCGAAATCCAGGCCTTCCGCCTGGGCCTGGCCGGTGAAGCTGTCGACCAGTTTTTGGACCTCGCCCAAAGCCCCGCCCAGCCGCTGCTCATAGGCGCGGGCAAAGCTGGGCAACTGGCTGGCGCCGATGCCCCCGGCGATGACGAGCAGGATCAAAAACAGGTGACGAATCATCGCTTTCACCACGCCTAAGCGATCCGGTCCATGAGTGCGCGGGCGGCAAGTCGATGTCAACCATGGCGGGCAAAGCGGGCCTATTAAGCCTTTATTTCCATCTGTCGCCTAGAGTTGGGTTTTAAATGAACAACAACTGAACGGCGAAATGCGCGTCTTCACCTGCCTGACCGGACAGCACGATTTATGGCTGGTGGCGCTCGCCGCGCTGATCTGCCTCATCGGCTGCTGGACGACGGTTCGGTTGACCGCCAGGGCGGCGGCGGCCGAGGGGACGGAGCGCGTCACCTGGGCCTTCATCGATGCCGTCGCGGCCGGTTCATCGATCTGGTGCACCCACTTCGTCGCCATGCTGGCCTATGACAGCGGGGTGCACACAAACTACGAACCCCTGATGACCGCCACCTCGCTGATGATCGCGATCGGCGGCTGTTTCGTGGCGTTCCTGATCCTGCTGCAAACCCATATTCGCTATGCGCCGGTCATCGGCGGTGCCACCTTCGGGCAGGCCGTCAGCGCGATGCACTTCGCCGGGATGCGCGCCTATGAGGTCGATGCCTGGGTGCAATGGGACCTGGCCTATGCGGTGGCCGCCGTGCTCCTCGCGATGGTGCTGGGCGCCCTGGCCTTCGACCGCATGAGCAGGGACGCGTCCCACCGCAATCGCCTGTTGAGCGCGGGCCTGCTGACCCTGACGATCGTGACGCTGCATTTCACGGCGATGGCCGCACTCGTCGTCGTGCCCCTGGCGCCCTTGGTGCCCCTGGACTCGCTGGCGTCGACGGTCCCCCTGGCCTTGACCGTCGCCATCGTCGGCCTGGTGGTGGTCGGCACCGCTTTTGCCGGCTATGTCGTGGATCACCGCGGCAAGGCCGCCGCCGAGGCGCGACTCAGCTTTCACGCCCGAAACGATGCCCTGACCAGACTGCCCAACCGCTCGACCTTCACCGCCTGGCTGACGCAATCGATCGCCTCGCTGCGGTCCGAGCGGCGCCTGGCCCTGGTCTCGGTCGACCTCGATCAATTCGCCGCCCTGGCCGAGGTTGCGGACCGTGGCAATATCCTCGACTTCACCGAACGGCTGGAACGCACGATTTTTGCGCCGATCCATCTGGGCGACCACGAAATATCGCTTAGGGCCAGCATCGGCATCGCCTTCTATCCCGACGACAGCGACAGCGCCGCAGCCCTGCTGAACAGCGCCCATCTGGCGATGCTCCACGCCAAGGCCTCGCCCGATACCGTCTGCTTCTACCGCAACGATATGGAGGCCGCCGTCCGGCAGCGACGGCGCATGGTAAGGGATCTGAGATCGGCCCTCGAGAACGGGGAATTCGCCGTCCACTACCAGGTCCAGCAATCGGCCCGTTCCGGCGCCATCGTCGGTTACGAGGCGCTGATCCGCTGGACCCATCCGGAACTGGGCAAGATCCCCCGGACCGCTTCATTCCCCTGGCCGAGACGACCGGGCTGATCGTGCCGATCGGCGCCTGGGTGCTGCGTACCGCCTGCGCCGAGGCGGCACACTGGCCCTCGCGCCACAAGATCGCGGTCAATCTCTCGCCGGTGCAGTTTGCCGACGAAGATCTCCTGCCGATGCTGGAGCGGACCCTGTGCGAGACCGGCCTGCCGGCCTCGCGGCTCGAACTCGAATTGACCGAGAGCATACTGCTGCGTGATCCCGACAAGGCCCGCCGGATCATGGCCCAGATCACGGCCATGGGAATTTCGCTGGCCATGGACGATTTCGGCACCGGCTATTCGTCCCTTGCCAACTTGCGCCACCTGTCCTTCGACAAGATCAAGCTCGACAAATCGTTCGTCGCGGAAATCGAGTACAGCGTCCAGGGCCGCGCCATCGTCAGGGCCGTGCTGGCAATGGCGAAGGCGCTGGCGATCCCCGTCCTGGCCGAAGGGGTCGAGACCCAGGCGCAACTGGATTTTCTGGTGAGCGAGGGCTGTGACGAGGCCCAGGGGTATCTGCTGGGCAGGCCCGGGCCGATGCACCGGCCCGCCGCCGAACCCGCCGCCACCCAGGCCTTCGATCCCGAGCCGGCGATGCCGGTGAGGAACCAGGTTCTCGGATAGGCCCTGCTGATATAGGTTCCTCGGCGTGCGAGATTGTCGGCGGTTGCAGGTGACTCGTAGCAAGTCCGGCTAGACTGGATTAGTATTTTTAGTAAACCAGGTCCATCGATCGAACCGCCCAGCGCCATGTCCCGCCCCGACTCCAAACCCGCAGACGGGTGTGCCGTCCCCAAGTCCGACCACATCGCCGATGCGGCCCGCCGCCTGTTCGGGCGCTATGGCTTCCGGCGCACCTCGATGGACGACATCGCGCGCGAGGCCGGGGTGGCCAAGGCGACGCTGTACCTGCATTTCGCCGGCAAGGAGGATGTCTTCCGCTTCATGCTGGCGCGCACCCGCAGCCTGACGGAGCAGAAGTGCCTGGCCGCCGAGCAACTGGCGGCGCCGTTCCGCGACCGCCTTGCCGCCCTGCTGGATGCCAAGTTCGGCTGCGGCTACGAATGGTTCGGCAATGCCGAGCACTGGGCCGAGCTTTACGCGACGATCGCCGCGGTGGAACTGGAGGAAAACCAAGCCTTCGAGCAGGCCTATCTGGGCCGCCTGAAGAAGCTGCTGACCGCCGCCGCCCATGCCGGCGAGATCAGTTTCAGCGGCATCGACCTCGGGCCCGAGGCGGTGGCGCAGACCCTGTTCCAGGCGGCGATGGGCGCCAAGACGGGCGGCACCGCCACCCTGGATGAATACCGCGCCCGCCTGCGCAACATCGCCACCCTGGCCACCGCCGCGCTGGACAAGCACCCGCGATAGGGCGGGCGCGCGGACGCCAGCTCGCAGGGGCCTTGCCGTCCTTGCACGATCCTCCGCTCGCTTTGCATGATCCTCTCCTGTCAATTGGACCTATTTGATGATTCGAGTACATTTCGTGTATTGAACGCCGCTGTCGGCCGATGATAGGCTCCTCTTACTGTTCCTGACAGCCACGCCCGGCGGCCTGGTGCCGCCCCGCTCAAATTGACATTCATTCCGCCTCCGCGAGGTAGCCATGACCCTTACACTCAAGGTCAACGGGGCAAGCCGTGACGTCGATGTTGCCGACGACACGCCGCTTCTTTGGGTCCTGCGGGACTCGCTCGGCCTGACCGGCACCAAGTTCGGCTGCGGTGCAGCCCAGTGCGGCGCCTGCACCGTCCTGGTGGACGGCGAGCCCCAGCGTTCCTGTTCCTATCCGCTCGCCGCCGTGGGCGAGAGCACGGTGACCACGATCGAGGCCGTCGACGGGCCGGAAGCCAAGGCGATCCAGGCCGCCTGGATAGCCGGCGACGTGCCCCAATGCGGCTATTGCCAGTCCGGCCAGATCATGAGCGCCGTCGCCCTGCTGCGGTCGAACAAGAAGCCGACCGACGCGGACATCGACACGGCCATGAACGGCAACCTGTGCCGCTGCGCCACCTATGTCCGCATCCGCGCCGCCATCCATGCGGCCGCCAAGTCGCTGGAGGGTTGATCCCATGGGTATCGAACTCACCCGCCGCACCGCCCTCCAGGGCCTGGCCGGCCTCGTCATCGGCGTGCACCTGACGCGCGGCGCCCGTGCCCAGGCCACACCGGGCGCCGCCTTCGCCCCCAACGCCTTCGTCCGCGTGGCGCCCGACAGCACGATCACCGTGCTGATCAAGCATATCGAGTTCGGCCAGGGGCCCTTCACCGGCCTGACCACTCTGGTGGCCGAGGAGATGGATGCGGACTGGGCCCAAATGCGGGCCGAACATGCCCCCTCCAATACCGAGCTCTACAAGAACCTGTTCTTCGGCGCCCAGGGCACCGGCGGCTCCACCGCCATGGCCAATTCCTTCGAGCAGATGCGCAAGGCGGGGGCCGCCGCCCGCGCCCTGCTGGTCGCCGCCGCGGCGCAAAGCTGGGGTGTGCCGGCGGGCGAGATCACGGTGGAGGCGGGTGTGCTGCGCCATGCCGCGACCAAGCGGGAGGGGCGCTTCGGCGACTTCGCGGAGGCCGCGGCCAAGCTGCCCCTGCCGGCCGACGTGCCGCTCAAGGATCCCAAGAACTTCAAGCTGATCGGTACCGACCGCGGCCCGGTGAAGCGCCTCGACAGTGCCGCCAAGGCAACTGGCAAGGCGCTCTTCACCATCGACGTCCAGGAAGCCGGCATGCTGACGGTGCTGGTCGCCCATCCGCCGCTGTTCGGCGCCAAGGTCGCCTCCTTCGATGCGGCCAAGGCCCGTGCGGTGCCGGGCGTGGTCGACGTGAAGCAGCTTTCCTCAGGGATAGCCGTCTATGCCAAGGGCTTCTGGCCGGCGCGCCAGGCCCGCGACCTGCTCGAGATCAAGTGGGACGAGACGGGGGCCGAGAAGCGCGGCACCGCCCAATTGGTCGAGGAATACCGCGCCCTGGCCGCCACGCCGGGCGCCGTGGCCGGCACCCATGGCGATGCGGCAAAGGCCCTGGCGGGGGCAAGGTGATCGAGGCGGAATACGTCTTCCCCTATCTCGCCCACGCGCCCATGGAGCCGTTGGACGGTTTCCTGAGCTGGGACGGGCAGAAGGCGGTCGCCCGCTTCGGCTGCCAGTTCCCCACCTTCGACCACCAGGCCATCGCCAAGGTCCTGGGCCTGCCCATGGGCAAGGTCGAGATCGAGACCCTGCTGACCGGCGGCAGCTTCGGCCGCCGCGCCCAGGCCTCTGCCCACTTGGCCGTCGAATTGGCGGAAGCCGCCAAGGCGATCGGCCCGGGCAAGCCGGTGAAGCTGGTCTGGACCCGCGAGGACGACATCCAGGGCGGCTACTACCGGCCACTCTACGTCCACCGCCTGAAAGGGTCGGTGAAGGACGGCAAGGTCGCCGCCTGGGCCCATACCATCGTCGGCCAGTCCATCGTCGCCGGCACGCCCTTCGCTCAGATGGTGAAGGAGGGTGTCGATGCGACCTCGGTCGAGGGCGCGCGCGAACTGCTCTACGAGATCGCCGATTTCCGCTGCGAGCTGCACAGCCCGGCGGTGGGCGTGCCGGTGCTGTGGTGGCGCTCGGTCGGGCATACCCACACCGGCTATGCGGTCGAGGCCTTCGTGGACGAGTTGCTTGAGTCCGCGGGCCAGGATCCGGTTGCCGGTCGCCTTGCGATGATGGAGAAGTCGCCCCGTGCCGCCGCGGTCCTCAAGGCCGTGGCGGAAGCCGCCAAGTGGACCGGCCCCGGGCCGGTCGACGGCCGGGCGAGGGGGGTGGCGGTGGTGGAGAGCTTCAACTCCTACGTCGCCCAGATCGCGGAGGTCTCGGCCGGCAAGGACGGCGTGCCCAAGATCCACAAGATCTGGTGCGCCATCGACTGTGGCATCGCGGTCAACCCGGACGTAATCCGGGCCCAGATGGAAGGCGGCATCGGCTATGGCCTGGGCCATGCCCTCTATGCCGAGGTGGCGTTGGATGGTGGGCGCGTCGTGCCCACCAATTTCGACACCTATCGTTCCTTGCGCATCGACGAAATGCCGGAAGTCGAGGTGGTCATCGTCCCCTCGACCGAGGCGCCCACCGGCGTCGGCGAACCGGGCGTGCCCCCGGCCGCCCCCGCCGTCGCCAACGCCATGGCCCGTTTGGGCCTGGGCCGCCCGCGCCGCCTGCCCATGGTAGGGGCGTCGGTGTAGCACTGGACACGCGATCGCCTCGGCTGTATTACATATTTACTGAAATTTGTAATACAGCCGAGGTGCCTCGATGGCCACAAAGACAGTCCGGCAGCCCGCCGCACGCCGCCGGGTCGAAACGGCGGGTGACGAGATCACCAAGGCGAAGCTGCGCCACGCAGAAGAGCGGCTGAAACTGCCCTCGGGGCGCAAGACCAGAGCTGTCAGCACCAGGCAGGACCCGGCCCTGATCGAGATGGTGAAAGCCAAGCTGGGGGTCGAGACCGATACCGAAGCCATTGCCGGTGCCCTCAAGATCGTTGCCGGCGAGGATAATTTCTGGGCTTGGCTGCTAACCCAGAGCGGTACCCTCAGCCCCGACTTCGATCTTGACGAACTCCTTTGATCTCGAGCGTTCCTTTGCGGTCGCGGCTGGCAGGGGAACGCTGACATACAGGTCGCCCCAGTCGCTACCTTTCGATGTGCGGGCTGTGAAGAAAGAGGCGCCAGTGCTTCTCGACAGCAGCGTCTATGTCGATGGCATTCACGGCAACCTGCCTGCGGACCTGAACGATGAAATCGGGCAACGGGCCTTGGTGCACAGTTCGGTGGTCGCAGCCGAACTTGCCTGGGCCATTGGCGCTCTCGATCCGTTACATCCGCAGACACCGCAAAACAGGGAAAGTATCGAACAGGTCATCCGCCGCATGATTGCCGGGAACATCGTTGTGCCGAATGCCGTTGACTGGATTGATGCTGCGCTGCTCGCCGCAACTTTGAGCCGGCGCCAGACCTTCGACAAGGACCACCGCCGCAAGGCATTGAACGACGCCCTGATCTTCTACCAGGCGCGCCAGGCCGGGGCCGTTCTGGTCACCCGCAACACCAAGGATTTCGACCTGATGGACCAGATCGTGCCGGGGACACAAATGCTGTTCTATGAACGGGCCGCAGTCTGATCGCACATCCATCCTGCGTCCTTCGACAGGCTCAGGATGAGGTAAGTCTTTGTGGCAAAAATATTTTCCTCATGGAGAGCCTGTCGAACCACGCACCCCGCCGATCCCAAGCAAAAAAGGCCGGGCGAGTTTCCTCGCCCGGCCTATCACCAAGACCGAGGCGGCTCGATTTCAGCCACGAGACGCATTGCGTCACCGGTTCTGATTGCCTCGAACCCATCAAAATTTTGAGAGATTTTGCCGAAGCCCAACCGGCCCAAGGCCAGTCGGATCTGTTCGGTAAGTTCCGTCCCGATTACCTTAAGCGCACCATAGGGAAGGTCTGTCGACAAAGTGCCGTGGTGGAGGTCCAAAGCGTCTAACGTTGAGAGGAAAGGCGACTCTGGGGTGTTGTCGAACATTGTAATGTCAGTCAGATCGTTGGCATGGAAGGCGGCCCAGATCGATCTGACGACCGGTTCGTTGGTCGGGCTTTTGACGATCCAGATAGCTTGGCCAGGCCAATGATTTCTCAAGCTCTCACCGAATTTCGGGTCCAGGACGACCAATACACGTTGGCTCGGGCTGATTGGGTGGCTCATTGCGGGCGCCTTATGAGCTCTGCAGGTAGGCCGGGCGACCTTCGAAGGAAATCAGGCCGGAATCTTGGTGCCGTCCCAAAGGCGAAAGTCCATTATTTCGTCAGATTGGCGATAACGAAGTGCCGCTACCGGATCGTCTGTGATCCAGATGTCGCGGACTTTTCCGCCTATTGTCGAAACAGCAATGATGAGCTGATTATTAACTAGCTTTTCAATGAAACTCTCGACAGCTTCATAGGGGCTCGTAGGTACCTCTGCCTCGGCGGCCAGTAGATCACCATGGGTATGCCATGGTGTATCAGCGAAGCCGACCGTTATGTCATCGTTGCATGAACGTACCAAGAACCGGAGATGGCCATCGGGGCTTGCATGTATGATATCTGCCACAACCAGCTACTTCCCTTGCAGCTTAAGCGCTGACTAATGAGAATAGACCCCTAAAGTTAACTCTGTCTCCTCTTGCCATCAATTCCGCTGAATAATCATAGAAACGAAAAAGGCCGGGCGAGTTGCCTCGCCCGGCCTTTTTGTTGAAGCCCGTGCGGCTTAGGAGCAGCCGCTGGTCGAACCGCAGGTGTCGCACTTCAGGCAGGTGCCGTTGCGCACCAGGGTGAAGTTGCCGCAGTCGCCGCAGGCATCGCCCACATAACCCTTCACCTTGGCCTCGCGGATGCGGGCGAGGCGGGTGGCGGCGGCGGAGACCGCGACCGCCGCACCCGAACTCGCATCAGAGCCGCCGGTGGCGAGGGCCGCCACGGCCAGTTCGGGTTCGACCGCATAGGCGACCGCTTCCGCCGTGGCCGACAGGGTGTGCTTGCCGCCGTTGCTTGCCGCCTGGCGCAGGCCTTGGGCGGCCGCGTTCAGGACGTAGAGGTTCGAGCGGACATAGCCGTTGGAGACTGGCGCGTTCAGGGTTGCCTTGAAGGCGGCGGCCTTGGCGTCGACCGCCTCGCGGCGTTCGTCGGCCCCGTCGAGGGCTGCCTCGTCGGCGCCGTCGCCCATGGCGTCGAAGCGCAGGTCGGCGGGTTCGACATGGGCGAGGTCGTTGCGGCCCAGGTACGAGACCGCCAGTTCGCGGAAGACGTAGTCGAGGATCGACGTGGCCATCTTGATGACCTCGTTGCCCTCGACCATGCCTGCCGGCTCGAAGCGGGTGAAGGTGAAGGCGTCGACGAATTCCTCGAGCGGCACGCCGTACTGCAGGCCGATCGAGACCGCGATGGCGAAGTTGTTCATCAGGCTGCGGAAAGCGGCGCCTTCCTTGTGCATGTCGATGAAGACCTCGCCCAGCTTGCCGTCGTCATATTCGCCGGTGCGCAGGTAGACCTTGTGGCCGCCCACATTGGCCTTCTGGGTATAACCCTTGCGGCGCTGGGGCAGGCGCTCGCGCACGCCGATGCCGGGCACGATCTTCTCGACAATCCGCTCCACGATGCGCTCGGCGATGACCTGGCCGCGCATCATCGGGGTGGCGTCTTCGCCCGCTTCCTCGTTGGCTTCTTCCAGGAGCTGGGAGGCCAGCGGCTGGCTGAGCTTGGAGCCGTCGCGGTAGAGCGCGTTGGCCTTCAGCGCCAGGCGCCAGGACAGCATGTAGGCTTCCTTGCATTCCTCGACCGTGGCCGAGGCCGGCATGTTGATGGTCTTGGAGATCGCGCCCGAGATGAAGGGCTGGGCCGCCGCCATCATGCGGATGTGGCTGTCGACCGAGAGGAAGCGCTTGCCGATGCGCCCGCACGGATTGGCGCAGTCGAACACCGCAAGGTGCTCATCTTTCAGGTGAGGAGCACCCTCCAAGGTCATGGCGCCGCAGACATAAAGGTTCGCGAGTTCCACATCAGCCTTCGAGAAGCCGATGGCCGCGAAGAGGTCGAACGACGGGTCGTCCAGCTTGTCCGCCGAGATCTTCAGCACGTCGGTGCAGAAGGCCTCGCCCAGGGTCCACTTGTTGAAAGCGAACTTGAGGTCGAAGGCGCTGACGAGGTTCTTCTCCACGCCCTGGATCTGCGCCTCGCCGAAGCCCTTGGCCTTGAGTGCGGCGTGGTTCAGGGTCGGCGAGCCGTCCAGCGTGCCGTGGCCCACCGCGTAGTCGATGATGTCGCTGATCTGGTCGGCGGGATAGCCGAGCGTCTCGAGGCCCACGGGGACGATGCGGTTGATGATCTTGAAGTAGCCGCCGCCGGCCAGCTTCTTGAACTTGACCAGGGCGAAATCGGGCTCGATACCGGTGGTGTCGCAATCCATGACCAGGCCGATGGTGCCGGTCGGGGCGATCACCGTCGCCTGGGCATTGCGATAGCCGTGGGCCTCGCCCAGTTCCAGGGCCTTGTCCCAGGCGCGCTTGGCCGCGGCCGAGAGGGTCGCCTCGCTGACATTGGCATGGTCCAGGGCGACGGGCAGGGTGTTCAGCCCCTCATAGCCCTTGGTCAGGCCATGGGCTGCCCGGCGATGGTTGCGAATGACCTTCAGCATCGGCGCGCGATTGTCGGCAAAGCCCGGGAAGGCGCCCAGCTCCTTGGCCATCTGGGCCGAGGTGGCATAGGAGACGCCGGTCATCACCGCCGAGATGGCACCGCACAGGGCGCGGCCCTCGTCGCTGTCATAGGACAGGCCCGAGGCCATCAGGTAGCCGCCGATATTGGCAAAGCCCAGCCCCAGGGTGCGGTAGCGGTAGGAGAGTTCCGCGATCCGGGCCGAGGGGAACTGCGCCATCGTCACCGAGATTTCCAGCACCACGGTCCACAGGCGCACGCCGTGCTCGAAGGCGTCGACATTGAAGCTGCCGTCGTCGCGCCGGAAGGTGAGCAGGTTCAGCGAGGCCAGGTTGCACGCCGTGTCGTCCAGGAACATGTATTCCGAGCACGGGTTGGACGCGCGGATCGGGCCGGAGTTCGAGCAGGTGTGCCAGTCGTTGATGGTGGTGTGGTACTGGATGCCCGGGTCGGCGCACTGCCACGCCGCCATGCCGACCTTGTCCCACAGCTCGGCCGCCTTGAGGGTCTTGGCGACCTTCTTGGAGGTGCGATAGGTCAGGTTCCAGTCCTTGTCGTCCAGGACGGCGTTCAGGAATTCGTCGGTGACGCGCACCGAATTGTTGGAATTCTGGCCCGAGACGGTGAGGTAGGCCTCGGAATCCCAGTCGGTGTCATAGACGCGGAATTCCAGGTCCTTGTAGCCCTGGCGGGCGAACTGGATCGCGCGCTGGACATAATTCTCCGGGATCATCGCCTTGCGGGCGCCGATGATCGCCTTTTTCAGCGCTGCATTGTCCTTGGGGGCGAAGCGGGCCTCGCCCTCCAGGATGGCCTCGTGGCAGGCGGCCAGCACGGCATTCATGTGCTGCTCGGCCAGCTTGGAGCCGGCGACCAGGGCCGCGACCTTCTGCTCCTCGATCACCTTCCAGTCGATGAAGTGCTCGACGTCGGGGTGATCGATGTCGACCACCACCATCTTGGCGGCGCGGCGCGTGGTGCCGCCCGACTTGATGGCGCCGGCGGCACGGTCGCCGATCTTCAGGAACGACATCAGGCCCGACGACTTGCCGCCGCCGCCCAGCTTCTCGTTCTCGCCGCGCAGGCGCGAGAAATTGGTGCCAGTGCCCGAGCCGTATTTGAACAGGCGCGCCTCACGGATCCACAGATCCATGATGCCGCCCTCGTTCACCAGGTCGTCCTCGATGCCCTGGATGAAGCAGGCATGGGGCTGCGGCCGCTCGTAGGCCGAGGTGGAACGCTGGACGGTGCCGGTCTTCTCGTCGACGTAATAGTGGCCCTGGGCCGGGCCGTCGATGCCGTAGGCCCAGTGCAGGCCGGTGTTGAACCACTGCGGCGAGTTGGGCGCGCACATCTGGGTGGCGAGCATGTAGGCCAACTCGTCGCGGAAGGTCAGGGCGTCGGCCTCACTGTCGAACATGCCCGACTTCCAGCCCCAATAGGTCCAGGTGCCGGCCAGGCGGTCGAACACCTGGGTCGCCTGGCGCTCGTCGCCATAGCGCTCTTTCTCCGGCAGGGCGGCCAGCGCTTCCTCGTCGGCGACCGAGCGCCACAGCCACGAGGGGACGGTGTTTTCCTCGATCTTTTTCAGGCGGGCGGGGACGCCGGCCTTGCGGAAATACTTCTGGGCCAGGATGTCGGTGGCGACCTGGCTCCAGTTGGCAGGCACTTCCATGTCGGCCAGCTTGAACACCACCGAACCATCGGGATTGCGGATTTCGCTCGAGAGATTGGTGAACTCGATCCCTGCGTAAGGAGAGTTGCCCTCGGTCGTGAATCGCCGCTCGATCCGCATTATCGTCGTCCCCGGAATATCGTAATGTCTGCCCAGCACCGGGCCTGACAGGCCCGTACCCCCAGCCGCTTTTTTTCGTCGCTCACCCCAACTGGTGGGGTCGCGAAGCGCGGCTGGACACAAACTGTAGGACCGGTTGCGACGAGTCGGAACGACTAAATTTGGGGTGGGCACCATATTTTGTGCTTGCAGGCGCCGCAGACACATGATCCGGCAGGAAACACTTGGGGTTTCGGCCAAATCGACCGGGCGGCGAGGCCCGATGGCGTCTACACTCAGGCCATGGGATACGATTCGACAAGAGGCGCTCGGGCATGACGCCGGTCGCCGCCGTCCGCGCCGATGCGCTGGCCGAGGCCTTCGACCTGGCGCTGGGCGTCGATCGCTCGTTCAATGGGCGGCCCTGGCGCTTCCGGGTGCGCGACGAGCGTGGCGCGCTGGCCCTGGCCCAGGCGACGGGGCTGGATGCGGTCACCGCCCGGGTGCTGGTCGGCCGCGAGGTCTCGATCGAGACGGTCGACCGTTTCCTCAATCCCTCGCTCAAAGTCGACATGCCCGATCCCGCCTGCGTGCTGGACATGGAGAAGGCGGCGGCGCGCCTGGCCGATGCCGTGATCGGGCACGAGGCGGTCGCGGTCTGGGGCGACTATGACGTCGACGGGGCAACCTCGTCGGCCCTGCTGATGCGCTATTTCGCCGGGCTCGGCCGGCCGGTGCGGCTCTATGTGCCCGACCGCCAGCGCGAGGGTTACGGCCCCAATGCGCCGGCGCTGGAGATGCTGGCGCGCGAGGGCATCCGCCTGGTGGTGACGGTCGATTGCGGCACCCTGGCCTTCACCGCCTTCGAGGCAGCGGCGACCGCCGGGCTTGATGTCATCGTCGCCGACCATCACCAGGCCGAGACGGCGCTGCCCAAGGCCCTGGCCCTGGTCAACCCCAACCGGCTGGACGATACCTCCGGCCTCAGCCCGCTCGCGGCGGTGGGGGTGACCTTCCTGCTGCTGGTGGCGCTCAACCGCTGCCTGCGGGCACGGGGCTTCTTTGCCGATAAGGCGCCGCCCGACCTGATGGGCCTGCTCGACCTGGTGGCCCTGGGCACCGTGGCCGACGTGGTGCCCCTGAAAGGCCTGAACCGGACCTTTGTCGCGCAAGGCCTGAAGGTGATGGCGCGCCGGGGCAATGTCGGCATCGCCGCCCTGATGGATATCGCCAAGATCGACACCGTGCCCACCGCCTATCACCTGGGCTATCTGCTGGGCCCGCGGGTGAATGCCGGCGGGCGGGTGGGGCAGGCGGACCTGGGCGCCCAACTGCTGGCGACCGACGATCCCGACTATGCCCGCGCCCTGGCCGTGCGCCTCGACACGCTCAACCGCGAACGCCAGGCGATCGAGAAAGAGGTGGAGGCCGGCGCCATCGCCTGTGTGGAGGCGAAACTCGCCAAGTCGAACGGCACCGGCCCGCTGGTCATCGCCGCGGGGCTAGGCTGGCACACCGGGGTGGTGGGCATCGTCGCCAGCCGCCTGAAGGAGCGTTACCGCCGGCCCACCTTCATCCTCTCGATCCTGGACGACGGCCGGGCCAAGGGCTCGGGCCGTTCGATCCCCGGCGTGGATCTGGGGGCTGCGGTGGCCGCCGCCCGGGCCATGGGCCTGGTGGAGGAGGGCGGGGGCCATGCCATGGCGGCCGGCATCACCGCCCGGGTGGACAGGCTCGACGACCTCGAACGCTTCTGGGCCACCGCTTCGATGGCGCGGTCGAGGCGGCGCTGGCCCAGGACGGCCTGAAGATCGACGCCGCGGTGGGCATCGCTGGCCTGAACGCCGACCTGGTGGCGCGCTTAGGTCAAGTGGCCCCCTTCGGCCAGGGCAATCCCGAGCCGCGGTTTGTGGTGCCGGCGGTGCGCATCGCCCATGCCGCGACCATGGGACGCGGCCACTTGCGCTTGCGTCTGGCCGACGGCGGCGGACGATCAGCCGAGGCGGTGGCCTTCCGATCCGGCGATGGTGCCGTGGTCGACGGCCTCGCCCAGGCGGCACAAACCGGTGCGCTCGTCCATCTGGCCGGGCATGTCCGGGCCGAGACATGGGCCGGGCGCGAGCGCCTGCGCTTTTTTGTCGAGGATGCAGCGGCCGCCGACGGAGTCTAGGATAGGCCCCATGAGTACGCCGCGCTGCACCACCATGACGCAAGTCCGGGACGAGATCGACCGGCTGGACCGCGAGATCGTCCGCCTGCTGGCGCAGCGCGAGCAGCGCATCGTCGACGCCGGCCACATCAAGCAAAGCCGCGACACCGTGCGCGACGAGGCCCGCATCGAAGACGTGGTGGCCAAGGTCCGCGCCACAGCAACGGCCAACGGCGCCGATGCCGACATCGTCGAGGGCATCTACCGCGACATGATGGAGCGTTACATCGCCCACGAATTCACCGTGTGGGACGATGCGGCCGGGTCGGCGGAAAAAGGCAAGGCCAGGGCCTGAAGCTTCACTTGACCAACGGCCCGCGAGCCTGTATCTCCCATCGCCTCGCGGCAACGCCTCTTGCGTCCCCTTCGTCTAGAGGCCTAGGACACCGCCCTTTCACGGCGGCGACACGGGTTCGAATCCCGTAGGGGACGCCAATGGCTCGCTAAGCCGTTGATATTCCACAAGACATTGATATTGCTGGGAAAGCCGGGCTGCTCGGCCTCGGCGCCAACTTGGCCGGGATTGACCCAGCGCATTGCGGGTGTGCCGCCGGACTGCTACACAGCGCCGCGCTGGGCGCCTTCTTGTGTCAATAATATCAACCTCTTAGTGGCGCGTGCCCGCAGGGCCGCCGATGTGCCGGGGCTCGATGCAGACCTCTCCCTACGACCTCATCGGCGGCGAGCCGACCATCCGGCGCCTGACCCGGCGCTTCTATGAATTGATGGACGAGCTGCCGCAGGCCGCCGCCTGCCGCGCCATCCACAAGCCCAGCCTGGCGGCCGCCGAACAGAAACTCTACGAGTACCTCACCGGCTGGCTGGGCGGCCCGCCCCTGTTCACCGACAAATACGGCCACCCCATGCTGCGCGCCCGCCACCTGCCGTTCGCCATCGGCGAGGCCGAAATCGACGGCTGGCTCGCCTGCTTCACCCGCGCCTGGGCCGAGACGGTGCCGCCGGGGCCGGTTGCGGATGTCATCTTCGCGCGGGTGCATGATCTGGCACGGCATATGCGGAATCAGGCGCAGGCCGGGTGAGGGGCGTTGCCGGTGCTACGCTGACGAAAGCAGGAGCATGCGCTGCTGGGCCGGATTGCGCTTTTCCATCCAGATTTGCGATCTTGCCCACCTTTCTTGCGGGCATGGGGAAGGTCAGGTGAGGGCGCGGCGTGCCGCTTCCGGCTCGCGTTCGATCACCGCCAGCAGCGCCAAGGCCGGAGCATCCGGGCGGGTCCGTCCCTGCTCCCAATCCCGCACGGTGCCGAGCGGCAAGCGATAGGTACGGGCAAACTGCTCCTGGGTCATGCCGAGGCGGGCGCGCAACGCCCTGACGTTGGGCGTCCGGCGCATTCGTGCCAGCTGCTCCGCCGTCATCGGCTGGGCGTCGGGATCGGACAAGGCCGCGGCCGTCACCTCCTCGTCGGTCATGGCGCGCACCCGCTCCCAGTCGGTCCGGCCTTCTGGCGCCGGCTGCCCCGCCTCAATGCGTACCCGCGTAATATTGGTCTTGCTCATGTCGTGTCGCCCTCCGGGCCGAGATGATGTGGCAGAGGTTCTCGCCGCGCATGGTGGTGACGACGAACAAAACGTTGCCGCGCGTCATGCCGATGGTGCGCATCCGCTCCTCACCATAGGCGAAGCGATCATCGACATCCTCGAGTCGATGGGGATCGGTCAGCGCGCCGATGGCATCGAGGAAATCGATCCCATGCTTGGCCAGATTGGCGGCAGCCTTGGGATCGTCCCATGCGTAGTCCATGGGTCCAAACACTACGGAAATTCCGTATATGCCGTCAAGGCTCACAGGACGTCATGACGGCACGAGGAGGCTAGGCCGCTCGGCCTCGGCGTCAACCCGGACCGGACCGCGGTATCCTGGTCCAAGGCGGTCAAAGGCACCGCCGATGTGCCGGGGCTCGATGCAGACCTCTCCCTACGACCTCATCGGCGGCGAGCCGACCGTCCGGCGCCTGACCCGGCGCTTCTATGAATTGATGGACGAACTGCCGGAGGCCGCCGCCTGCCGCGCCATCCACAAGCCCAGCCTGGCGGCGACCGAACAGAAACTCTATGAGTATCTCACCGGCTGGCTGGGCGGCCCGCCCCTGTTCACCGACAAATACGGCCACCCCATGCTGCGCGCCCGCCACCTGCCGTTCACGATCGGCGAGGCCGAGATCGACGGCTGGCTCGCCTGCTTCACCCGCGCCTGGGCCGAGGCGGTGCCGCCGGGGCCGCTCGCCGACACGATTTTCGCGCGGGTGCATGACTTGGCGCGGCATATGCGGAATAAGGTGGACAACACGTAGGGCTGAGCCCTCAACAACGATCGACGCGGGCCGTTACTCAGTCGACGAATGCTGATGCCCTTCGTCTTCAGCCTCACCCAGCGTAACAAACCGATTTTGCGGTTCCCGAACTCCATCTGGGGTGGGAACGAGAGGCGCATGCTCTCCCTCGGCGATGACAACAATTTTCACGCTTGTGAGGCCCAGCGCGATCAGTGCTGCCTTTACTGCGTTGGCGCGTCGAAGGGAGAGTCGATGATTGTATGCTGACGGGCCGCTGCGATCGGCGTGGCCGCGCAATTCGATCGCCGAGATCTCCAGACTCTTTATCGATATTGCAAAGTCCTGGACGATTGCATGCGATTCAGGCTCCAGGGTGGCCGAATTCCAACGGAAGAAGACCGTTTTGTAGGGACCCCCGAGCATTACGCCGGCCGGTTGCCCGCCAACGATGGGCCTCTCCGATCTCTTCGCGGTCGTCTCGCAGCCCCCGAGCATGGCGGCGGCGACAGCCAGGGCGAGATACAGGCGTGTCATGGTCATGTTCCAAGGCGACGGGGGAACCGCAGCCAGGGTATGCCGCTTCTCAAGGTTGTAAAGCACGGGCGCGGCCTTACCATGGGAGCCTGTCTTGAGAGGCTTGGTGCGATGAAACTTCGCTGGCCGGAGTTCTTACGGTGGCCGTCCTTCAGGTCGGCTGTGCCGGACGATCAGGCCCCCCTTCCAGCCCGTGATGAACTGCAGTGCTGGTGGCGGCGGACGGCGGCGGGCATCGTAGCGGAAGACGTAACTGACGCGCAGATCCGCGCGCCGGAAGCGCGGTACGACGTGGTTTTGCCGGAGGATTTCCGGGACTATCTTCGTTGTTCATCGCCGGTCGAATTTAACCTGGATGAGCATTTCGGAAATTGGTGGGGGATCCGGGAAATCAAGAATATTCCCGATGAGTGGGGCCCCGAGATCGGCCCATTGGTGCCGGGCCGGGCCGACCAATACCTGTTCTTCCTGGATCACTGCTTCTGGGCCTGGGCCTGGGCGATCTCGTGCGCCGACGACGAGAGCAGGGGCAAGGTGGTGCTGATCGCCGGGATCGAACACGACAAGGTCGTGGCCGACAGTTTCACCGACTTTGTCCGCAAATATACCCGTTCGTGGGGGGACGTGCTGTGACCCAGCGCTTATCAGGCGTGTTGACCCGTTGTGCCGCCGAGCGTTCATCTCATCGGTGAGACTGATTTTTTCATCCGCCCGAATTGCAATTCATAGTCTACGGCGCGACAAGCTCGGCGCGTCGGTTTTGTGGCTCCCGGATGCCGTCGGGCGTTGGGACGAGCAGAGCACTTTCGCCCTTGGCAGCCGTCTTTATCATTGCTTGCGGAATGCCCAAGGCGACCAGCGCTGCCTTTACGGCTTCGACGCGCCTAAGCGACAGACGAAGATTATATCCCCTGGGGCCGGATGCGTCTGTATGGCCAACGAGTTCGATCTCGGTAATGTCGTTCGCTTTTATGAACTGCGCAAAATCGCCGACGATCGCGCGAGCCTCATCGCTGAGTGCTGCGGAATTCCAGTCGAAGAAAATCATATAGCTGTAACAGACGATGATCTCCGGCGGCGGATCCTGAAAGACCTGTGTCGTGGTGGTGATGGTGGTGGCACAGCCGGCAAGTGTACCCCCGAACGCGAGAGCCAGGGCCAAAAGCCAGCGCTGCATGATCTCCTCCGCCTAGCGTTTCCAGATGCCTAGGTTGTCACCTCGCAAATGCTGACACAGGTTTTTTCTTGGCGCTCTACCTTTGGCTGATTCATTGCTGGAAAGCCAGGACATGGCACCCGAGGGAAAATCGGGGTCAAACCACCGTTGCTACGAATCGTCTCGTCGGCGCGGCCGCCGGGGGACCGCCTTTCAAACACCTGCCTGCAGATCGATGGGCGCACCGCATTGGCCGCAGACCCGATAGCCCAGGCCGACGGGATGGCCGTTGGCGCACTTCGAGGGGGCGCCTGCTCTTCGATGGTCAGGTCGATGATTTTGCGGCTGCGTGGCGGTCCAACTGGCCGCGCAGAAACCCGCCCAGGGCTGTCAGCGATTCAGCCCCTTCCTTGACCAGGCCGGCCTGGATCTGGAAGTCATGCCACATCCCCGCGAATTCACGCAGCCGGACGTCGACCCCGGCGGCGCGGGCGCGCGCCTGCAAACTCAAGGAATCGCTGAGCAATATTTCCTCGCTGCCGACATGGATCAGCATGGGCGGCAGGCCCTTCAAGTCGGCATAGAGCGGCGAGCACAGCGGGTGATCAAGCGGCAGGTCCCGGGTGTAGGCCCGCGCCCATTGTGCAGCGCCGTCCGGCGAGATCTGGGGATCGCGCTGGACGTGGGTCCTGTAGGTTTCACCGCGGGCGGCAAGATCGACCCAAGGGGAGATCAAGGCGAGCGCCACCGGCATCGGCTCGCCGGCATCGCGCAGGGCGACGGCCGTGGCGAGCGTCAGTCCGCCACCGGCCGAATCGCCGGCGATCGCGATGTGACGCAGCCCCTGCTGCCGCAGCCAGCGGTAAGCGCGCAGCGCATCTTCCAGCGCCGCGGGATGAGGGTGCTCAGGGGCCAATCGGTAGTCCGGGACGTGCACCGCAACACCCGACGACTTGGCGAAGCGCCCCGTGACGGCACGGTAACCCCGCGCCGAGCAGAGGTTGTAGCCGCCGCCGTGCAGATAGAGAATGGCCAGATCGGCAGCGGGCTCGCCGACCGTCACATACTCTGCGGGTACGCCATTCATGCTCTGCTGGCGGGCGCGCGTCCCGCGCGGACCGAGCATCATGACGCCGAGAAAATGCGTCCATTTACGCTGGAAGCCAACGGAGAAGGTGGAGCGCAATACCGGCTTGAGCGTGACACGCAAGATGCCGCGATAAATTCTGTTCAGCATGTCAGGCTCGGTTTCCGTTGAATGTATGGCCAACAGTATCCAGATCGGGCACTGCCTGTTATTGACACGAGCAGACAATTTTTTTACGCGAGCAGACATGTCTATTATGGTGCGCGCCGGTGGCATACGGGCCTATGCGGCCGTCATGCAGGGGCTGGGTGCCGACCCGGGGCCGTTCCTGCGGCGGCATCACATCGCACCCCAGGCGTTGGACGACGACGACGCCCTGTTGGACCTGGGCGCGGTGGCGCATCTGCTCGAAGCCAGCAGCGCGGAAACCGGCTGTGGTGACCTCGGGCTGCGGATCGCCGAGAACCAGGATATCGGCATCCTGGGAAAGCTCGGCGTTATCATCCAAAGCGCGGCGACGGGCTTGGAGGCGTTCCAGATCGCCTCGCGATACATATTCGTTCACAGCCAGGGACTGGCGCTGACGATCAACCCGCACAGCGAGGCGATCGAGGGGGCGGTCGAAATCGTCTTCGAGATCCGGCCGCCGCAGCGGCAAAACGTCGATCTTTCCCTCGGCCTGGCCCATCGCTTCGCCAGCGCGCTGCTGGGCGTGCACTACGACCTGAAGCTGGTCACGCTCCCGCACACGCCGGTCGCGTCGCCGAGCCGTTATCGCCGCTTCTTCGGCGCGCCGGTCACCGCCAACCAGGAGCGCGCGGCCTTGCATGTGGGCGCAGCTTCCCTGCGGGCCGAACTGCGGGGCGTCAATCCCGCGCTGCGGCAGATCACCGAGGACTACCTGTCCCGGCACTTCCGCGTGCCCGGCGACGCCACCAGCACGCGGGTGCGGCTCGCCCTTCGGCGCATGCTGGGCACGCCGCAGGCGACCATGGAAGGCATCGCGGCCATGCTCGCCATCCATCCCCGCACCCTGCACCGCCGACTCCAGGCGGAGGGCACCGGATTCGAGGCCATCAAGGAATCCCTGCGCCAGGAGCTGGCGCTGCAATACCTGCGGGAGACCAAGGTTTCACTCGGTCAGGTCTCGGGACTGCTCGGGTTCCCCGAGCAATCGGCCTTCACCCGATCAAGCCGACGCTGGTTCGGCAAGACCCCGTCGGCCATCCGGAAAGAAGCCAGGTCCAGCCAGCTCGACACCGCCCAGGCGCCGTCATCGGTACGGGACTGACTGCCGAACGGAGAGTAAAACCGTGGTCTGTCCCCGATTTTGTTGCGGCATCTCGAGGCGTCACGGCAGGCGAGCGACGCGCCTGGCGCGACGGCGTCTTCGCCTATATCCAAGCGATGACGCGCCGGCAAGGCGAGGGGCCGGGGCTGACGGCCACGGTCGAGCGGATGTGTGCCCTGGCCGATGTCAGCCGTGGCGCCTACTACCGGGGCTGGGCCGAGAACTGTCCCGGCCGTGAAGAAACGGCGCTGCGCGACGTGCTTCAGCACCTGGCGCTGACCCACCGTCACTACGGCTACCGGCGGCTCACGGCCCTGCTCCGACGTGAGGGCTGGGCGGTCAACCACAAGCGCGTGGTGCGCCTGATGCGCGAGGACAATCTGCTGTGCCTGCGCAAGGCAGCGTTCAAGCCGGCGACGACGGACTCCCGACACGACTGGCGGCTCTGGCCGAACCTGGCGCGCCGGCTGGTCCCGCTGGCGGTCAACCAGCTTTGGGTGGCCGACATCACCTATGTCCGGCTGGCCGAGGCCTTCGTCTACCTGGCGGTGGTGCTCGATGCCTTCAGCCGCAAGGTCGTGGGCTGGGCGATGGCCGACCACCTGCGGGCCGAACTGGCCCTGGCAGCCTTGCAGATGGCGCTCGACGGCCGAGAGGTGCTTCCCGGCGGGCTGGTGCACCATTCCGACCGGGGCGTCCAATATGCCTGCGGTGATTACATCGAGCGCCTGCAAGCCCACGGCATCCAGCCCAGCATGAGCCGGGCCGGCTGCCCTTACGACAATGCCATGGCCGAGAGTTTCATGAAGACGCTGAAGCAGGAAGAGGTCGACGGCGGCGACTACCGTGACCTCGGGCACGCCACGGCCGCTATCGGCGAATTCATCGAAGCGGTCTACAATCGGCAACGGCTCCACTCGGCGCTGGCCTATACCTCGCCGGTGGAGTTCGAAACCCGGTCAAGCCCTCAGGCTGCTGCGCAGCAGCCTGAGGGCTTGGTCACAACCAACTGTCCCTGATTTGACTGACTCACCGAGGGGGTGCAGTCCAGGAGTGAACCCCTAGACAGAGTCATTAAATGGGGCGTGCTTTTAGAAAGCAGACGTAACCCGCCGTTTAGCGTCTGGCATCAAACTTTGCGGCAGAACCGATGATGATCCGGCGCGGATGCGCCGGATCATCTGTCGCCATCTCACGCAGCAGGGGCGCCGGCGGCGGCCGGCTTTGCGGCGAGCGCCGTCCCGATCTTTTCCGAGGCGAAGGCGAGCAGCGCACCGATCGCCATCGAAACGACGATGTTGATGAACGGGTTGTCGACGATGGAAGCCGCGGTGAGCAACTCCAGCTTGCCGGCAAGCAGCGTGAAGCCGGCGACGCAACCGAAGCCGTAGACCGACGACGGTATGCCGGCGAGCAGCGGCAGGTTCGCGGCGAGCACGATCGCGGCCGCGCCGATCCCCACGCACAGCCCGCCGGCAAGCGGCACGCCGAGCGCACCCGCCAGCTTCGTGATGGCGAACAGCGCGGCCCAGCCGACGAAGGCACCGAATATGTGCGCCGGCAGATTGCTTTTGAGGGCAGCCGCCTTGCCGCCCGAATGGTAGTAGGCCGCCCAGGCGACGAAGGCCGCCCATATCTGCAGCCCGAACCCCGCGAGCGGGCCGACAAAGGCCCACGTCGCGATACCGCCGAGCGCCCCTATGCTGATTGCAAGAGCTGTTAGTATTGGCATGTATTTCCTCCATCGGTTGTTGATGCCGTGGAGAAAAAATCTCCGTCCTGCGGCCCCATACTGGTCCTCGCAGGCAATATCCCCCCGGTGTGCGGACGGTAATTGGGCGAGTTTTGCCGGACAATTGTACTTTCGGTCATTCGGGCAATTGTACTTTCGGTCAATTGTCGACCGGCTGCTGACCGGATCCCATGGGCTCGACTGCACCCTTTGGGTGAGACACCAAGATCGTGGTCACTCCATTGAGATGACACGGAGAGATTCTAGGCAAGGTGGCGCCAATACGCGACATTCGCGGCTCACGCCGGTAGACTTCGTTGTCGGAAACAGCGGGGCGGGATCGATGAAGCTGATCCTCACGGCCATGGATCAAGCCCTGGCCAAGGCGTGGGCGAAGCATTGCGGTGACCTGACCGATGTCAGCGTTCATCACGGCTCGATCCTTGACGTTTCCTGCGATGCCGTGGTCAGCCCGGCCAACAGTTTCGGCTTTATGGATGGCGGGATCGACGCGCTCTACTTCGAGCATTTCGGCGCGGCGATTCAAGACCGGGTGCGTCACGCGATCTTGACCAGGCATCACGGCGAACTGCTGATCGGCCGTGCCGAGATCGTCGGGACGGGCGATCCGCGGCAGCCTTACCTGATCGCGGCGCCAACCATGCGCGTGCCGATGGCCCTGGGATCTGAAACGGTCAATCCCTATCTGGTGGCCAAGGCGGTGATGCTGCTTGTCCGCCATGGCGTCTTTGCCGAGGGCCCGCATGCCGGCGTTCCGATTGCCGACCATGTTCACGCCGTGGCGTTTCCCGGCCTTGGCACGGGTGTGGGGCGGGTCTCTCCGGAAACCTGTGCCCGGCAAATGCGGGCGGCGATCGACGAGCATCTGGCCGGCAGGCCGCGCCTGCCAACCTCCTGGGCAGAAGCCAGCGAGAGGCACCAATTGCTCTACACCGATCGGCCGCGGCGGCTGCAATAGGGGCGGTTGCCTTCACCACCGCGCGATCCACCACCAGATCGCAGCACCGATCCCCGCGGTGATCGCCCAGCCGAGGGCCCGGTTTATCTGGAATCCCCAGGCCATGGCCATGAAACAGGCGACGATCAAGACAAGGACAGCCACGAAATTGGCCGCGTCCGGTCCAAGCCTGCCGCCGGCGATGACGGCCATTGCGAGGTGCTGTTGAAACACCGTCAATCTTCTATTGCTGCGGCTTCACCCGCTTCGCGCAGATCTCGGTGATCCGGGTCAGCTCTGCTTTCAGTTCGGGATTGCCGGACAGGTCGCCCTGCATGTCGGGCAGCAGGTCGACCAGCGACCACTGCTTGGCGGTCAGCGTCTGGTTGAATTCGTCCAGCGAGCACTGGCAATAGCGCTGGACCTGCGCCGTCGTCTCCGCCGTCTGCTCCTGGGTCCCGCCGGCGCTTTTGATGCAGCTTTCCAGGAAGGATTTCTCGAAATTGGCCCGGACCGCCTCGTCCTGCTGGAGGGGCGTGCCCATCCTCAGGTAGACGACGAAGCCGGCCGCCATGACCGCCAGCAGGACCAGCGGGATCAGCCAGAGCAGTTTCCGCGACGTACCGCCGCTTGCCGCCGCGGCCGGCAGGGGCTTGCCGCAGGCGGGGCAGGCCGTGTTGCCGGCCTGGGACGAGGACAGGGCGAGCGGTGCATTGCAATGCGGGCAGTTGGCGAGTTGAGATCCCACTGTAGCCCCCGACTGGTTTTCGTCGAGCCAGGATACAAGCATGGCGCCAGGGTGACACGAGGAGATTGCCTGCCGTGGGCCGGGATGCTAAATGGCGAACGAGGTGTGCGTACTATTTATTTGTACGTCTTGGCTCCGCTCCCAAGGTTAAGGCCCCCAACGCCCTTGTTAGGGAGGCCATCATGGCCCGTGACATTCCGCTGCCCCATCCAGGCGAAATCCTGAAGAGTGAATTCCTCGATCCCATGGGCCTGTCGGTCTATGCGCTGGCCAAGTCCATCCATGTGCCGCGTAGCCGGATCAACGAGATCTGCCACGGCCGCCAGGGCATCACCGCCAGCATCGCCCTGCGCCTGGGCAAGTTCTTCGGCGTCGATCCGCAGTGGTTCATGAACATGCAGTCGAAGTACGACCTCGCCACGCAGGGCGAGGCGCAGGCGGCGGTGATCGACGAGATCCAGCCGCGCGCGGCGTGATCGAAGGGGCCGACGAATTGGGCCTGGCCGGCTCTCTTTCGTCATGGCCGGGCGAAGTCCCGGCCATCCACGTCGTGAAGCTGCCGTAACTGGCGACGATATGGGCTGCGGCCCGACGTGGATGACCGGGACAAGCCCGGTCATGACGATCAAGGGCAGGGACGACGCGACAATCCAGGTGTCTCAAGCGGGTATCATCCGTCAGGCCTCGCGCCCTACCGGTACCCCGCCGCCTGCAACTCGAACAGTTCCGCGTAGCGGCCGGGGCGGGCGATGAGTTCCTCGTGGGTGCCGGCGGCTTCCACCTTGCCGTCGGCCAGCACCAGGATGCGGTCGGCCATGCGCACGCTGGAGAAGCGGTGGGAGATCAGGATGGCGGTCTTGCCGGCGCTGAGTTCCTTGAAGCGCTGGAACACCTCGAATTCGGCCCGGGCGTCGAGCGCCGCCGTCGGCTCGTCCAGGATCAGCACCTGGGCGTCGCGCATATAGGCCCGGGCGATGGCGACCTTCTGCCATTCGCCGCCCGACAGTTCCACCCCGTTGCGGAAGCGCTTGCCCACCATCTGATCGAGGCCCGCCGGCAGCTTGGCGATGACGTCGTCGGCGCGGCTGCGCCTTGCCGCCTCCTCGATCCGGGGGCGCTCGTGCCGGGCCTCGATCCGGCCGACCGCGATATTCTCGCCGGCGTTGAGGTTGTAGCGGACGAAATCCTGGAAGATCACGCCCATGTTGCCGCGCAGGGCGGCGAGATCGTAATCGCGCAGGTCACGCCCGTCGAGCAGGATGCGGCCCTCGCTGGGGTCGTAGAGGCGGGTTAAGAGCTTCACCAGGGTGGTCTTGCCGGCGCCGTTCTCGCCCACCAGGGCCAGCACCTCGCCGGCCTTGAGCGTGAAGCTGAGATGCCGCACCGCCCAGCGCCGGGCGCCTGGATAGCGGAAGCCCACGTCCTCGAAGCTGAAGCCGTGGCGGATCGGCTCGGGGAAGGGCAGGGCGCCTTCGGGCGAGCGGATCTTGGGCCGAAGGGCAAAGAAGGAAAACAGGTCGTCGACATAGAGGGCCTGGGCCGCGGTGGTGGAGAGCCCGGACAGCAGGCCTTCGAGCAGGCCGCGCAGGCGCAGGAACGAGCCGGCCAGGAAGGTCAGGTCGCCCACGCTGAAGTCGCCGCTCAAGGTCCGCCAGGCGATATAGGCATAGGCGAGGTAATAGCCGATGGTGCCGATCGCGGTCAGCACCCCGCCCCAGGCGGCCCGGCGCACGGCCAGGCGCCGGCTGGCGGCATAGAGGGCATCGGCCAGGCGGCGATAGCGCTCGATCAGGAAGCCGTGCAGGCCGAAGATCTTCACCTCCTTGGCCGTCTCCACGCTGGCCGCGGTCAGGCGCAGATAGTCGAGCTCGCGGCGTTCCTGGGTGCGGACAAAGTCGAGCGAATAGCTCTGGGCGTTGAAATAGGCCTCGCCCAGGAAGGCGGGCACCAGGGCCACGACGAGGAGCACGATCAGCCAGGGGGCATAGAAGATGAGGCCGGCGCCGAAGCTGACCACGGTGACGATGTCCTGGACCTGGCCGAACAATTGGCCCATCAGGGTCATCCGGCCGCTGGCCTGGCGCCGCGCCCGCTCCAGCCGGTCCTGGAATTCGGCATCCTCGAAATCTTCGAGATCCAGGGTCGCCGCATGTTCCATCAGGCGGAGGCTGGAGGCGTTGCTGACCCGCTGCGACAGGAGATTGTCGATCAGCGCGACGATGCGGCCCAGCACGTCGGTTGCAATCGCCAGGGCGAATTCCGCGGCCAGCAGCCACACCAGCCGGTCGATCAGGCCGCTGTCGAGCCAGGCCCGCAGGGTGTCGGGATTGTCCGGCCGCTGCACCAGCACGACCACCTCGTCGATGATCAGCTTGCCGATATAAAGGCTGACGATCGGCACCAGCGCCCGCACCAGGCGCAGCGTCAGCGACGCCGTGGTCAGGAACGGGCTGGTGCGCCAGACCAGGGCGAAGAAGGCCGGCAGGTTCCTGAGCGCGCCGAACCGCTCTTTCAGGGACCGGGCGGGTGGTGGCGCTGCGGCGGCGCCGCGGCCGGTTGTCCGATCTGCCATGCCACTCCTCGTGCGCGCCGGTCGCCACCTGACTCCGGGGCAACCATCATCGCACGCCCGCCCGCCGATGTGATGCGGGCCTATCCGCTTGGCAGTTGCGCGACGAAGGCCCGGACGGCCGCGTCGAAATCGTCGAGGGGAACGGTGTGGCAGCGGTCCTCGACGATGATCATGGGGCGGGCGTTGCGAAACAAAGGCTGGAGGCTGGCGGCCAGGGCCAATGGGGTAACCGGATCGTCCCGGCAATGCAGTTGCAACACCGGTGCCTCGATATTCGGGGCGGCCAGGTCGGCCCGAAATTGATCGAGCATCAGCAGGCGGACGGGCAGCCAGGGATAGAGCGTGGCGGCGATGTCCGC
This sequence comes from Oleomonas cavernae, assembly GCF_003590945.1. NCBI lineage: Bacteria > Pseudomonadati > Pseudomonadota > Alphaproteobacteria > Acetobacterales > Acetobacteraceae > Oleomonas > Oleomonas cavernae. The sequence goes on along the minus strand of NZ_QYUK01000011.1, from coordinate 1,666,975 downwards.
TGTCGAGGTGAAACTCGAATCGAGGATCAAACCGGCGGGCCTGGTTTCCGCTGCCAGCCGCGCGGCGATGCCGGTGCCGATCGATTCACCGACGATTACCAGCCGCGCGGGGTCGACCCTGGCGGCGAGGGCGGCATAGGCGGTCTGAGCGTCGACCAGGAAGCCCGCCTCGGTCGATGCACCGGTCGAGCCGCCATAGCCGCGCCAACTGACCGCCAGCAGGCCGTTGCCGTCCGCGATCAGGCGGCGCAGGTGCGGCGCCCGGGCCATCAGGTTGGCACCGTTGCCGTGGAGGTAGAGGAAACTGGGTTTGCCCGGATCGGTCGGCGGCGACCACCAAACGACCAGCCGTTCGCCATCGGGTGTCGCCAGCGTCTCCGCCATGATCGAAGGAAGGCCCACAGCCGCCGGGTCCATGGGCGCCTGATCGGGAAAATATTGCAACGAGCGCTGGAAGGCGAACATCAGGCCGCATAGGACAAGGTAGATCGCTGCGCCGCCGCCCAGGGCGTAGAACAGCTTTCTGGTCACAGACGAGCGGATATTCGCCTCCCCGTTAGTGGACGAAGGTGTTTTTCACCCGCACCGAGACCAGGGTGTAGGGGATCCAGATGGCGCAGGCGGCCACGGTGCGCACGATGTCCTTGATCGACTGGTCATCGCTTGCGATGTCGAAGACCAGCGTGGCGACCAGAGTGTCGCCAACGACGACGACGAGCGAGAACACCAGCCAGGAAATATAGGTCGCGGGAAACCGGCGGCTCTTGGCAAACAGCCGAGCGAGGGTGCCGAGCGCCAGCACGATCAAGGCGACATTCGCCGCCAGCTCGATCAGGACGAAGGTGTAGAGGCCCTCCGGCAGGTCCGTGGCCGCCATCAGAGCCTCGATGTCGGGCAGCGACTGCAGGAGGCTGTAGCCGGTGAGAAGGCACGAGCCGATCAGGCCGATGATCGGCAGGATCAGCCAGCCGCCGATCCCGACAGGCCCCTCGGCTGCCACTTGCACTGATTGTTGCGTCATCGCTTGATCCCCCAAAAGCCACTGTAGACCAAAGCCTAGCAGGCGAGCGCCGCCGCCACAGTGAGCATGGTCACAGCGCAAGGGGATCGGATCAATCGTCGAATTCGATCGGCAGGCGCCCGGCCTTGAAGTGGATGGCCGGGCGGTCGTCGAAATCGCCGGCGTCGAGGTCGCCGGTGGCCGAGAAGGCGACGACGCCCAGCTTGGAGGCCGAAAGCTTCTCGGCCATGCGGCGGGCGCAGTCGGCCGAGGACACCTGCACCGGCGGATCGGCCCGCAGCGAGCCGCGCGCGCCGGGGTTGAAGGATTGCACGATGTGGAGGGTTTCGCGGGCCATGGCTCATTCCTTAAAGCGGATCGAAGCCATTCTTCTCACGAGAACAAAATAAGAACAAGCCCTATCGCCGGTGCCGGCCGTCAACGGAACCCTCGGTGGCATCCGTGGTTGATCTGTGGACGGCAGGACGAGGATCAGAAAATGTCCATGGACTCGACTCCAGGCGCCTTGTGCGTGCCGGGCACCAAGGCACCGCCCGACCCGCGCCCCGACGAGGATCTGCCGATCGAGATCCCGCCGCCGGCGCCGGACGAGGATAATCCCGACCAGGAAATGCCTGACGAGTACCCGCCGGAAGTACCGCCGGACTAGCGAGCGGCCAAGCCCCGGGCATCTTACGGTTCGTGATCGATGATCCGGCCACCGGGCCGCACGACGCGCACCACCGTGGGCTTGCCGAAGAGGGCGCCCAGCAGCAGCAACACGGGGATTGCGATGGCCAGGGCGATCACGATGCTGGCGGCAAAGGACAGGACGAGGAACAGGAGCAGGGCGGCGGTCACCGCACCCAGAATGCCCTGAAGTCTCATACCCGCATCTCCTCTTGCTGGCCGCCGGTATCCCGGTCGGCTCAGCCCGGTATATGGGCATGGCAAGGGGCAGACCAAGGGGCGGGCCGGATTTTGTCCGATCCGCCGCCCGCAAACCCAGGTTTTGCAAGGGCTTGCGGGCTGGCCGCTGTTACCAGGCGCCGTCGGTCGAGACGGCCAGGTCGCGCCACGCCGCCATTTCGGCCGCGACATGGTCGTTCTTGGCCGTGATGCGGGCGACCGTGTCGCTGCCCAGGGGCAGGCGGGCGGGCGGCTGCTCGGCATTGACCAGGATGATCATCGCCTTGGCCAGCCTGGCCGGGTCGCCGGGCTGGGCATGGTTGTACCGGCCGGCCAGATCTCGGGTAACGCCCACGGTTTCGGCATAGTCGGCGATCGGCTCGGCCACCGACAGCGACTGGCCGTCGAGGAAATCGGTGCGGAAGAAGCCGGGTTCGACCACCGTCGCCTTGATCCCTAAGGGTGCGAGTTCGGCGCTCAGCGCCTCGGTCAGGCCTTCGACGGCGAATTTGGTGGCCCCATAGACGCCCAGCCGGGGTAGGCGCTGTAGCCGCCGATCGACGAGATATTGATGACATGGCCGGCGCGCTGGCGCCGCATCACCGGCAGCACCGCCCGGGTCACGTTGAGCAGGCCGAAGACATTGGTGGCGAACACCCCCTCGACCTCGGCCGCGCTGGCCTCCTCGACGGCGCTGAGCAGGCCGTAGCCGGCATTGTTGACCAGGACATCGATGCGCCCGAAGCGCTTCACCGCCGCCTCGGCGGCGGCAAAGGCTTGGTCCTGCCGGGTTACATCCAGCGCCGCGGCCAGCAGGTTGGGGTGGTCGCCGAACCGGGTGGCCAGGTCGCGGGCGTTGCGGGCGGTGGCGACCACGGCGTCGCCGGCGGCCAGGGCTTCCTTCGTGATCAGGGCGCCGAAACCGCGGGAGGCCCCGGTGATGAACCAGACACGCATGGTGTGTTCCTTCTTTGAACCGCGCCGCCGGGCGGGATTGCCGGTGGCGATGGGCAGAAGGTAGCGGGGGCGGTGAATTGAATTAATCGCTTGAATTATCATCGAGCTGATGAATTTATCTCAATAATGAGGCGTATCGACCCGGCCGATCTGGCGACCTTCCTGGCGGTTGCCCGCCACCGCAGCTTCCGGGCGGCGGCGGCGGAGTTGGGCGTATCGCCCTCGGCGCTCAGCCATTCCCTGCGCGCGATCGAGGAGCGGCTGGGCGTGCGCCTGCTGAACCGCACCACGCGCAGCGTCGGCCTGACGGAGGCGGGGGAGCGGCTGTTCGCCCGGGTCAGCCCGGCCTTCCGCGACATCAACGATGCGATCGAGGACTTGAACGCTTTCCGCGGCCGGCCCATGGGCACCTTGCGGCTCAACACCGCGCGGCAGGCGGCGCAACTGGCGGTTCTGCCGGTGGTCAACCGCTTCCTGGCGGCGTTCCCGGATATACGGGTCGAGGTGGTGATCGACAGTGCCTTCAGCGATATCGTGGGCGAGGGTTTCGATGCCGGGGTGCGTTTCGGCGAGGCGATCGCCGGCGACATGATCGCGGTGCCGATCGGGCCGCGCCAACGCTCGGCCGTCGTCGCCTCGCCGGAATATTTCCAACGCCATGACCGGCCCAGGTCACCGCACGACCTGCGCAACCTGCCCTGCATCCGCTACCGCTTTGCCAGCGGTGCGCTCTATCGCTGGGAATTCGAGCGGGGCGGTGCCGAGGTCGAGGTCGAGGTCGACGGGCCGCTGACGCTCAACGAACAGGACGTGATGGTGGATTGCGCCCTGGCGGGGGCCGGCCTCGCCTATGTCTTCGAGGGCCAGGTCGAGGCGCTGCTGGCCGAAGGCCGGCTGATCCGGGTGCTGGAGGATTGGTGCCCCTATTACCCGGGCTTCTTCCTCTATTATCCCAGTCGGCGGCAACTGCCCCCCGTCCTGCGTGCCTTCGTCGACTTCACCAAGGCAGCGGCGGCTCCCTGACGTCGGCGGTTGTCGCCACGGCTGAAATGGCGGACCCTGCCTGCCGCGTACTGGCGTCGACGGCGAATGATGCGTGACCTGAAGCCATATCTCCTGGGCCTGGTGCTGTGGCTGGCCCTGCCGGCGGCGCCGGCGGCAGCGCATCCCCATGCCTGGATCGACCTCAAGTCGACCGTGCTCCTGGACGCGCAGGGCCGGGCGGTGGCGGTGGTCGAGGAATGGCTGTTCGACGAGCTCTATTCCGTGTTCGTGACCGAGGAACTGGGCAAGGCGGGCGCCAAGGATCCAGCGGCCCTGCTGGGCCTGGCCCGGCGCAACCTGGGCAATCTGCGCGAATACGATTATTTCACGCAAGTCCGGGTGGACGATGCGAAGGTGGCGGTGGCCGAGGCGCTGGACGTCGCCACGCAGATGCGCGACGGGCGCTTGTGGCTGCGCTTCACTGTGCCCCTTGCCGCGCCGGCCGTGGTCGGCGGCCGCCGGTTCGCCTACAGCATTTTCGATCCGACCTATTTCATCGCCATGGGCCATCTCGAGAACAGCCCGGTCCAGGTCTCGGGCCGGGATGATTGCAAGGCCACGGTCAGGCCGGCCGATCCCGACGAGGAAGACGTGACCCTGGCCGCCGCCCTCGACCGCAAGGCGACGGCCGACGTCTCCCTGGGCCTCGCCTTTGCCGAATGGGTGGATGTGTCATGTCCCTAGCCTTGCGCCGTCGCCCTGTCGGGCTGGTCGTGCTGATGGCCCTGGCGGCGGCAACGGTCGCCCTGGCCGTGCTGGCGCCCTGGCCGCGCCTGGGGGGCGAGATCGCCGCCCTGCAACGCCTCCTGCATGGCGAGCTGGTGGCCGCCCTGCGCGGGGTGAAGGCGCATGAGGCCGCCGCCTTGTGGACCCTGATCGGGGTCAGCTTCGGCTATGGCATCTTCCATGCCGCGGGTCCCGGCCACGGCAAGGCCGTGATCGCCACCTACCTTGCCAGCAACGAGCGGCGCCTGCGCCAGGGCCTGATCCTGTCGGCCGCGGCCTCGGCCGTGCAGGGGCTGACCGCGATCGCGATCACCGGCGTGGTCGTCTGGCTGCTGCAGCAGACGCTGCACCAGGCCCAGGAAACCGCGATGACGGTCGAGAAAGTGTCTTTCGCCCTGATCGGTCTCCTGGGCCTCGTGCTCGCCTATGGCGGCGCGACCGGGCTCTGGCGACGGTCGGCGGGGCAGGGGCATCATCATGGTCACGGCCATGATCACGATCATGATGAAGCGCCTTGCCACGAGCCGGGCTGCGGCCATGCCCATGGCCCTGGGCCTCAGGATCTGGCCGCGCCACCGTCCTGGCGCCGTTCATTGGCGGTCATCGTTTCCGTGGGCATCAGGCCGTGCAGCGGGGCGATCCTGGTGCTGCTGTTTGCTCACGCCCTGGACCTGCCCTGGGCGGGGATCGCCGCCGTGGCGGCCATGACCCTCGGCACCGCGATCACGGTGGCGGCGCTGGCCAGCCTTGCCGTCTATGCCCGCCGCTGGTCGCTCGCCGTCCTGGCCAGCCGGTCCGGGGGCGGCGTGCTGGGCCAGGCCGCCGACGGGATACGCCTGGCCGGTGGCGTCCTCGTCGCCCTGCTGGGTTTCAGCCTGCTGATCGACGCCTTCACCACCCTCCAGCAACCGCCGTTCTAGGCATCCTCTGGCAAGGCGGGGCATTGCCCCGGCAATCTCAAGTGATCTTTGGGGCCTTGGATGTTTGTGGCGGTGGGGCTTGGCCGTTAGCCGACGGCACCCGGAATGCGCGATCTGTCACAGCGGCCACACCTATCTGGCCGAGCCGGCCGTGCTATTGTTGGCCCTGATCGTTCCACCAAATGTGGTTCTCGCTCGCCCGGAGCGGAAATGGGTAGATCGACTGGCACGACCGCGTTTGCCGTTGGCGTGATGTTGGCGGCGATCGTCTATTGCCCGACGTCGAGACCGAGCCGGGCCATCAATCCGTGCAGTACAGCCGACCTGGCTGGCCTGGAAACGCGCGCCAGCCAGCCGCCGCAGGATGGGGCGTTTTCGCTCACCCCGAAAATGATAAAATGCGCGATCAAGCTTAGGCTCGCAGACGACCCCGGCAGTCCGTTGCACGATTTCGTCATTCCGATGAGCATCGGGCACAAAAAGGCAGAGATTCCTGCGCAGCACTTCAATATCCCGCTGCGTTATCTCTCTTACTTCGATTCCAAGGCCAGGTTCGAGAACGGTGCCTACCGAGCCGGCAACTCGATAAGCTTGGAAATTCCATGGGACGAAGCGATCCGAAGCGGTCGCATAGACTACGATCCTGGTAAGCAAACGCGAATTGCTTACATCAGCATGAATGCAACCACGCTCGGGTGGAACGAGCGCGCCTGGAATCCAGACTATCTTGATCTTCCGAGATCACAGAGCGGGTTGTATTCAAGAAATAATTTGTGTGACCTAACACTAAAAGAAATCGAAGATGCTAACGATAGCAGAGATTCGGATCCAAGAATCGTTTTTATAGATTGCTACGGAAGATCGCGAAATGGTGACTCGGTAAGAGCCGAGTGTACTATTTTCTTTCACAAGAAAATGCACGCGTGCTTGATCAATGGATATTCTGGAGGTTACATTACTTATTCGATCGAAACTCCGCACGATGCGCTTCCTCATTGGGAGGCTATATTGGAGGAGGTTGCATGGACAATTGGCAAACTGCGTCGTGAGACCCGCTAAGCCCTTTGCGCGAGGGCCGGCAGGCCCGGGGCGGCGGCAATCTGGTCGACCGGGGTGCCTTCGGCAATGACCAGCAACTGCTCCGGCTGATGGCCGTTGGCGATGGTGACGCCGCACTTGGGGCAAATGTCCATGCGGCGGGTCTCTACTATGCACAGCCCGGCGCGCCGCCCCTTGCCTGCCCCGAGATCACGTATCAGCGCCTTGCTCAGCCGTTCCTTACCCTTGGGGCCGAAACCGCCTTTCAGTTTCTTGCGGCATTTGCCGCAGACCAGGGCGACATTGCTCCATGCCGTTTTGATCGGGATGACGTTGGGTTTGGGCATTCCGGGGGAATTTACCATCCGCCGCGCGATCCTGTACAAAGAGGGGCCACAGGCCCATAGGTTGCGGCGATCGCTCGGGAGCCCTTCGATGACCGATACATGGCTTGCGCCGGCACAGCGTCACGCACCCATGGTGCGGATCTTTCACTGGATCGTCGCCTTGCTGGTGCTGGTGGTGTTTCCCGTCGGCGCCCTGATCAAGTTCGTCGCCAAGGATTTCCAGGGCGGCTTCTACCTGATCCACGAGTCCTTCGGCTTCCTGATCCTGTGGGTGATGCTGGCGCGCCTGGCCGTCCGGCTGCGCCACCCGGCGCCGCCCGAACCCTGGCTGTCGCCCTTCGAGCGGCGGGCGAGCGAGATCGTTCACCGTGCGCTCTATGCCTGCCTGATCCTGCAGCCGGTGCTGGGTTTCCTGATGACCAATGCCTATGGCTTTCCCCTGTCGTGGTTCGGCGTCGTGCCCGTGCCGTCGCCGCTGGGGGCCGCGCCCGGCCTGGCGCCCTACCTCAAGGGCGGGCATATCGTCGTCGGCTGGCTGATCCTGCTGCTGTTCCTGGCCCACATGGCCGGTGTCGTGCGGCATCACCTCATCAAGCGCGACGCTACCTTGTACCGCATCCTCTGACATGGTCGCGGCGAGCGCCCTGTGGATCGTCGCCCCCGGCGTCGTCGAGCGGCGCGCGGAAACCCTGCCGCCACCGGGGCCCGACCAGGTGCTGGTGCGCGCGCTCGCCTCCGGCATCAGCCGGGGGACCGAGGCGCTGGTGCTGGCCGGCCGGGTGCCGGCCAGCGAGCATCAGCGGATGCGCGCCCCGTTCCAGGCGGGTGAATTCACCCTGCCGGTCAAATACGGCTATCAGAGTGTGGGCACGGTCGAGGCCGGGCCGGCGGCCCTGCGCGGGCGGACGGTGTTCTGCCTGCACCCGCACCAGGACCGTTTCGTCGTGCCGGCGGCGATGGTGGTGCCCCTGCCGGGCGGGGTGCCGCCGGAACGCGCCGTCTTGGGCGCCAATGCCGAAACCGCGCTGAACGTCGTCTGGGATGCCGGCATCGGCCCGGGGACAGGGTCGCGGTGGTGGGCGGCGGCGTGCTGGGCCTGCTGGTCGCTTGGGCGGCGGCGCGGATGCCGGGGACCGAGGTCACCCTGATCGATCTCGAGCCGTCGCGGGGATCCTTGGCGGCGGCACTGGGCTTTGGCTTTGCCCTGCCCGGGGCGAACTGCCGGCCGACTGTGACGTGGTCGTTCACACCAGCGCCAGCGAGGCCGGGCTGGCCCTGGCGCTGGAGCTTGCCGGTTTCGAGGCCACCGTGGTCGAGGCGAGCTGGTACGGCGACCGGCCGGTCAGCATGGCCCTGGGCGGCGCCTTCCACAGCCGGCGCCTGACCTTGAAAAGTTCCCAGGTCGGCCATGTCGCGCCGGCCAAGCGGTCGCGGGTCAGCCATCGCCAGCGCCTGGCGCTGGCATTGGACCTGTTGCGCGATCCCCGGCTGGACCTGCTGATTTCGGGCGAGAGCGACTTTGCCCGGATCGCCGATGATTACGCGCGCGTGCTGGCCGACCGGGCGACCCTGTGCCACCGCATCCGTTATCCCGCATGACCGCCCGCCGGCGGCCCCCGCCCGTCGTGGCCCATGCCCTGCGCCGGCAGGTGCTGGGCGTCTTTGCCCTGGTGGGGGCGGGGTTGGTGTCGGCCCTGCTGGCGCTGGGGCTCGGCTTCGGCTTGAGCCTGTCCTATTACGCGCTGGCCTTGGCAACCTATGGCGCGATCGGCATCGCCGTCTTCGATGGCTTGCGCTTTCTCGGGGGCCAGCGTTTCGGCCTGGCCAATGCCGTCACCCTGGTGCGGGGCGCAATGGTTGCCGTCCTGGCCGGATTTGTCGTCGCCGACGCGCCGGCGCTGGCCTGGGTGGCTGTGGCGCTGGCCAGCATCGCCCTGGCCCTGGACGGGGTCGATGGCTGGATCGCGCGCCGCCAGGGCATGGCGACCGCTTTCGGCGCGCGCTTCGACATGGAGATCGACGCCCTGCTGATCGTGGTGCTCGCCGTGCTGGCCGCCTTGTCGGGCAAGGCGGGGCCGTGGATCCTGCTGGCGGGCCTGCTGCGCTATCTGTTCGTGCTGGCCGGCCTGGCGGTGCCGGCACTGAACGCACCGTTGCCGCCCTCGTTCCGGCGCAAGCTGGTCTGCGTGGTGCAGATCCTGGCCCTGATCGTGATCCTGCCGCCGCTGCTGGCGCCCCCGGTGACAAGCGCGATCGCGGCCGGCGCGCTGGCGCTGCTGGTCTATTCCTTCACGGTCGATACCGCCTGGCTGCTGCGCCATGGATAGCGCCCAGGCCCTGGGCCTGGCCCGTTCGCTCGCCATCTACTACGGCCGGCCCTGGCGGCAGCGGGCGCTGGGCCGCTTCTATCGCGGGCTGCTGGCACCGGGCGACCTGGCCTTCGATATCGGCGCCCATGTCGGCAATCGCAGCCGGGCGCTGCTGGCCGCCGGCGCCCGGGTGGTGGCCCTGGAACCCAACCCCCTGCTGTTCCGTTTCCTCAAGCGGAGCTTGAGGGGGAATGGGGTGACCTTGTTGCAGAGCGCGGTCGGGGCTGCCATGGGCAGTCTGGAGCTTGCCGTCTCCAGTCGCCATCCCACCGTCTCGTCGCTGGCGCCGGGCTGGATCGCGGCCGTTGGCTCCAGTGACGGTTTTCGCCACGTCCGCTGGGATCGCCGGATAATGGTCGAGGTTACGACGCTGGATCGCCTGGTGGCCACGTACGGCCGCCCGCAGTTCGTGAAGATCGATGTCGAAGGCATGGAGGCCGCCATTCTGGCCGGCCTGTCCCAGCCGCTGCCGCTGATCGCCTTCGAGTATCTGGTCCCGGCGATCGATCTGGCCATCGCCTGTATCGCGCGGCTGGAAGGCCTGGGGTCCTATCGCTTCAACCATGTCGACGGCGAGGGGCAGCAGTTTGCCAGGGGCGACTGGGTGGACGGCAGGGCTATGCGCCTGGCGTTGCGCAGCCTGCCGGCTTCGGCGCGCCACGGCGACCTCTACGCCCGGCTGGAGGCATCATGAAAAGGGCGATCTGGGCACCGCTCCTGGCTGGCCTCGTGGTCTTCCTGGCGCTGGTCCTGCCCGATCGCTGGGACCAGGTGCAGCCGCAGATTCTGCTGCAGGTGCCATTGGAATTGCCGGTGCTGGTCCTGCTGTTCGCCCTGTTGCCCTGGCGGTTCACCGCCTTTGCCGCGGGTCTGCTCCTGGCCTTGCTGGTGACGCTGAAATTTGCCGATATGGGCGCCCAGCAGTTCCTGGGCCGGCCGTTCAATCTTGTCCTCGACAGCCATCTGCTGGGCCCTGGCTGGGTGGTTTTTGCCGCCGCCGCCGGTTGGCCGGTTGCGCTTGCTGCCGCCGCCGGGACCGTGGCCGCCTTGGGCCTGCTGGCGTTCGTGCTGGTCAAGTCCATGGTCGTCCTGGCCCGCCTGGTCGCCGGGTACCGCCGGGTCACCGGGCTCGCCGCGGCCGCGCTGACGGTCGCCGGTGCCGGGCTGATGGCGTGGCCGTCGCAACAGCTGGTCGCCGCGGGCACCAGCCGCCTGGCACTCACCGAGGCGGAGACGACCTGGGCCAGCATCGACGATCTTGTCGCCTTCGGGGCCGAGGCCGCGGTCGATCCTTTCCGCGCGGTGCCGCCCGATCAATTGCTGTCGGGCCTGGCCGGCAAGGATGTGCTCGTCGTCTTCGTCGAATCCTACGGCCGCTCGGCGCTCGACAATCCCTGGTATGCCGACGGCGTGCGGGCGACCCTGGCCGGCTTCGACCGGACCCTTGCGGCCAAGGGCTTTGCCGCCCGCTCGGGCTTCCTGGTCTCGCCCACCTTCGGCGGGCAGAGCTGGCTGGCCCACAGCACCCTGGCAGCGGGCCTGCGCATCGACAATCAGCGCCGCTACGATACGCTGGTGGTCTCGGACCGCTCGACCCTGACCCATGATTTCCAACGGGCAGGCTGGCGCACCGTGGCGGTCATGCCCGGGATTACCAAGGCCTGGCCCGAGGCCGGCTTCTTTGGCTATGACCAGGTCTATGCGGCGCAGGACCTGGGCTATCGCGGGCTGCCGTTCGACTGGGTGACCATGCCCGACCAGTTCACCCTGGAAGCCTTCGATCGCCTGGAGCGCCGCACGCCCGGACGGCGGCCGCTGATGGTCGAGATGGCGCTGCTCTCCAGCCACCTGCCCTGGACGCCGCTGCCCGCCTTGATCCCCTGGGACCGGGTCGGCGACGGCCGTGTCTTCGACGGCTTCGCCCAGGCCGGCGATCCGCCCGACGTGGTGTGGCGCGATCCCGGCCGGGTGCGGGACCAATACCGCCGCTCGATCGAGTACAGCCTGTCGGTGCTGGCCAGCTATATCGCGACGCGCGGCGACAAGGACCTGGTGGTGATCGCGCTCGGCGACCACGAGCCGATCGCCCTGGTCTCGGGCGAGGGGGGCGGGCACCAGGTGCCGGTGCATGTCATCGCCGGCGACCCGGCCGTCCTCGCGCGGCTGGAGGGCTGGGGCTTCACCCCCGGCATGGTGCCGGCGGCCGACGCCCCGGTCTGGCCGATGGAGGCCCTGCGGGGGCGCCTGCTGGCGGCCTTCACCCCGGCAGGCGGCATGGCGGCGGTATCGCGTTCCGCCCCGTGAGCGGCTTGCCTAGGTTGCCCGGGTCGCGTGATATAGGATTCAAGGGATGGAGGCAGGTTAGATGAATCGCGGCGCAGTCCGACCGGAGGTCTGGGACAGGTTGGTGGCACGGGCCCACCTGCCGGGCGCCGCAATGGCCGCGGCCGGCCACGAGCTTTACGGCCCGATCGCCCAGCCGCCGGGCACCGCGCTGGTGATCGGCCAGGTGGGCCAGTCGCTGGACGGGCGGATCGCCACCCTGGCGGGCGATGCCCAGAACATCTCGGGCCGGGACGGGCTGGTGCACCTGCACCGCCTGCGCGCCCTGGTCGACGCGGTGATCGTCGGCGCCAAGACGGCGGTGCACGACAATCCGCAACTCAACGTCCGCCATGCCAAGGGCCCCAACCCGGCCCGGGTGCTGATCGATCCGCGCGGCCGCATCCCCGACGACCGGCGCCTGTTCCATGACGACGGCGCCCGGCGCATCGTCATCCAGGCGGTCGACCGGCCGCGGCCCGAAGGTGTCGAGGTGATCCGCCTGGGGCTCGACGGCGACATCATCGCCCCGCACCGGATCGTTGCCGCCCTGGCCGCCTTGGGCCTGACCCGCCTGCTGGTCGAAGGCGGGGCGACCACGCTCGGCCATTTCTGTTCGGCCAATCTGATCGACCGGCTGCACATCGCGGTGGCACCCCTGATCATCGGCGCCGGGCCGACGGGCCTGGCCCTGCCGCCGGTGGATGCGCTCGACGACTGTGTCCGGCCGACGGTCACCGCCTACGACCTGGGCAGCGACGTCGTCTTCGACTGCGTCTTCCGCCCGCGCGAGCGCTATACGATGGTTGCCGAATAGGCGAGCAGGTCGCGGTGGCCGACCAGGGCCGTGCCGGTGGCAGCGGCCGCGCGGCGGAAGCGCCGCCAGGCCGCCAGGTCGGCATCGGTAATTCGGCAGGTTTCCTGGACGGCGTGAGCGATGCCCTCGATCAGCGCCAGGGTCAGTGTGGCGTCGGCGATCCCCAGCCGCCAGGCGCTGTCGGCGGTGGCGACCTGGTAGCCGGCCTGGACCAGCCGCTCCTCTAGATGGCTCACCCCGTCGGGGCCTAGCGCCGGGCCGAAGCCCTTGTCGCGATGCTGGTGGCTGTCGAAGGCCGCGTGAACCGCCTCGTCGAGCGAGTGCGCGGGCGTCCAGGACAGGCGCCCGTCATAGGACAGCGACGCCCACAGGGCGGCCCCGGTCCTGGTCACGGCCGTGGCGAGGGCCTGGAGCCAGGCGGCCGAGACCAGGTCGACCAGCGCCGATGCCGTAATCAGGTGCGATCCACCGATGGGCGGCAGGCCCTGGCCCAGGTCGAAGGCCAGGGTTTCCACGCCTAGGCAGCGGCGGGCCGCTTCCGCCAGCAGCAGCGGATCCTTGTCGACCAGGCGCCAGCGGGCGGTGTGCCCGAGCAGCGGCGCCAGCGCCCGGAAGCTCGCCCCGGTGCCGCTGCCCAGGTCGATGACCAGCGGCTGCTCGACCTGGCCCAGCCGCGCCGCCGCCCGGCGCAGCAGGCCGGCATCGCGGGCCGCCCTGTCGGCCGGGGCCCGCAGGTCGAGCCAGGCGATGTCGAAACCGCTCAAGGCCCCACCCGGTCGAGCACGGCGGCGATGGTCCGGGCGCTGTCGGCCCAGCGGGGCAGGCGCTGGCCGGCGGCATAGGCGCCGTCGCTCAAACGCCGGCGCCGCGCCGGGTCGTCGAGCAGCAAGGCCAGTGCCGCGGCCAGGGCGCCGGCATCGTCGACCGGCACCAGGATCCCGGCGCTGTCCGGCACCACTTCGGGCACTGCCCCTGCCCGGCAGGCGACGACCGGCAGGCCGCTCGCCAGCGCCTCGGCGAAGGCCATGCCATAGCCCTCGTAGCGCGACGGCAGCACGAAGATGTCGGCCGCCTGCAATTCCGCCGCCGGGTCGCGGGTGATGCCGGCCAGGGTGATGCGCGCGCCAAGCCCGGCCGCGGCGATGGCCGCCCTGATCTTCTCGGTCCAGGCCGGGTCGCGGTCATGGTCGCCGACGATGCGGCAGGTCCAGGGCCGCTCGGCCAGGCGGGCGAGGGCGGCGACCAGCAGGTCGTGGCCCTTGCGCGGGATCACCGTGGCGATCGAGAGGAGAAGCGGCGGGTTACCCCGCGCCGGCGCCCGGCCGCGGGTATCGGTACCCGGCACGGCGACGCTCAGGCGCCCGGGGTCGACCGCGAAATCGGCGATCAGGCCGCGTGCCGTCTCGTGGCTGGTTGCCACGATCGCCCGGGCCTGCGCCAGGGCTGCCAGCTCGCTTTCCCGCAAGGCGGCGGCGATATCGGGGGCCAGGCCGGTTTCCAGCGACAGGGGATGATGGATCAGCGCCACCAGGTCGAGCCGGCGGGCGTGGCGGCCGATCGGGCTGCCCACGGCGCTGAAGGCCAGGCCGTCGACCAGTACCGTGGTGCCGGGGGCAAGGCCGGCGAGGGCCGCATCGGCGGCGGCAATGTCGCCGGCCGTGGCCAGGGGAAAACTGTCCCCCAGGGCCAGGTGCCTTACCGTCCGCCCCGCCGCCTGCCATTCCGCGATCATGCGGCGATCGTAACCATAGCCGCCGGTCGGCTGGTCGATCGCGCCGGGGATGGCAAAGACGATCGGCGCGGTCACAGGTCGGTCTCGTACCAGGCGCGGGCGACGTGGCTTTCATGAAGCTGCACCCGCAGCCGCGCCAGGCGCCCGCCGCCGGCGCCCAGGCTGCCGGCCGCGATCTCGGCAATCAGGCCGTCGGCGATCGCCTTGGCCAGGAATTCGGTCGTCGTGATCTTGCCCTTGAAGGCGGGCAGGGCATCGAGGTTCTGGTATTTCAGGGGGCCCAGCACCCGGCCCAGCGCCTCGGTCGCCAGGCCGATATCGACCACCAGCCCGTCACCGTCCAGCGCCGGGGCAAAGAACGCCGCATCGACCACATAGGTCGCCCCATGCATGCCCTGGGCCGGCCCGAACACCGGCGAGGGCAGGCTGTGGGCGATCATGACATGGTCGCGAACCTCGACGGCAAACATGGCAACTCCTGGCGGACTATGAGGCAGATCATTGCCATGATGCGGGTGCGGCGCGATTCCGGCACGCTCAATCGTCATTCCGGCGAAGGCCGGAATCCATTGAGACGTCGCGCGCTTCCCCAGAATGGATTCCGGCCTTCGCCGGAATGACGGTTACAACGCGTGTGTCGATCGCCCTAGCACGGTGGCGGTTCGCGGCCCCAGCGGCGGACGAAGTCGATGGCTTCGCTAAAGCGGGCGCGGGCGCCGGCGGGATCGCCTTGCGGCTCGAAGCGGCGGTCGGCGCCGTGGTCGGCGAAGGCGAGGGCGGCGTCGGCGCCGGCGAACAAGGCGGTGCCGATGGCGGTGCGCTCGCCGCCGTCGCGGGCGAGCACGGCGCGGCCCATGACATTGGCCAGGAACTGGCAGAAGTAGCCGTTCGTCGACATGCCGCCGTCGATCGAGATGGCCTGGGCGAGGGCGACATGCTCGCTCATCGCGGTGACCACCTCCGCCGTGCGCAGGGCGATGCCCTCCAGGGCGGCGCGCACCATGTCCAGCGGGCCGGTGTCCAGGGTCAGGCCGAACCAGGCGGCGGCACTGTCGCGGTGCCAGTGGGGACAGGCGAGGCCTGAGAGGGCGGGCACGAAGACCAGGCCGCGGTCGATCGCCGACGGCCCCTCGAAATGGTCGACGGCGGCGAAATCGTCGAACAGGCCCAGGCGCTTCACCCAGTCGACCGCCGCCCCGGCGGTATAGACGCCGCCGTCGAGCGCATAGGTGATGCCGTCGCTGTCGCGGCCCCAGGCAACGGTGGGCAGCAGGCCGTCGCCCGGTGCCCGGCGGATTTCCTTGCCGGTCACGGCCAGGACGAAGGCCCCGGTGCCGAAGGTGATCTTGGCATCGCCGGTCTCGCGGCAGCCGTGGCCATAGAGACCGGCCTGCTGGTCGACCATGCTGGCGACGATCGGCACGTCGCGGCCGTTGAGTTTCACGCTGCCGAAATCGCCCACCGTCGGCACGATCCGGGGCAGGGCCTCGATCGGCACGCCGAACAGGGCGCACAGGGCCGGATCCCATTCACCGGACTCGATGTTCATCAGCGAGGTGCGCGAGGCGGTGGTGACATCGGTTACGTAACGCCCGGCGAGGCGGTCGAGGAAGAAGGCGTCGGTGGTGCCCAGGCGCAACCGGCCTTCCGCCAGCAGTTCTTTCGCCTCGGGCACGTTGCGCACGATCCAGGCGAGCTTCGAGGCCGAGAAATAGGGATCCATCGGCAGGCCGGCGTGGGCCAGCGGCAATTCCCCGGCGCCGTCGGCCTTCAACTGATCCAGTTCGGCACTAGTGCGGTTGTCCTGCCAGACGATGACCGGGCTGATCGGGCGCCCGGTGCGGGCGTCCCAGGCGAGGCAGCTTTCGCCCTGGTTGTCGATGCCCACGGCCTCGATCTCGCCCGCCGCGGCCAGGCAGGCCTGGACATTGGCGAGCAACTCCTCGGGATCATGTTCGACCCAGCCCGATTGAGGGTAGTGCTGCGCGTGGGGCAGGCTCAGCGCGATCCGGGCCTGTGCCCCCTCGGCGACCAGCACGCGGGTGCTGGTGGTGCCTTGGTCGATCGCGGCGATACGTCCGGTCATGGGGAAGCACCATTGATGAGAGCGAGTTCCAGGGAGCGGGCCGCGCCGATGGCGGCGGGCGGCGGCACCGGCACCAGCAGGCGGCGTTCGGGCAGGGCGTCGATCTTGCCCGACCACAAGACACGCGCACCGTCCCGCAACACCAGCAGGCCACGCACCGGCCCCTCGACGCGAAGCTGGAGGTGCGTCATGCCCGCACCGGCGCAGAGGCGCTGGGGCATGACATATTTGAGCGGAGCGGCGGCCGTGACGGCGATCTCGTCCCCGGCGGGCGGCAGCCGGCCGGCGAGATCGGCGGCGATCCAGCCGGCCGCCGCGACCCCTTCGCGCCAGCTCCAGCCGCCGGTCTCGACCGGGCGCAGCAGGTTGCCGGCGGCATAATAGGCGGGATCGGTGCCGCGGCCGAACTGGTCGACCTGCGGCCCACCGGTGCCCGGATCCACGGAAAGATGGCCCATGCGGGCCAGGCTGGCCTCGGGTACGAAGCGGCCGGTGAACAGGATGCCGTCGCAGTCGAGGGTGAAGACCTTGTCGCCCGCGGTGATCTCGACCTGTTCCACCCGGGGCTTGCCGCTGATGCCGGTGATGCGGGCGTGGTGGTGGAGCGGCACGCCCAGCAGCCAGGGCAGCAGGCCGGAAGGCCGGCGCGCGGTGGTGCGCGGGCCGGCCTCGATCATGGCGATGGGATGGATATCGGCATTGCGGCAGGTCAGCAGGGCCGAGAAGGAGACCAGTTCGGTGCCGACGATCACCGGCCGGCGGAACGGCGCGCGATTCTTCAGATGCACCATGGCCTGCAAGGCCCCGGTGGTGACGATGCCCAGGGGCCGCTCGCCCGAGACGAGGCGGGCGGCGCGCGGGCTCTCCCGCACGCCGGTTGCCAGCAGCACCCGCTGCGCGGCCAGCGGGTAGGGGCCGCCGTCGCTGGTGACATCAAGCAGGCCGCCCGGTTCCAGCGCGGTGACTGTCGCCCCGGTGCGGATCTCGACACCCGCGGCGATGGCGCGCTGAACCAGGGTGCGGGCATAGGCGGGGCCCGACAGAAGGCGGTGGAATTCGCGCAGGCCGAAGGGTGAATGGCTGCAATGGCGCGGGATGCCGCCTGCCTCTGCCTCGCGTTCCAGCACGATGACGCGGGTGAGGCCCTGCCGCTTCAGGCTGGTGGCGGCGGCAAGGCCGGCGGGGCCGCCGCCGACGATGGCAACATCACAGGTCTCAGCCATGGGCCGGCCCCACGGCGAATGGCGGGTCGATGGCGCCGTCGACCAGTTCGCTGATCCGGGCCGCGCAGTAGAAGCCCTGGCAGCGGCCCATCATGGCCCGGGTGCGGCGCTTCACGCCGGCAAGGTCGGCGGCCGGCAGGTCGCCCAGCAGGGCCGCCTCGATCTCGCGCCGCGTCACCAGCTCGCAATGGCAGACGATCTCGCCGTGGCCGGGGGAGGACCAGTCGCGCGGCCGGTATTCGGCCAGGTTGGGCATCTGCTGCCAGGCCGGATCGGGGAGCGGGGCATGGCGGTTGCCATAGAGGCCCAGGACATGGCGGGCGATGCCCAGCGCCCCGGTCAGGCCGGTGGAGCGGATGCCGCCCACGGTGATCCAGTGACGCGCCGGCGTCGCCAGGATGCGGTAATCCTTCTCCTCGCTGGCCGGGCGCAGGCCGGCATAGACGGCGGTCACCGGCACCTGGGCCAGGGCCGGGACGAGGCGCGCGGCTTCGGCTTTCAGGGCTTCCAGCGTCGCCTGCTTCACCGAGGTATCGGTCCGGCTGTCCTGCTCCTCCGCCGTCGGGCCGACCAGGACATTGCCGAAGATGGTCGGGCAGACCACCACGCCCTTGGTGCGGGTCGTGGGCACGGGCAGCAGGATGGTGTCGACGAGGCGCGCGGCCGCCTTGTCGAAGACCACGAACTGGCCCTTGCGCGGGCGGATGGTGAAGGCGCTGGCGCCCAGCAGGGCCTGGTCGAGCTGATCGCCATGCAGGCCCGCGGCATTGATGACATGGGCGGCATGCACCGTGCCGCGCGGCGTGGTCAGGTGCCATGCGCTGCCGTCGAAGTCACCGCTCTCCACCGCCGCCCTGAACAGGGCGACGGCACCGTTGCGCACCGCCTGGCTCAGGTAGGCGAGGGGGGCGGTCCAGGGGTCGATGACATATTCGCGCGGGATGACCACGCCCGCCCGGGCCAGCGGCCCCAGGGCCGGCACCCGCGCGCGGGCCTGGGCCGCCGTGACCGGTTCCACGTCGCCCACGCCGTTGCGGTGGGCGTCGGCGATGATCTCGGGCAGGCGGGCCTCCTCCGCCTCGCTCCAGGCGACCAGCAGGGCACCGGTCTCGAGCAGCGGCAGGTTCAGCCGGTCGTGGAGCTTGCAATAGAGCGCATGGCTTTCGGCCACCAGCCGCTGCTCCAGCGAGCCGACCGGGGCGTCGAAGCCCGTGTGCAGGATCGCGCTGTTGGCCTTGGAGGCGCCGCTGAGGATGTCCGGCCCTTGTTCGAGCAGGATGGTGCGGGCGCCGGCCAGGGTGAATTCCCGGGCGATGGCGCAGCCCACGACGCCGCCGCCGACCACGGCGACATCGAACAGGCCCTCAATCCCGCCATTGTTCCGGTCTTGTGCCGCCATTCTTCGAGTCCCGACGCGCTTGCACGGCGATTATGGCACGGCAAGCCGGCCGGGCACCCGCCTTGCGTGGGGATCAATCCATGACCTCGCCACGGTCGACATGCAGGGTCTGGCCGGTGATGTTGCGGGCGGCCTCGCGCGAGGCCAGGAACAGATAGGCCTCGGCCATGTCCGCAGGCTCCATCATGCCGCCGAAGACCTGCCCGCCCAGCATGGTCTGCGCATGGGCCTCCGGCGTGATGCCCAGCGACGCCGCCTCGTCGCGGATCGAGCGCAGGGAGGCCTCGGTCTTGACCCAGCCCGGGCACACCGCGTTGACCGCGATCCGGCGTGGCGCCAGCTCATGGGCCAGCGAACGCATGAAACCGATATTGGCGTGTTTTGAGGCGCAATAGGCCGAGAAGCCGCCGACCGCGGTCTTGCCCCAGATCGAGGCGGTGAAGACGATCCGCCCGCCATCGGGCATCCGGGCCAGCGCCGCGCGGGTCATCAGGTAGGTGCCGATCACATTGATCTCGATGATGCGGCGGAAGCGAGCCTCCATCGCCGGGTCGGGATCGCCGATGGGGGTGAACAGTTCCAGGCCGGCATTGTTGATCAGCACGTCGATCACCGGGACGGCGGCCACGGCCGCTTTCACCGATTGCCCGTCGGTGATGTCGCAGACCATGCCCCGGGCGCCCATCCCGGCGGCGATCGCGGGGGTGGCGGGATCATCGGCCAGGATCACCACCTGCGCCCCGGCGGCGATGAAACCCTCGGCGATGCCGCGGCCGATGCCGCGGCTGCCGCCGGTGACGACGACGGTCTGGCCGTGAAACGAATAGGCAGGCATGACGGACTCCAAACTTGATTCAGGATCGCTCGACGGCGCGGCGAACGATCGCCACCGCCTCGCCAGGCCGGCCGGCGATGCGGGCCATGACCGTGGCGCCTTCCACCAGGGCCAGGATCTCGCGCGCCCGGGCCTGCGCCTCGGCCGGGCTGGTGCCCGCAAAGCCGGTGGCCAGCCGGGCCAGCCAGCCGTCGACTGCCGTCTGCAGGGCCGCGGTGATGGCGGCGGAGCCGGGCACCGCCTCGGCCGCCAGGATGGCGATGAGCGAGCCGCGCATACTGTCGGCATGGGCCAGGCCCCGGGCGGCATGTTCGGCCAGCCCGACGGCCATGGCCGCGGCATCGGCACCGGCGGCGACCTGGGCATCGAGGAAACCGTCGACCTCGCCGGCCAGCCAGCCCACGGCCGCCACCGCCAGCGCCTCCTTGCCGTCGGGAAAGTGGTGATAGAAGGAACCCTTGGGGGCGCGCGACCGTGCCAGGATCGCGGCGACGCCGGTGCCGTGATAGCCCTGCGCCTGGAACAGGCGGACACCGGCGCGCAGGATGCGCTCGCGTGTCGGTCGTTCGTCGGCCTTGGCCGTCGGTTGCGTCTGCGCCATGGCGGCGAGGCTAGGGACGAACCGCGGCGACGTAAAGGGCGTCGGAGGCCCAGGCCTGCGGCGCGTCATCCCAGGCGACGCGAGTGGTCGGCAGGCGGTCCGGGCAGAAGCCGCAGGTGGCCCAGGCATGCATCGTGCCGTCGTGATCGTGGCGGCAGTCGGGCCGGCCGATCATCCAGGTGACGCCGCGATGGTAGAGCACGCCCGTGTCGAGCGCCGGCTGGCCGTCGATCGCCGGTGCCACGCTGGTGATCACGCCGCCGGGGGCCGCCAGGGTGAAGGCGCGTTCCAGCGCCGCGCGCAGCGGGTTGGCGACGACGATGACATCATAGGGGCCGTCGACCTCGGCCGCAGGGTCGGCGATGACCCGCGCGCCGTAACCGGCGGCGACGATGCCGCGCCGGGGCTCGGGATCGACATAGTCGACGATCGAGGCCCCCAGGGCGGTGGCGATGCCCACGGCATAGAGGCCGATGACCGGCGGCATGCCGCCGATGACCAGCACGCGGGCGCCGGGATGGCGCCGCAGGTGCGGGCCGACCGCGCGCCAGGAATCGGCGGCCATGTCGGCCGCGCCGATCAGGCCGGCCGGGTCGACCCCCGCGGGCAGGGGCGTCAGCATGGCGGCGGCATAGGGCACGCGGACCACATCGGCCAGGCCGCCGCCAAAGCCGCCCTCCCGCCCCATGCCATAGGAGGCGGCGAAGGGCACGCTGGCGCAGCGCCCGGTCAGGCCGCGCCGGCACGGGCCGCAGGTGCCGCACGAGATCTGCGCGGGCACGAACACGCGCTGGCCGATGGCAAAGGGGCCGACGTCCTCGCCCAGGTCGACGATTTCGCCGATGATCTCGTGGCCGATCGGCGCCCCCGGCGGCATGGGCAGCAGGCCGCGCAGATAGGCGACGTCGAGATCGCAGCGCCCGACCACCAGGGGCCGCACCAGCGCCTCGCCCGGGCCGTGCAGCCTGGGATCGGGCGCGTCACGCCATTCGACCCGGCCGGGGGCGACGAAGACCGCGTGGTGCATGCTCACCGCTCCACCCGGGCGACCGCGGCCAGGGCCGTGGCCACCAGGCGGGCCTCGTTGCCGGTTTCGGCGAAGACGTCGGCGCGCACGGTCAACTGGCGCCTGCCGCTTTTCAGCACCAGTCCCTTGGCGCGCAGGCGCTCGCCCTTGGCCGGCGCCACCAGGTGCAAAGTGTAGCTGGCGGTGACGACATCGCCCGCAACACTGGCCGCGGCCCAGGCGCAGGCATTGTCGGCCGCCGCCCCGACCACCGCGCCATGGGCAAAGCCGTGATGCTGGGTCAGTTCCGGCTTGAGGTCGATCAGCAATTCGCACTCGCCCTGCCAGCAGCGCAGCGGCCGGGCCCCCAGCATGGTGGAAAAGCCCGAGGTGAGCACCGAGCGTTCGAGCAGCGCCAGCATCGCCTCAGGGCTATCGGGGGTCGAACTGGTGTCCATGCGGCAGCTCCCTGAAGGTCACGGCCACACGCTAGACCGATCGGTCTAGTCGACGCAAGGGCGATGTCGGGCCCCGCCGCCTAGAGCGGCAGCAGGCCAAGCAGATAGGCCGCCAGCAGCGCAACGCCGATCAGCATGACCGCCGGCCGGGCATAGGCCGTTACGGGCTTGCCCTTGACCGGCAGGGCGAGGCTGACGCTTGCCCGCGTGGGCAGCAGGGCGACCAGGCGGGTGGCGATGTCCGTTGCCATGGGGAGCGGCCACAAGGTTGCGGGCAGGCCGGCGATGGTGCGGGCGAGGCTGTCGATCGCCTCGCGCCGGGGCAGGGCGGCCAGCCTTCCGGCCTCCTGCCAGGGATCGGCACCTGCGCGGGCAAAGGCCGACAGCAGGGTGAGGGTCATGCCGTTCACCTCGGTCCCGATGGCGCCGGTGAGGATGTCGCCGAGCCCCGACCGCTTGAAGGCGAAGGCGTCCGGGACGGTCATGATGCTGACGCTCGGCCGATTATGGCGTGGTCTGCTTGGCCGTGCGGGTCACCGCATCGCCGGTGGCTGAGACGTCCTGGCCGGCACCGGCGATGGTGTTGCAGGCGCCCAGCACGGCAGCACCGCCCAGCAGGGCGAGCAGGGCCAGGGTGATGGAGAGGTTCTTGCGCATGGGGATGATCCTTGTTTCGGGTGTCTGACGCGGTGAGACGACCGGGCGTGTTGCCTCGGCGGCGATGCCGAAGCTGTGCCAAGGCCAATGCCGGCTGGCAGGAGGCGCCATGCCGGGCAAAATTTCGCGGGATTTCGATTATCCTGGCGCCGGCTGATCGCGGCGGGGCTGAAGTTATATGGGGTGCCCATGGACATGCTTCAAGACTGGACGGTACTGCGGCTGGTGACCCTGGGCCTGGCGGTCATCCAGATCCTGGGCGTGGTCCTGGTCATCCGCAGCTTCTTTACGACCAAGAGCGATCTGGCCGGCCGGGGCCTGGCCCAGGCCTATGGCGTGATCCTGATCATCCTCACGATCATCTTCCTGGTGCCGGCCCTGATCCTGGTGCTGGGCGGCAACCTGATCACCCTGGCGCTGATCCTCACCCTGGTGCCCTTCCTGGCACTGCTGGTGCGGCTGGTGGTGTAACCTGTCATGGTGCGGAGCGTGGCGGCGGCGGCGTGCGTCCTTCGAGACGGCCCTGCGGGCCTCCTCAGGATGAGGAAAATCTTTGTGGCATAAAGACTTGCCTCATCCTGAGGAGCCACCAAAGGTGGCGTCTCGAAGGACGCAGGATGCGACTCCCACCGGTTATTGGCGATGGATCAGGTCTTCGGCCCGGCGCAGGTCGCCGGGGTCGTTGATGTTGAAGAACGGGTCGACGGGGGCGGTGGCGTAGTCGACGGTGGCGAAGCCCGCGCGGGTGGCGAAATGCTCCACCTTGGCCAGGCCTTCCTCGACCAGGGCGCGGCGCAGGGGTTCGCGCAGGGTTATCGACCACAGGGCGGTCAGCCAGTGAGTCTGCCCGCCCGAGGCGGCGCAGACGAGGGGCATGTCCACGGCGGCGGTGCTGAGCCGCGCGGCCAGGTCCCGGGGCACGAAGGGCTGGTCGCCGGGGACCGAGAGCAGCCAGCGGCAATCGGCAAAGCGGCTGGCCCAGTCCAGGCCCGCCAGCACGCCGGCCAGCGGGCCGGGCTGGCCGGGCAGGGGGTCGGCCAGGACCGGCAGAGCGAAGCTGGCGAAGCGGGCAGGATCGCCGTTGGCATTCAAGGCCAGGCGGGCGCATTGCGGGGCCAGCCGCTCGATCATGTGGCCCAGGATCGGCCGCCCGCCCAAGGCCAGCAGGCCCTTGTCGCCGCCGCCCAGGCGCCGTGCCTGGCCGCCGGCCAGGATGACGCCGCAGGGCGCGGTCACGGCCAGGCCCCGGCGAAGGGGATGAAGGCGACCGGCGTGCCCGGTTCGATGGCCTGCGCCGCCTCGGGCAGGTCGATGAGGCCGTCGGCCTCCGCCGCCCAGACCAGGTTGCTGGCGGCGTTGTGGGCCAGGCGCCGGACCGTGCCCCCCGTCACCCTGCCGGGCAGGTAGACCCGGTCGCCCGCCGGCTTGGCCCAGGTGAAACCCGCCGCCAGGGTCACCCGCGGCAGCGAGGCCGGCATCGCCCCGCCCAGGCGCCGCAGCAGGGGACGGCCGATCAGCAGGAAGGCAACCGCCGCCGCCCCGGGATTGCCGGGCAGGCCCAGCACCGGCGCGCCGCCCAGCAGCCCCAGGCCGACCGGCCGGCCGGGGCGCAGGGCCAGGCGCTGAAAGATCACCCGGCCCTGCGCTTCCAGGATGGCGCGGACATGGTCTTCCCCGCCGACCGACATCCCCGCCGTGGTGACGATCAGGTCGTGGGCCCGGGCCGCCGTGCCCAGGGTGGCGGCGATGGTGGCGCGGTCGTCGGGCTGGATCGGGTATTCGTTGACGATGCAGCCCGCCTGCGCCAGCAGGGCGCGCAGCATGGGCCGGTTGCTGTCGATCACCTGGTGGGCCTGGGGCTTCGTGCCCACGGCGACCAACTCGTCTCCGCTCGACAGCAGGGCGACCCGCAGGGGCAGGCGAACCGCAACCTCGGCATGGCCCAGATCCGCCAGCAGCCCCAGGCGAAGCGGGGTGAGCACAGCCCCGGGGGCGAGCACGGCAGCGCCCGGCGCCAGGGTCTCGCCCTGCCGGCGGATATTGGCCCCCGGGCGCAGGGCCGCGGGCAGGGTAACGCGTCCCGCCTCGAGCGTGACCGCCACCTCCTGCATCACCACCGTGTCGGCGCCCGCGGGCACCACGGCGCCGGTGAAGATGCGCACCGCCTCGCCCGGGCCGAGCGTGCCGGCAAAGGGACGGCCCGCCGCCGCCCGGCCGATGACCGCGAACCCGGCCGGCCCGGCGGCGCTGTCGGCCGCACGCAGGGCATAGCCGTCGACCGCCGCATTGTCGGCCAGCGGCAGGGGCGCCAGCGCGGCGACCGCCTCGGCCAGGATGGCACCCGCCGCCTCGTGCAGGGCCACGCGGCGGGTGGCGGCGACGGGGGCGAAGGTCTGGTCGATCAGGGCCAGGGCTTGGTCGAGGCGCAGCAGCATGGCCCGCCCCTCAGGCCAGGTCGTTGGCGATGAGAAAGCCGACGATGGCATCGAGGTCGTCGAGCGGCAGCCAGGGCACGGTCAGGCCGGGCAGGGGCTTGGGGCTCGCCACCGCCACGATATGGCGGTCGTCGGGCTGGAGCAGGGGCTTGCCCACCTCGGGACGGTGCACCTCGAGCTTGGGGAAGGCGTCGCGCTTGAAGCCCTCGACGATCACCACGTCGACCGGGGCCAGCCGGGCCAGCAGGCTGTGCAGGTCCAGCTCGGCTTCGCCGCGATACTCGTGCATCAGGGCGAAGCGCCGGCTCGAGGCCACCAGCACCTCGGCGGCACCGGCGGCGCGATGCTCGTAGCTGTCCTTGCCGGGCTGATCGACGTCGAAATCGTGGTGCGCGTGCTTGATGGTCGAAACCGTGCGGCCGCGGGCGATCAGGGCGGGGATGACCTGGGTGACCAGGGTGGTCTTGCCGCTGCCGCTCCACCCGGCAAAGCCGATCAGGCGCATGGGACGGTCATCCGGTGATACGCTCGGGGTGGCTGTAGAGACTGTGCCGGGCCCCGCGGGCAAAGGCGATCAGGGTCATGTTGGCGCCGTCGGCCAGGCGCACGGCATAGGCCGTGGGGGCCGAGACCGCCGCAATGACGCGGATGCCGGCACTGGCCGCCTTCTGGACGATTTCGTAGGAGCAGCGGCTGGTCGCCACCAGGAAGCCGGCGGCGGGGTCGCTGCCCGCCCGGGCCAGGGCGCCGATCAGCTTGTCGACCGCGTTGTGGCGGCCGACATCCTCGCGGATCAGCGCGATCTCCCCGTCCAGTCCGGCCCAGGCGGCGGCGTGGACGGCGTGGGAATCCTGGTTCAGCACCTGGCGCGGGGCCATGGCGGCCAGGGCGCGGGCAACCACCGCCGCCGCGATCGCCGGCCCGTCGGGCAGGGCCGCCGCCGGGCGCACCGCCTCGTCCAGGCTCTCGACCCCGCACAGGCCGCAGCCGGTGCGCCCCACCAGGCTGCGCCGCCGCTCCTTCAGCAGGGCGAAGCGCCGCGCCGGAATTGTCAGGGCCAGTTCGATGCCCTTGTCGAAGTCCGTGCGCCGGCAGTCGCGCAGGTCGCCCGGCCGCTCGATGATCCGCTCGGTCAGGCTGAAGCCCAGGGCGAAGTCTTCCAGGTCCTGGGGTGTGGC
Source organism: Oleomonas cavernae (assembly GCF_003590945.1). Taxonomy (NCBI): domain Bacteria; kingdom Pseudomonadati; phylum Pseudomonadota; class Alphaproteobacteria; order Acetobacterales; family Acetobacteraceae; genus Oleomonas; species Oleomonas cavernae. Next base: position 1,640,916 of record NZ_QYUK01000011.1, on the reverse strand, counting down.
CATCATCACGGCATGGGAAATGCCGTTGAAGACCAGGGCGACCGGCACCTCGTCGGCCAGGATGTCGTGGCCGGGCCGGGCGCCGTCGCCGTCGCGCCGCACGCAGGCGACATCGACCAGGGGCGCAAAGCGGCTGCCGGCCGGCTCGTCGTCCAGCGCCGGATCGTCCGCAGGGGCCGTCCCCGTCATCTCGCCTCCTGGGCTGGTCTTCGTCGCGACCATCAATAGCCCAGCGGCCCGCGCGGTCAAGGACCCCCGCCCGCGGGGGCCCGGGGCAGTGTTGATCTCCTCACCCGTCGATCGCACGCCGATCGACGGGTAGCTTGCGCAACCGCTTGCCGGTCGCCGCGGAGACGGCGTTGGCGATGGCCCCGGCGATCGCCGCCGTGCCGGGCTCGCCAGTGCCGGTGGGCGGCTGATCGCTGTCGACAAAATAGACCTCGATCGTGGGCGCCTCGTCGATCCGCATGACCCGGTAGGTGTCGAAGTTGGTCTGCACGATCTGCCCCTGCTCGATGTCGACCGCATTGTAGAGCGCCGCGCTGGCGCCAAAGATGATGCCGCCCTCGATCTGCGCCTTGGCACCGTCGGGATTGACGACCCGCCCGCAATCGACCGCGCAGACGACACGGTCGAGCCGAACCTCGCCCCGGGCGTCGACCGAGATTTCGGCCACCTGCGCCGTGTAGGTGCCAAAGAGCAGGATCAGCGAGACGCCGCGCGCCTGTCCGGCAGGCATCGGCGTGCCCCAGCCGGCCTTCTCGGCCGCAAGGTCGAGGACGGCCATCGCCCGGGCGATTCCGCCAGCAGGCGCCGGCGGAACGCCACAGGGTCCTTGCCAGCCGCCTCGGCCATCTCATCGACGAAGCTTTCGACCACGAAGGCATTGTGGGTAACGCCGACACCGCGCCACCACCCGGTCATCAATCCCGCCGGGGGTTCCGCGCGGCTGTATTCGATGAGCTGGTTGGGGAATTTGTAAGGCCCGGCGGCGCCGTCGACCGCATCGGGGTCGAGCCCATTGACGAACCAGGCCGGTGTCCAGCGGGCCATCACGCTGGAAGCGGCGACGCGGTGCGAGAAGGCCGTGGGCATGCCATTGGCATCGAGTCCGGCCGAGAGCCAGTCGACGTAGTGCGGACGAAAGGCGTCGTGCTGGAAGTCCTCCTCGCGCGTCCACATGACCTTGACGGGTACGCCGGCCTGCCTGGCGATCCTGGCTGCCTGCACGGCGTAGTCCGTCTCCAGCCGGCGACCGAAGGCGCCGCCCATCAGGAAGTTGTGCACGCGCACCTTGTCGGCCGGAAGACCAATGGCCTCGGCAACTGCCGCCTGGACCCGGGCGATCACTTGCGTGCCCACCCAGACGTCGCAGCCACCGGCCGTGATCTGCACGGCGCAGGTCATCGGCTCCATGGTGCCATGGGCGAGCAGCGGCGCCTCGTATCGGGCTTCCAGGGTCTTTGCCGCCGCGGACAGGGCGTTCTTGACATCGCCTTGGTTGCTCGCGACCACCGCACCGCCGGCAATCGCCTTGTCGAGATCGCCCACCAGATCGGCCGTCGAATAGGTTGACGCGCCGCCTGTCCATTGCGGGTTCAGCGCCGCAAGCCCCTTCCTGGCGGCCCCCGTGTGGTCGGCGATGACCGCCACGGTCTCATCGACACGAACCACCTTGGCGACGCCGGCGACGGCTAGGGCCGCCGCCTCGTCCATGCCGGCCAGCCTGCCGCCGATGATGGGCGAGGCCTGGGCCACCGCGATCTTCATGCCGGGCGCTAGAAAATCGATGCTGTACTGGGCCCGGCCGGTCGTCTTGTCGACGGAATCGCGCCGCTTGAGCGATCTGCCGATGATCCTGAAGTCCTTGGGATCCTTCAGCGCGACCTTCTCGGGCACGGGCAGCGCGGCCGCCCTGGCCGCCAGGTCGCCATAGGCGAGGCGCCGGCTGCTGCCGTCATGGATCACGGCGCCGTTTTCGGCCCGGCAGCTCGATGCGTCAACGCCCCAGGTTGCCGCGGCCGCCGCGACCAGCATGGTGCGCGCCGTGGCGCCGGCCTGGCGGAACGGCTCGTAGAACGCGGCCATGGAGGTGGAGCCGCCGGTCGCCTGGAAGCCCAGCCTGGGGTTGGCGTAGAGCTTGTCGTCCGGCGGCGCGTGTTCCACCAGGATCTGGCCGGGGTCGACTTCCAGCTCTTCCGCGATCAGCATGGGCAGCGAGGTATAGACGCCTTGCCCGATTTCGACCTGCGGCATGATCGCGGTTACACGGCCGACCGTGTCGATCCTGATGAAGGCGCCCGGCGCGAAGTTTGCCTGCGTTTCCGCGGCAGCCGCGCGATCGGCGCGGAACATCGGCGCATTGACCGCAATCAGCAGGCCGCCCCCGGCGGCGGCGCGCAGGAAGGAACGCCTCGACAGCCGGGGCGTAACTTCGCCCAAATCCTTCATGGCCATGGTCAGCCTCCCTGTTTCGCGGCGTATTTGATCGCTTCACGAATGCGGACATAGGTGCCGCAACGACAGATGTTGCCCGACATGGCTTCGTCGATGTCGGCATCCGTCGGGTCGGGCTTCTCGACCAGCAGCGCCGCCGCGGACATGATCTGTCCGGACTGGCAGTAGCCGCACTGCACCACGTCGAGATCCTGCCAGGCCTGCTGAATCTTCAGGCCGCTGGGGGTCGTGTGGATCGCCTCGATCGTCGTGATCGCCGAGGTTCCGACACTGTCGATCGGCGTCTGGCACGATCGTGCCGGCAGGCCGTCGATATGGACGGTGCAGGCGCCGCATTGCGCAATGCCGCAGCCGTACTTGGTGCCGGTCATGCCCAGGATGTCGCGAAGGGCCCAGAGCAGCGGCGTATCGCCATCGGCGTCGACGCTTCGGCGCTCACCGTTGATGGTCAGATCATAGGCCATGAACTCATCCTTGCGCTGCCTGGGCCTCGGTGTGCTGCGGTTCCGCCTGAAGCTCGAACCAGCCCGTGGTCGCCTCGATCACCGTCCACAGCTTGTCCGGGATGGCGATATAGGGGACTTTCGACGGGTTCAGTGCGGTGTCGATCCGCTCGTCGAGATCGATCTTCGCCAGTTCGACCCAGCCCGGATTCATCACCAGGCCCTGACCGATGGCGACGAGCGACAGCCCCAGTTCCATGGCCTTTGCGGCTTGGTCGGGCGTCCTGATCTGGCCGGCGGCGATGACGGGCAGGCGCCCGGCAACATGGTCGAGGATCAGCCTGGCGGTCGTCGCCGCGCCATGGTCGCCAACCGGCCTGGCCTCGAGCAGGTTCGCCAGCGAGGCGTGGAGATAGTCGATGCCGCTGTCGACCAGCCTGTCGATCAGCACAAAAGTATCGTCGATGCGCAGCCCGCCTGCGTCCGGCTCGTCCGGCGAGAGGCGGTAGCCAAGCAGGAAGGGCCGGGTGGCATGAGCCTCGATCACCCGCTTGACCGCCTCCACCACCGCCAGCGGGAAGCGCAGGCGGTTTTCGAGCGAGCCGCCCCAGTCGTCCGCCCGCTGGTTGAACTTGGGCGAGAAGAAATTCTGGATCAGGAAGCCGTGGGCGCCGTGCAGTTCGACGCCGTCGAAGCCCGCCTCGATGGCGCGCCGCGTCGCCGCGCCGAACGCATCAATGACGTCGAGGATTTCGTCATGGGTCAGCGCCCGCGGCGTGAGCGCGGGGCTGAAGGGGCCTGCCTCGGTGGCGACGGCGCTCGCGCTGACGACCTCGCCGCCCGGCACCAGGGCCGGAATGGCCTTGTTGCCGGCGTGGAAGATCTGGAGCACGGCGGGTGCCCCGCCGCTCTTTGCAGCCGCCGCCAGCCGCCGCAGGCTGGGCACGAAGCTGTCGTCCCAGGCGGCGAATTCGTTGGTAAAGCCGATGCCGTTCGCCAGGACGTGGGTGCATCCGGTGATCACGAGGCCGACGCCGCCCACCCGGCGGCGATAGTAGTCAAGCTCCGCGTCGGAAACGGTCCCGTTCGCGTTGCCGGCCCAGGTGGTCATGGGCGCCATCACGACGCGGTTGCGTAAGGTGATTCCCTCGGCAAAGGCGAAGGGTTCGAACAGTTTGTGGCGTGCCTGGTTCACTGGGGTACCTGTCTGCCTGTGGTTGATCCGGCCTGACCTTCGGCGGCCGTCCGGGATCGCTGACAATCAGATAGTCCTGGTGGCTCAATTCGATTAGCCGCTATAATGCACTTGGGTCTATGTATGTGGTGCATGAATGAAGCGGGACGACCTTTACGACCTCGCCGCCTTCGCCGTTGTCGCCGAGCAGGGCAGTTTCACCCGGGCGGCGGCTGAACTCGGCATGTCCCAGTCGGCCTTGAGCCACGCCATGAAGGCCCTGGAGGAGCGGCTCGGCGTGCGCCTCCTGGCGCGGACCACACGCTCGGTTTCGACGACGCAGGCGGGCGAGACGCTGCTGCGCTCGCTGCGCCCCGCCCTGGACGAGATTTCTTCAGGCGTCGACGCCGTCGGCGCCCTGCGCGGGAAGCCCGCCGGCACCATCCGCATCACCGCGACCAAGCATGCGGTGTCGTCCGTCGTCATGCCGGTCCTGCCGGGTTTCCTCGCGGCCCATCCCGATATCCGGGTCGACATGATCATCGACGACAACCTGACCGACATCGTCGCGGAACGCATCGATGCCGGCATCCGCTTCGGCGACATCGTCGAGAAGGACATGATCGCGGTCCGCATCGGGCCGGACATCAAGATGGCCGTCGTCGGCGCGCCGGCCTATTTCGCCGCGCATCCGGCACCCTCGACCCCCCGCGAGCTTTCGGGCCACCGCTGCATCAACTACCGGCACATCAGGTCCGGTGGGCTCTACGCCTGGGATTTCGAGGAGAAGGGGCGGCCGTTCCAGGTTCGGGTCGACGGTCCCCTCATCTTCAACAACGCCGACCTGATCCGCGAGGCCGTCCTGGTCGGGCAGGGGCTTGCCTATGTCTACGAGGATGAGGTGGTGGCTGATATCGAAGCCGGCCGCCTGATGCGGACCCTGGAGGCGTGGTGCCCGACATTTCCCGGCTATTACCTCTATCACCCCAGCCGGCGGCAGTCGCCGCCCGCCCTGGCGGCGTTCATCGCGGCCCTTCGCTACCGAGCCTAGCGCCGGGACGATGCGGCGTTCAGCGTTACGGCCGCGCGGATAAGCGCCTTCAAGGCCGCCTCGTTTATCTTCTCGCCTTCGTGGAAGTCGATGGCACGCCGGGTGTTGCCGTCGAGGCTGGAATTGAACAGGCCCGACGGGTCGTCGAGGGCGGCCCCTTTGGCAAAGGTCATCTTGACGACACTCTTGTAGGTCTCGCCGGTGCAGATCATGCCGTCGTGATACCACACGGGCACGCCGCGCCACTTCCACTCCTCGATCACCTCGGGGTCGGCCTGCCGGATCAGGGCGCGCAGCCGGGCGAGCATCTCGCCCCGCCAGTCGCCCAACTCCCTGATCCGCTCGTCGATCAGCCGGGCGGGGTCGGCTTCTTGTCGAGGTGCGCTCTTGCTCACGATGTTTCCCTCTTTCCGTTTGAAGATTCTCGGCCGCGCTACGGGACCCAGCCGGGCAGGGCCGATGCCTGGCCGATCCAACGCGCCACCAGTGCCTCGTCGAGTTCGTCGCCCTCGTGGATGTGGAAGTAGCGCGTGTCCTTGTCCTTGGATGAGACCGGGGGAACGGGACGCAGCGCCGCGCCGCGGAAGAACGCCACCTTGATATACTTCGTGAAGCAATGGATGCCGAGGAACCAGCCCTGGCCCTCGATGCCGTACAGCGGCGAGTTCCATTTGACCGCCTTGCGCACGCCGGGGACGGTGCGCACGATGAGCGCGTCGAGGCGGCGCCCGGCATCGCTTTTCCAGCCCGGCATGGCCGCGATATAGGCCTGCACGGGGGCATCGCCGTCGGCCTTCGCGATCTGAGGGTTGCCGCCAGAGAGGAGGGCCGGCGTCTTGGATGTGGTCTTTGCCATCGCGTTCACCCACACATTTCAGTCTGCCATCCCCGCCAGGACCTGCTCCAGGCCGGCAAAGAACTTCGGCCAGCCGAACCTGGCGCCCTGGTAGGCCTGCCGCTGGTCCGGCCGGAAGCCCGACTGTTCCATGCGCAGGCGGGTCCCCGTGCTCGTCGGCGTGAGAGTCCAGGTCACCACGCTCTCGAGGCCAAGGGCGCCCCAGGTGTAGGACAGCGTCCTGTTCGGCTCGACCGCCAGGACCTGGCAGCCGACGCTGCCCCAGTCTGCCTGAAGATTGAAACGGTGGTCCACGACCGGCTTGAAGTCGTTCTTCATCAGCCATTCCTCGATCAGGTGCGGCTGTGTGAGCGCGCGCCAGATCTTCTCCGCCGGGAAGGCGACCTCCCGTTCGACAACGACGCAGAGCGTTTCGGCCGCGGTATCGGTCATTGGTCCATCCTTTTCAGCAGGTTTTCGAGATCGTCGAAGCGGCTTTCCCAGAAGCCGGCCATCTGGCTTGTCCAGTCGATCAGCGGGGCCAGGGCGCCGGGCATCGCGCGGTAGTGGGTCTGGCGGCCTTCATGGCGGTCGAACACCAGCCCCGCCTGCTTGAGGACGCCCAGGTGCTTCGAGACGGCCGGTTGCGAAACCCCGGCCCGCGCCGTCAGGGCCCCCACCGTCTGCTCCCCGTCACGGCACAGCCGCTCGAAGAGGGCACGCCGGGTCGGATCCGCGAGCGTTCGAAACAGCAGGGCGTGACGCAGGGGCATCGGAATCCATAACTCGCCAGCTATTGGTTAAATCAATAACCAGCGAGTTATGCGTGAGTCAACCGGGAAGTTGGGGAGAGCTTGGGCGCAGCGTCAGATCGGCTGTCTCGCAGCGACATTGAGGTTTAATTTTTGCGGCATATACTGACAGTTGAATCGGGGCAGGGTGACGGTGTGTCGATTGATCTGAAGGCGGTCGAGCAACTCGCAACCGATCAATCCTCGCTCAAGGCGGCGGCCGGTCTGGCCAAGCCCGCCAAATGGTCCGGTGTCGGCACGAGCCGGGATGGGGCGCTTGTCTGGGGCGAGTGTTCGGGCTCCGGCGCAAATCCTTACCGGGTGATGGCCGATCTGCGCGACCTGGGCAACAAGTGCACCTGCCCGTCGCGCAAATTTCCCTGCAAGCATGTGCTGGGCCTGCTGTGGCTCAATGCCGAAGAGATTGTGCCCTTCGTCCCCGCCGATACGCCTGACTGGGTGAGCGACTGGCTGGGGCGGCGACGCCCCGGCGGCGGCAAGCCGAAACCAGCAGACGACGTGCCGGTCGCCGCCAAGGACGTGCATGCGGCGCAGGTCGCCCTGCCGGACGATGCCGAGGATCCCAAGGCGGCAGCCCGGCGCGAAGCAGCGTCGGCCAAGCGCGCCGAGGATACCGAGCGCACGATCCTCGATGCGCTCGACGCGCTCGAGCAATGGATCGGGGACCAGCTTCGGATGGGGCTGCCCCCGTTCATCGATGATGCGACTGCCCGCTGCCGGCGGATCGCGGCGCGCCTGGTCGATGGCAAGGCCGGAACCTTGGCCGGGCGGATCGACGAACTGCCGGGACGGCTGCTGGCGCTGCCGGCCGGCGACCGGCCGCGCGCCGCGGTGGTCGAACTGGGCAAGCTGGTGCTGCTCGCGCGTGCCTTCCGTGCCACGCCGCGCGACGCCGAGATCCGGCGCGCGGTGGCCACGGCGGAAGCGCGCGAGACGGTCCTGGCCCATCCCGACGCGCTGCGCGTGAGCGCGCGCTGGGAGGTCTTGGCCGAGCAGGTGCAGACGCGGCGCGACGGACTGGTGTCGCAGACAAGCTGGCTGCTCAATCTCGGCGCGACGGGGCCGCGGTTCGCGATGCTGCTCGACTTTTTCCCGGCAAGCGTGGGCCGGCGCGGATCCGTGTTCACGCCGGGCGAGCGGTTTCAGGGCGAACTGGTCTTCTATCCGGCGCAGCGGCCATTGCGCGCGCTGCTGGTCCAGCGCGCGGCGGCGGAGGCCGCGACCGCGCCGGAATGGCCTGCCCCGGACAACGCATTGACCGATGCCCTGAGCGAGCCACTGCTCGCCGAGCCCTGGACGCTCGAGGTGCCGCTGCTGCTGCCGGCGGGGCGAATCGCGCTCGACAGCGCGGGCCATGCCTGGTGGCGGTCGGCGGATGGTTCGACCATCCTGCCCGTCGCCGGCGATACCGAGGGGCTGTGGCGCGGCACGGATCTAATGCAGGCGGCGGCAATCTGGTCGGGCAGCCGGCTAACCTTCCTGGCGGCTCAGAGCCGATGGGGGCGGATCGGCGATGGCTGAGGCAATCTACGACGGGCTGGGCGCCGTACTGACGCGCTGGACCATGGGCATGGCGGCGGCACCAGCCGCTTCTATGTGGCGAGATGAACTTGGTGCCGAACCGGCGGAAGCTGAATTGCGGCTGCTCGCGCTGTCGAGCCAATTCCTGGGCGTGGTCGTGACGGCAGAGCCGCCGGTGGATCTGCGCGTACTGTCAGATATTGCAGCACTCGCACTGCCGACGGTTCCCGATGCCACCCGCGCGCTCGTGCGCCGCAATCTGACGACCATGAAGGACGCGCGACTCAGGAACGAGATGCTTCGCTTCCTGACCACGCGCGGATGGACGGTCCACCCGGGCGATTGGATGCCGGTGGCAAGCGACGAGGAAACCCCCGACGTCTACGCGCCGTGGCGGGACTGGACGGAAATGGCGGCATCAGCCGGCGCGGCAGGAACACGGATGCCAGATGTGCTCAGTGCCGAAAATTGGGCCGACTACTGGCCGGCGGTGCGCAAGGCGGCTCTGGCCAATCTCAGGATACGGGATCCGGACGCAGCTCGCGTGCTGCTGGAGGCCAAGCTCGCCGACATGGGCGCGGAGGAGCGGCTGCGGTTGCTGGGACTGCTGGCAATCAAATTGTCCAACGCCGATGCGGTATTCCTGGGATCCCTCGCTGCTGCCGATCGCGCACCCAAAGTGAGGGGGCTGGCCGCTTCGTTGCTCAGCCGCCTCGGCTACGGCGCAACAGCCGGCGAAGACGTGGCGGAATTGGCGAGGTTCTTCGAGGTCAAAAGCAAAGGCCTGTTGCGGCGGACGCAGGTGCTGGTCGCGCAGACGCTCAAGACCCCGGCACAGGCCGCCCGCCGCCGTGTGCTCTTCGCCAATGCCGAGGTCGCGGCCTTTGCTGCCGCGCTGCAGGTGCCGCTCGACGACCTGCCCGCGATCTGGAACTGGGGCGAGGACCTTCTGGCGGATGTCGAGTTCGTGTCCATGGTCGAGCGATCCGGCTCGGATCCGCTGATCGCGGCACTCCTCGACACACTGGAACGCAAGGATGTCCGCGAGATCCAGGTGCTGTTCGCGCTGCGATCGCGACTCGATCCGGCACGACGCGTGGAACTCGCATATCGAGCGTTGAGGGGCGGCGAGAGCTTCCAGACCGCGCTGCGGATCGCGGGCGGCTGCGGCCGGATCGACGGCGCGATCGACATGCGCGCAGGCGTCACGCTGACTGGTTCGCTCGGTGAAGCCGAAGGTGGCAAACCCGCCGAACTGGCAGCCGAATTGCAGGCGCTGGGCCTGATCGCCTCGCGTACCGCCGCCATTCATGCCATGGAACGGCTGGGCACTGCCGGATTGCTGCGGGCCGATCCGCGCCTTGACATGCTGCGGCTCAACGCCGCCTTGGACGACAGTGGGGTGAAAGAATGAGCGAGAAACTGCGCCTGCCTGCCGAGGAAAGCTATGCGGCCGAGCTCAAGGCGCTCGCCGCCGGCGATACCACGCAGCGCCCGCCCGGCTGGGCCCTCTCGCCGCGCGTGGTGGTGACCTATCTCATGGGCGGGACGGCTGCCGACGGCACCACCATCACGCCCAAATATGTCGGCGACCGCCGGTTGATCGAGACCGCGGTGGCGACCCTCGCCACCGATCGCGCGCTCCTGCTGCTGGGCGTGCCGGGCACTGCCAAGTCCTGGGTGTCCGAACATCTGGCCGCGGCTATCACGGGCGACTCGACGCTGGTGATCCAGTGCACCGCCGGCACCGACGAGAACCAGGTCCGTTACGGCTGGAACTATGCCCAACTGCTCGCCCACGGGCCGCGCCGCGAGGCCTTGGTCCCCACCCCGCTGATGCGCGCGATGGAGGCCGGCCAGCTCTGCCGCTTCGAGGAGCTGACGCGCATGGGCAGCGATGTGCAGGACACGCTGATCACCGTGCTTTCCGAGAAGATGATGCCGATCCCGGAACTCAACAGCACGGTCTATGCACGGCGCGGATTCAACATCATTGCCACTGCCAACAATCGCGACAAGGGGGTGAACGAGTTGTCGTCGGCGCTCAAGCGCCGCTTCAACGTCGTCGTGCTGCCGCTGCCCTCCAGCGCCGAGGAGGAAGTGGCGATCATCGTCAAGCGCGTGGGCGAGATGGCGCAGAGTCTGGACCTGCCGGCGCCCAAGAATGTCGCCGAGGAAGTGGCGCGGGTGGTGTCCATCTTCCGCGAGCTGCGCTCAGGCGCGACCGAGGACGGCAAGGTTGCGCTCAAGTCGCCCTCGGGCGGGCTTTCGACAGCCGAGGCAATCGCCGTGATGGTGGGCGGAATCAGCCAGGCCACCTTCTTCAACGACGGCAGGCTGACGCCTGAAACACTCGCCGCCAACATGATCGGTGCGGTGGTGAAGGATCCGGTGCAGGACACCGCCGTACTGGGCGAATACCTCGAAACCGTGCTGAAGAAGCGGCGCGGGTTCGAAGGCTATTATGCCTCGCTCACCGACCTGATCTGAGCCGATGGCAGGCCTGGTCTCCCTGTTCGGCATCCGCCATCACGGGCCGGGATCGGCCCGGCGGCTGGTGGAGGCGCTTGACCAACTCCGCCCGCAGGCGGTGCTGATCGAGGGGCCGGCGGATGCGTCGGACCTGTTGCCGATGCTCGCCGATCCGGACATGGCGACGCCGGTGGCATTGCTCACCTATGCCGAGGAGGACCCGGCCAGGGCCAGCTTCTATCCCTTTGCCGACTACTCGCCCGAATATCAAGCCGCCCGCTGGGCGGTGCGGCAGGGTGCCGTGTTGCGTTTCATCGACCTGCCGGCGTCCGACCGGCTGGGCATGGCCGGCGGCGGGATCGAGGACGACGCGGCGAGCCACGCCGACGAGAATCCGATCAGCCGCGATCCGATCGGCGCGCTGGCGACGGCGGCCGGCTATGACGACGGCGAATCCTGGTGGTCCGACGTGATCGAGGAAAACCCCGCGTCCGGGCCGGTGTTCGCGGCGGTCGCCGATGCGATGACGGCGCTTCGGGCAGAGGTGGGAGAACCTTCGGCCCGCGAGGCGGCGCGCGAGGCACATATGCGGATCGAGATCGCCAAGGCCGCCAGGGAATGCGAAGGGGCGGTCGCCGTGGTATGCGGCGCGTGGCATGTGCCGGCCCTGGCCGAGCGGCGCAGCCTCAGTGCCGACCGCGAACTGCTGAAAGGCCGCCCGAAAGCGAAGATCAAGGCCACCTGGGCGCCCTGGACCGCACCCCGCCTGGCGCGGGCGAGCGGCTATGGCGCCGGCGTGGTGGCGCCCGGCTGGTGCACCCATCTGTGGGAAACACGCAACCATACCGATCGCGTCGCCGTCTGGCTGACCAAGGTGTCGCGCGCGCTGCGCGACCGGGGGCATTTCGTGTCGACGGCCTCGACGATCGAGGCGCAGCGGCTGGGCTCCGCCTTGGCCGCGCTGCGCAATCGTCCCGCACCGGGCTTCGAGGAATTGCGCGAGGCGGTGATCGCCTGCCTGTGCCATGGCGAGCGGGCGGTTTGGAATGACGTCGCGGCCGACCTGCTGATCGGCGCGGGCGTCGGGTCGATCCCGGCGGCCACGCCGCTCGCCCCGCTGCTCGAAGATCTTCAGCGCCAGCAGAAGGCGACACGGCTGAAGCCCGAGGCGCTGGAGCGATCCTTGACGCTCGACCTGCGCAGCGAAAGCGGTCTTGCCCGCTCCACCCTGCTGCACCGCTTGAATGCGCTCGATGTCCCCTGGGGCCAGCTGGCGGATGCCGGCGGCAGCCGTGGTACCTTCCGGGAGAATTGGCAACTCTGCTGGCAGCCCGAATTCGCGGTGCGGCTGATCGAGAACCTGGTGTATGGCTCGACCATCGCCGAGGCGGCGGCCGGCCGGGTGATGGAGGCGATGCGCGGCGAGCCCGAATTGGGCGCCTTGGCGGCGCTGGTGCGCAACGCGATGATCGCCGGCCTGCCGCGCGCCACGGCATACGGTATCGCCGCGCTGGAAGAAAAGGCCGCCCTCACCAGCGATTGTCAGGCCCTGCTTTCTGCCCTCCCGCCCATGGCCGACATCCTGCGCTATGGCGAGGCGCGTGCCGGGACCGTCGAACATCTGGGCACGCTGATGCCACGCATCGTGGTACAGGCCGCGCTCGCACTGTCCTATGCCGCGCGCAATCTCGATACCGAAGCGGCGGGCAAGCTGCGCGCCGCGATCCTTGCCGCCGATGCCGCGATCCAGCTCGCTCAGCTCGACGCGGAGGTCACAGCGAACTGGCACCACGCCCTGCAATCGCTCCTGCGGGACGACCAGGCGACCCGCCTCATTGCCGGCACGGCGGCGCGGCTGCTCTACGAGGTCGAACTGCTCGCCGCCGGGGAAGCGGCCGACCTGTTGACGCGGATGCTGTCGCCCGGCACGCCGGTCGCCGAGGCGGCGGGCTTTTTCGAAGGTTTCTTCGAGGGCTCCGGCGAGCGGCTGATCCATGACATGCCGTTGCGCGGCGCGGTCGATGCCTGGCTGATGGCGCTGGAGGGGGATGCCTTCACCAGCAGCCTGCCGCTGTTTCGCCGGGTCTTCTCAGGCCTCGACCGGTCCGAGCGGCGGCGTCTGATGGACGCGCTGTTCGAGCGCGGCGGCGGTGGCGCCAAGGGCTACCGCCTGATCGCGGGTGCGGCGGAAATCTGGCCCCGGCATCAGGCCCGGGTGATCGAGTTGCTGAATGCCGGAGCGCCGCGATGAACGAGAGCGACGAACGCGGCCGCCGCTGGACGCTGGCACTCGGCGTCGAGCCAGAAGACGCGCAGGGCGGCGGTCTCTCTGACAGTGACCGGCGCATGTCCGCTGCGCTGACTGCGCTCTATGGCGATGGCGAGGATGTCCCGAAGAAGGGCCGCGGCGGGCTTGGCGGATCGGCGCCGCGTGTCGCGAAATGGCTGGGCGATATCCGCGAATTCTTCCCCACCCCCGTGGTGCAGGTGATCCAGAAGGACGCCTTCGAGCGCAAGGGCCTGCGCCAGATGCTGCTGGAGCCCGAATTCCTGGCGACGGTCGAGGCCGACGTCAATCTGATCGCCGACCTTGTTTCGCTGCGCGGCGTGATGCCCGAGAAGACGAAGGAAACCGCGCGGATCGTGATCGCCAAGGTGGTCGCGGCGCTGATGGAACGGCTTGAACGGCGTACCGCCGACGCGATCCGCGGCGCGCTCGACCGATCGCGCCGCACCAGCCGTCCGCGCTTCGCCGATATCGACTGGCCACGCACCATCCGGGCCAATCTCCGGCACTATCAGGCCGAGCATCGCACCGTGGTGCCCGAGCGGCTGATCGGCTTCCTGCGCCAGCAGCACCGCATCGTCGATCTCGACGAAGTAACCTTGTGCGTCGACCAGTCGGGATCGATGGCGAGCTCGGTCGTCTATGCCTCGATCTTCGCGGCGGTGATGGCGTCCCTGCCGGTCGTCGCGACCAAGCTGGTATGCTTCGACACCGCGATCGTCGACCTGACCCAGGAACTGGCCGATCCGGTCGAGGTCCTGTTCGGCGTCCAGCTTGGCGGCGGCACCGACATCAATCGCGCTGTCGCCTATTGCGAAGATCGGATCGAACGGCCGGGCAAGGCCCACCTGGTGCTGATCACCGACCTCTACGAAGGTGGCGATGCCGAGGCACTGGTCGGCCGGTTGGCACGGCTGTCGCTGATCGGCGTCAACGTGATCGTGCTGCTGGCGCTGACCGACACCGGTCGCCCTGCCTATGATCCCGCCCTGTCGGCGAAGGTGGCAGCGCTGGGCATTCCCGTGTTTGCCTGCACGCCCGATCAGTTCCCGGGCCTGATGGCGACGGCGCTGCGCCGGGGAGACATCGCCGGCTGGGCCGCGGAACAGGACATCAAGCTCATCCGATCCGATAACTAGTAAGAACGCCGACCAAGTCGGGCTAAACCTGCCCTCGGCCCCGGCAATCGCCGCTATCCCGCCCGTGCCACCGCGATGATCTCACCATGCCCGGCCGTCCAGGTCGCGCCATGCCAGTCGCCGAACCAGTCCACCGCGCCGAACCCCGCCGCCGCCAGGTGCCCCGCGATCGCCGCCTGGGGCAGGAAGCGCAGGCGGCTGGTGGTCGCCAGGGTCGCGCCGTTGTCGAAGCGATAGCGGGTTTCGAAACTCACCAGGTCACCGTCCAGCGCGAGCAGATGGTGTTCGAGCTCGACCCGGGCGTCGGCGAGGCGGCGGCGGGAGGTCTCGGGCGTCCAGCGTTCCCAGGGGCGGGTCAGCGGGTTGCGGGAGTCGAAGGCGAGGCGGCCGCCTGGGCCTAAGTGCCGGCGGGCGTTGGCGAGAACCGCGTGGATGTCGGCGTCGGTCAGGAAGACCTGGAAGACATGCCCGGTCATGATGATCAGGTCGAACCGGGCGTCGAGCGTCGTGCTTCTTGCGTCGCCGGCGATCCAGCGGACGCGGGCGCCACCGGCACGCCGCCGGCCAACCTCGAGCATGGCCGTCGCCGGGTCCAGGCCGCTGACCAGGTGGCCGCGGGCGGCCAGCGCCATGGTCAGCAGTCCGGTGCCGCAACCAAGATCAAGAATACGCCGAGGCGTATCACCCGCCAGTCGCAGGTAGAAATCGGTATCGGCCGCGGCAGGGTTCAGGCGGTCATAGAGTGCCACCAGGCGAGGGTGGTCATAGGGCTCGTCGCTCATCGGACAATGGCTGACACCGGCGGTGATATCCCTATTCGACGCTAGCGCGGGGGGCGTATAAGCTGGACCACATTCAACTGCGGCGTCGAGCGCCTGGTGGGTCGAGCGCCTGGTGGCGGCGAGGGGGAATTCGCCGCCTGATCCACAGGGAACCGGCATCGGCGTCCGTACCAGGGTCAATGGTTCCATCTGGGGGGCACAATGCGCAACTGGAACACGCCAGGCGTCGCCATTGATCGGGAGGCCTTTTCCTCCACCGTCGACGCCGCCGGTCAGATCCATTTCTATTTCGCGGCAACGGATGCCGAGAAGACCACGGTCGACGGCCTGAAGATCGATCGGCTCGGCGGGGTTGCCGGGGCGATCGAAACCGTGCTGCAGGTCGAGGTGCCGGATCCCTCGCTGCCGCCCAGGCCGCCCACGCCCGGCTATTACCAAGATTTCCCCGACCTTGTCACGCCGCCGGCCTTCGATCGGGCGTTGACGGGGGGCGATGGTTCCAGGTTCCTGTTCTCGTCGAACCTCATCGAACACTATGAGTATTTCGGCGAGCCTTATGATGATACGGGCTACTACGAAAAGACATACTATCAGGATTATTATACGGCGTATGTACTGGGTGATAGTACAACTTATGATGATTTCGAGTTTGTCGTCCGGGGTGAATTAATAGACGTTTACTACAATGAGTATGCCGAATTTTATGACGAAGAGGCTGATGAATACTATTATGAAGGTATTGAGGATAGCTATGCTCTCGAAACCTCCATTGAGGGCGTGACGGTCGGCGCTTTCGACAGCGCGGGCTTCCTCGCCGCCTATCGGTCCCAAACCTATGTGCCTCAGCTTTCGGGGCTCTATGCCCGCAAGATCGATCCGGACGTGGCAAGCCAGCCGGCGGTGCTGCTGGATGGGACGCCGGTTGGCGATGCCGCGGTGATCGAGCGCGCCGGTGATCTGCTCGGCGTGGTCTGGGTGAACAGCGTTGGGACGGAGTCGTTTGTCCTGTCCATGGGCGCGTTCCGTGCCGACGGCACGCTTCAGCGCAGCTTCAACACGACGATCCCCCTGGCCAGCCTCGACGGGCAGCCGGTCTTGAGCGGTCTCACCGTGCTGGGCGCCGCCACCGTCGAAGGCGGCGATATCTTTGCCGTGGTCGAGATCGGCGGCGTGCCCTACCTGGGACAATTCACGGCAGCGCTTCAGCCGGCGGGCGACTTCGCCAAAATTGCCGGCGGACGCTGGACCGGCAGCACGCGCGAGCACGTCGAGACCCTCTCGATCGTGGCCCTGCCGGACGGCGGCTTCGTCATGGCCCTGTCGCTCGAGCAGGATGACACCCCGGGCGGTGCCGATCACCGCATCGTCCTGCAGCAATATGATGGCGACGGGGCGATCGTCGGGTCTTCGTTCAAGATCGCGGCGGCGGATGGCGGCTGGGTACAGCTTGGCGATCTGGGCGATGGCCGTGTCGTGCTGTCATGGACTCATGACGGCCAGACCCTGACGCAGACACTCGATACGCGGACCACGGCCCTGGTCGACGCGGGCACGCCCGATGTCGACACCACCATCGGCACGGCGCTTGGCGATACGCTTTCGGGCGATGCCGGCAACGACCGGCTGGTCGGCGGTGCCGGCAACGACCGCCTGCTGGGCGAGGCGGGCAACGACCTGCTGATCGGTGGCGCCGGCGCCGACCGGATGGACGGCGGCGCGGGGCGCGACGTGGCACGCTTCGAGACCGCGGTGACCGTCGATCTGCTGGATGGCAGCCTGAACACGGGCGAGGCGAAGGGCGACCTGTTCACCTCGATCGAGTCCTTGCGCGGCTCGTATCAGGACGATCGCCTGTCCGGCACGAACGGTGCCGATATTCTGGACGGGCAGGGGGGCGACGATTGGCTCCTCGGCCGTGACGGCGACGATATTCTGATCGGCGGTAGCGGCCTCGACAAACTCTTCGGCGGGGCCGGGGCCGACCAGTTCCGGTTCGAGGGCAAGGGCGAAGGCCACGATACGATCGACGATTTCACCCGCGGGACGGATCTGATCGTTCTGCGCCAGGACGGCTTTGACATCACTGCCCTGAACCTGGTCGTCGCCAACGCACCGGTCGCCTCGACGGGTGCAGCCACCTTCCTGTTCAAAAAGAGCACGGGCCTGCTTTCCTTCGACGCCGACGGCAACGGGGCCGGCCAGGCCATCGAGGTTGCCACGCTGACCGGGATCAACAATTTGACCAGTGCCGATTTTCTCCTGATCGCCTGACCCGTTGAAGTCGTCGCTCATGGCGTGACATTTCAAACAATCTTCCCGCACTATGCAAAAAACGGCGGGGGAGCCATGCGGCGAATCTTGAAGTGGCTGGCGATCGCGATCGTCGGTGTGGCGCTGGGCCTGGGCTCGGCGGCCTTGGCCGTGACCCAGGTGGTCAAACGGTCGGGGCTTCATGTCGGTGCCTGGTCGACGCCGCTCGATGCCGGCGGTGCCGATCGCGGCTTCTACACCCGGGCGGCGGTGGCGGTCGGGGCGCTGCTGGCACTCAACCGGTCGGAGACGATCTATTTCTTCGCCGACAGCGATGACGAGGGCCGGGCACTGGATGCCAACTGCACCTACACGCTGGAGGGCAGGGACCCGGCCGCGCGCTGGTGGTCGATCACGCTCTATGCGGGCGACCATTTCCTGATCGAGAATGCCCAGAATCGCTGGTCCTACAACGGCGCCAATGTCGCCCGTGCGGCCGATGGCCGCTTCCATATCAAGGTCGCCAAGGCCGAGCAACCGGGCGACTGGCTGCCTACCGGCCAGGCCGAAAGCCTGGTCCTGGTGGTGCGCCTCTACAATCCCGCGGCCGAGATCGCGGCCGACCCGGCCAAGGCCGCCCTGCCCAGCATCAGCCGCGGGGAGTGCCGGTCATGAGCGGCTTCCTGCGCGCCCTGGGCATCGTTGTCCTGATCGCCGTGCCGGTCCACCTGGCCACGGTGTGGTATGCGCCGCGCCTGATCATGGCGGCGGTCATCGAGCGCTCGGCCGAAATTGCCGGCGGCTTCAACAAGCCCATGCACACCCCGCCGGTGGACCACACCGCCCGCCGGGTGGTCCTGCCCAGCCCGGACCTGCTCTATTCGAGCTGCACCCTGGATTTGGCGGCCGGGCCGGTGGCGGTCAGCGCCACCCCGCCCAACGGCTACTTCTCGCTCTCCCTGTTCGATGCCGCGACCGACAATGTCTTCGTGATCAACGACACCAAGGCGGGCGGGCAGCCGATTCACCTGCTGGTCGCCGGCCCCTCCACCCCCGCGGCGGCGCCCGCGCAAGGCGAAATCCTGGTCCAGATGCCCTCCGACCGCGGCTTCCTGCTGCTGCGCGCCCTGGCCGCCACCCCGGAACTGGCGGCCAGCGCCGATGTCGCCCGGCGCACCCTGGCCTGCGGCGGGGGATCGTGACGGCCTTGGGGGCACTGTCGCCCCCATTGCCGCGAACAATCGCCGCAGCATGCTTGAGCCCCGGACATATAGCCTCTAAAAGAGCGCAACCAGATGGCAGGCGGATAGGCGCCCAAGCCTGACCAATCCCACCGGAGTACCTGTTCGATGTTCTCGAAGCTGCTCGGCATTTTGTCCGCCGACATGGCAATCGATCTTGGAACCGCCAATACGCTTGTCTACGTAAAAGGCCGCGGCATCGTCCTCAACGAGCCGTCCGTCGTCGCCATGGTTTCCAACCGCGGCAAGAAACAGGTTCTCGCCGTGGGCGACGAGGCCAAGATGATGCTGGGCCGCACGCCCGGCAATATCGAGGCGATCCGCCCCTTGCGCGACGGCGTTATCGCCGATTTCGAAGTGGCGGAGGAAATGATCAAGCATTTCATCCGCAAGGTTCACAACCGCCGCTCCTTCGCCTCGCCCCAGATCGTGGTCTGCGTGCCCTCGGGCTCGACCGCGGTGGAACGCCGGGCGATTCAGGAATCGGCCGAATCGGCCGGCGCCCGCCGGGTCTTCCTGATCGAGGAGCCGATGGCCGCGGCGATCGGCGCCAACCTGCCGGTGACCGAACCCACGGGCAGCATGGTGGTCGACATCGGCGGCGGCACCACGGAAGTGGCCGTGCTGTCGCTGGGCGGAATCGTCTATTCCCGCTCGGTGCGCGTCGGCGGCGACAAGATGGACGAGGCGATCATCGCCTATATCCGCCGCAACCATAACCTGCTGGTGGGCGAGGCTTCGGCCGAGCGCATCAAGAAGGAGATCGGCTCCGCCGCCCCGCCGGAAGACGGCTATGGCGCGACCATGGAGATCAAGGGCCGCGACCTGATGAACGGGGTCCCTAAGGAACTCGTGATCAGCCAGCGCCAGATCGCCGAGAGCCTGGCCGAGCCGGTTTCCGCCATCGTCGAGGCGGTGAAGGTGGCGCTGGAGCACACGGCGCCCGAACTGGCCGCCGACATCGTCGACAAGGGCATCGTGCTGACCGGCGGCGGCGCGCTGCTGGGCAATCTCGACCTCGTGCTGCGCCATGCCACGGGCCTGCCCGTGTCGATCGCCGACGATCCGCTGACCTGCGTCGCAAAAGGCACCGGACGGGCGCTGGAGGAGATGAAGACCTTGCGCCATGTCCTGACGCAGGCTTACTAATTTCAATTGGTCCACAGACTCGGGGTGATTTGCCCCTAAGGATCATAGCGTGCGCCAGCAACCGCTCCGCGTGACCAGCCTGACAGCGCCCTTCAAGGCGCTGGCCCAGCGCTTCGCCTTTTTGGCGCTGCTCCTGCTGGCGGCGGGCTGGTCATCCTCGGTAAGGTCGATTCGATGCTGCTCGAACGCGGGCGGGCGCTGGTGATCGACATGATGGCGCCGGTGCTGGAACTGGCGGCCCAGCCGATCGCCAGCGTCAAGGACGGCATCGCCACGGTCGACGGCTGGTTCAACCTCTATGCCGAGAATCAGGCCCTGCACGAGGAAAACGAGCGGCTGCGCGCCTGGGCCGCCACGGCCAGGCGCCTGGCGATCGAAAACGCGACCTATCGCAGCCTGCTCCACGTGCGTGACGAACCCGCCGTGCGCTTCGTCACCACCCGCGTCATCGCCGAAGGCGGCGGGCCCTTCGTGCGCACGGTGGTGGTCGATGCCGGCGCCAGCGCGGGCGTTGCCGCCGGCCATATCGGCATGACCGGGACCGGCGTGGTCGGGCGGGTGATCGCCGCCGGCGACCAGTCGGCCCGCCTGCTGCTGCTGACCGACCTCAACAGCCGCGTGCCCGTGGCGCTGGAGGGCGGCCAGGCGCGCGGCGTGCTGGAGGGCGACAACTCCGCTCTGCCGCGGCTCAGCTATCTCGCCGCCGGCACCAAGGTCCACCCTGGCGACCGCATCGTCACCTCAGGCCTGGGCGGCATGTTTCCGCCCGGCCTGCCCATCGGCTCGATCGAAACGGTGACCAACGGCGTGGTCCGGGTCAGGCCCTGGGTGCGCTTCGACAAGCTCGACTTCATCAAGATCGTCGAATACTCGCTCGAGCCCGATGCCATCCCCGATCCCGCCCCGCCGGCCGGCCCGCCGCTGCCCTCGGTCAACGCACAGGCCGAACCGGCCAAGCCCGCCGCGGCCCCCCCGGCACGGTGACCTCGGCGCCACCGGCCGCAGCCGGGGAGCAGGACCGGTGATCGAGCCCTGGCCGCGCCGCCTGCTGGCCAACCTGGTGCTCCTGGTGCCGCCGCTGGTCGGCTTCGTCTGCGTACTGATCGGCGTGGCGCCTTCCGGCGTCAGCGGGATCGATGCCGCCGGGCCGGCCCTGACCCTGATGCTGATCTATTTCTGGACGATTTTTCAGCCCCACCTGCTGCCGCCGCCGGCGGTCTTCATCATCGGCCTGTTGCAGGACACCCTGTCGGGCGCGCCGATCGGGCTGGGCACCTTGATCCTGCTGGGGGTGCAGCAGTTCGTGGCGCGTGAGCGCCGGGTCTTCACCGCGCGCACCTTCGGCATCGCCTGGTTCGGCTTCGGCGTCGTCGCCTTCCTGGCGGCGGGGGCGGGCTGGCTGCTGGGCAGCCTGCACGGCGCCCGCCTGATCGAGCTGCAGCCCTTCGTCATGCAGATGCTGCTGTCGATCGCGCTCTATCCGCTGGCCAGCTGGATCTTCGGCCAGATCGTCCGGCTCCTCGATTCGCTCGAGGAATTCCGATGAACAACGAGAAGAACGACAATCTTCGCGCCAAGACCTTTACCCGGCGGGCATTGCTGCTCGCCGGCGGCCAGCTCGGCCTGCTGGCGGTGCTGGCCGGGCGCATGTACCAGCTTCAGGTGGTCGACGGCCAGCGCTTCCAGATGCTGGCGGAAGACAATCGCATCAACCTGCGCCTGCTGGCGCCGACGCGGGGCCGCATTCTCGACCGCTTCGGCAACGAGTTGGCGACCGGCCGGCAGAATTTCCGCGTCGTGCTGATCCCGGAACAGAGCGACGATGTCGATGCCACCCTGACCGGCCTCAACGCCATCGTGCCGATCCCCGAACACCAGTTGCGCCGGATCCGGCGCGAGATGGGCCGGGTGCGTGCCTTCATGCCGGTCACCGTGCTCGAGAACCTGAGCTGGAGCGAGTTCGCCGCGGTCAATGTCCACAGCCCCGAACTGCCCGGCATCCAGCCCGACGTGGGCGAGACCCGCTACTACCCGTTCGGGCCCGAACTGGCCCATGTGATCGGCTACGTCGCCTCGGTCAGCGACAAGGACATCGCCGAAAGCGCCGATCCGGTGCTGCAACTCCCCGGGTTCAAGATCGGCAAGAACGGCGTCGAGCGCAGCTTCGATTCCGCCCTGCGCGGCAAGGCCGGGGCCAGCCAGGTCGAGGTCAACGCCTACGGCCGCATGATCCGCGAACTGACGCGCGACGAGGGCCAGCCGGGCGAGGATGTCGTGCTGGCCCTGGACCTTGCGCTGCAGCGCTTCGCCCACGAGCGCCTGGGCGAGGAAAGCGGCGCCGTCGTCGTCATGGACGTGCACACGGGCGAACTGATCGTCTGCGTCTCCACCCCCGGCTTCGACCCGACGCCGTTCAACGTGGGCCTCAGCAAGACCGAATGGAACACGCTGCAGAGCCACCCGCGCAGCCCGCTGATCAACAAGCCGATCAGCGGCCAGTACCCGCCGGGCTCGACCTTCAAGATGGTGGTCGGGGTCACGGCCCTGGATGCCGGAATCATCCAGCCCTCCCATACCGTGTTCTGCCCCGGCTCGTTCCAGCTCGGCACCCATACCTTCTATTGCTGGAAGAAGGGCGGCCACGGCACGGTCGATTTCCAGACGGCGCTGGAACAGTCCTGCGACTGCTTCTTCTATGATGTCGCGCGCCGGGTCGGCGTCGACCGGCTGGCGGAAGGGGTGCGCAAGTTCGGCCTGGGCGAGAAGCTGGGGATCGAACTGCCGGGCGAGCGGCCGGGCCTGATCCCGACCACGATGTGGAAGGAAAAGGCCCTGAAGAAGCCCTGGCAGCAGGGCGAGACCGTGATCGCCGGCATCGGCCAGGGTTACGTGCTGGCAACACCCCTGCAACTGGCGACGATGACCGCGCGCCTGGTCAACGGCGGTCGCGCGGTGGTGCCGCGCCTGGCCAAGGCGCCGCCTGGCGCGGCGGAAGCGGCGCCGGCGATGGATATCGACAAGCGTTGGCTGGACCTGGCGGTCAGGGGCATGATTCGGGTCACCAACAGCCAGTCGGGCACGGCCTTCCGCTCACGCGTGACCGAACCGGGCATGCAGATCGGCGGCAAGACCGGGACCAGCCAGGTGGTGCGCATCAGCCGGGCGGAGCGCCTGTCGGGCGTGCGCCGGCGCGAGCAGGATAAGCCCTGGCACGAGCGCCACCATGCGCTGTTCGTGGGCTTCGGCCCGGTCGACAATCCGCGCTATGCCTGTGCCGTCATCGTCGAGCATGGCGGCGGCGGCTCTTCGGCCGCGGCCCCCGTCGCCGCCGACATCCTGCGCGAAGCCATGCGCCTGGATCCGGTATCGCGCACCGCGCTGGCGCCGGCCAATGGTGCGACCGGCGACCGCACCTGAATTTTTTTGCATGAAGTCCTCGACAAGCCGGCGGCGGCTTGGTATCTACCCGCCTCCCGACACGCTAGTCGCGGAATCGGGCCGTTAGCTCAGTTGGCAGAGCGGGTGACTCTTAATCACTAGGTCGTAGGTTCGACCCCTACACGGCCCACCAAATTACCCAGCCCCGCGAGGCTTGGAATACCGGGAGGTTTCCAGGACTTGCGGGGCTTTCCTTTGCCCCGGCGCAAGGGTGCGATTGCGGCGGCCGGCGGGCTATTGTACGACCCCTGTCAGTGACCCCTGGGGGACGTTGTGCCGAACGCCATTGCTCTCGATTTCTCGACCACGCCGCGGATCGTCCTGCGCCCCGGCGCCGTGGCCGACCTGCCGGC
Source organism: Oleomonas cavernae (assembly GCF_003590945.1). Classification (NCBI taxonomy): domain Bacteria; kingdom Pseudomonadati; phylum Pseudomonadota; class Alphaproteobacteria; order Acetobacterales; family Acetobacteraceae; genus Oleomonas; species Oleomonas cavernae. The sequence goes on along the minus strand of NZ_QYUK01000011.1, from coordinate 1,617,512 downwards.
CATCCTGCGCGATGTCCACGCCCGCCATGCCCTGCTGGTGACCGATCCCGGCCTGGTGAAGGCCGGCCTGATCGAGCCGGCCGTGGCGGCCCTGCGCGCGGCCGGGATCGCCGTCACCGTCTACGACCAGGTCCAGGCCGATCCGCCGGTGCGCATCGTCGTGGCCGCGGCCGATGCGGCGCGGCAGGCCCTGGTCGACGCGGTCATCGGCTTTGGCGGCGGCAGCGCCATGGATACCGCCAAGCTGGTCGCCTACCTGGTGCGCAGCCCGTGCGACCTGGAAACCATCTATGGCGTCGAGTTGGCGCAAGGGGCAAGGCTGCCGCTGATTCTGGTGCCGACCACCGCCGGCACGGGATCGGAGGTCACGCCGATCTCGATCGTGACGACCGACAATGACGAGAAGCGCGGCGTGGTCTCGCGCCGGCTGCTGCCCGATGTCGCCCTGCTCGATCCCGATACCACGCTGGGCCTGCCCGCGGGGGTGACGGCGGCGACCGGGATCGATGCCATGGTCCATGCCATCGAGGCCTACACCAGCCGGCACAAGAAGAACCCCATATCCGACGTCCTGGCCCGCCAGGCGCTGGCCCTCCTGTCGCAGAACCTGCCCGTGGTGCTCGACCGTCCGGGCGACCGGGCGGCGCGCGGCGCGATGCTGCTGGGCTCGTGCCTCGCCGGCATGGCCTTTGCGAACGCCCCGGTGGCGGCGGTGCATGCGCTGGCCTATCCCCTGGGTGGGCGCTACCACGTCTCCCACGGGCTCTCGAATTCCCTGATGCTGGTCCCGGTGCTGAATTTCAACGCCAGTGCCGCGGCGCCGCTCTACGGCGAACTGGCGGCCATCGTCGGCGCCGTGGCGGGCAGCACCGACGGCTTCATAGCCAAGATCACCGACCTCGTCGCCGGCTCGGGCGTGCCGCGCCGGTTGCGCGAGGTGGGCGTGACGCAGGACAGCCTCGACCTGCTGGCGGAAGATGCCATGCGCCAGACCCGGCTGCTGGTGAACAACCCGGTCGAGGTCACCCTGGCCGATGCCCGCCGGCTCTACGGCAGCGTCTTCTGAAAATGGACGGGGGCAGGCTGCGGCGCGGCACGCGCGCCGACTACCGTCATTTCACCACCATCTCGACCCGGTGGATGGACAATGACGCCTATGGCCATGTGAACAATGTCGTCTACTACTCGTTCTTCGATACGGTCGTGAACGAGTATCTGGTGGGTGCCGGCGCCCTGGACATCACCCATGGCCCGGTCATCGGCCTGGTGGTCGAGAGCATGTGCCGCTATGCCGCCTCGATCGCCTTTCCCGGCGTTGTTCACGGCGGCCTGCGGGTGGTGCGGATCGGCAATTCGTCGGTGCGCTACGAGATCGGCATCTTCCGCGACGACGAGGATGTCGCCGCGGCGGAAGGCCACTTCGTGCATGTCTATGTCGATCGCCAGACCCGGCGCCCCACGCCCTTGCCCGCCAGCCTGCGGGGCGCGCTCGAGTCCCTGGTGGGGGTCAGCGGCGGGGATTGAAGCCGCCGCCCGGCCCGCTGCGGCTGGTATTCAGCGGCAGGGTCGGGGCCGCGGTCGTGCTGGCGGCTTTGGGCGACACGTCGATCTTGCGGCCGGTGACATGGCGGAAGGCCATCACCGCCGTCGCCGTACAGCCGCCGATCAGGCCGATTTCCGCCTCCGAGCCGGGCAGTGGCGCCTTGTCGCCAAGGGCTGCGATGTGCGCGGAGAGAAGCTGGATCGTGGCCTGGTAGATCTTTTCCAGATCCTGCGGGGAAGTAGGCGCTGACGTTGGGTTACTCATGTCGCTCGACTCCGGATGATGGGACGCTACGAAGCTATATATAGAGCCTCAGTTCCGAGTCGGGCACCATCCTTGCCGGCCGGCCTTTTGCCCCCATATCGTATTCGATCGCCGGGCGGCGGTTCAGCAGTCGTAGCTCTGCTCGTGGCGCACCTCGACACCCGCCATGGCGCCGAGCACGGCGAGGGCCTCGGCAATGACGCGCGAGCCGGCAACATCGCGCACCGACCAGCCGTCGACCTCGATCTCGGAAGACCCGCCGCCCTTGGCGGGAAGCACGTCGTACCAGTTGACCACCACCGGCTGGCCGATCTCGAAGACGATGCTGTCCCAGCGGGTGGAGAGGCACCAGCGCCTGCCGCCCCCGATCCGGCAGAGCGCAAAGCTGTGAGGGCCAAGGCCGGCCTTGATCGTCTTGGGCGTCGGCAGGAGGTGCGGCGTGCTCAGGGCATAGTCGGCGTCGTCGCGGTAATGCGGCTGCTGTTCCAGGATCAGCGTGAACTTGCGCATGTCCACCGGCACCGCGGCCAGGATGGCCAGATCGGCGGCGGCCGCCAGGCGCTCGTCCAGAAACGGCGCGGCCGCGGCCGCGGCCGACCAGTTCAGCCACAGGCAGCCGGCCGAGTGGCCACCGCCGACATCGCGCAGCGCGCCATAGAGGGAGATCGCCACCGAATGGCCGCGCCGGTGCCAGTTCGCATGGTAGCGGACGCAGCCGGCGGGGTCGCCATGGGGCGGGAGCGGGCAGTCCTCGGCTTGATCGGGCCGGCCCAGCCACCGCGTCAGCGGCGCGAGCCAAGCCGCCGGGCCGGGCAGGCCCGCCCCGGCCGGCGGCGCCAGTTCGTAGCACAGCCCCGTTACCGGCCTGGTCGATCCGGCGGCGGTGATTTCGACGCCCAGCGTGTCGAAGCCGAAGGCCGCCGCACAGCTGGCGCCGCCGGTGTGGTAGCCGATGGCGGGCGCATCCCCGATCGGCAGGTTCAGCTTTGCTAAGACCGCCGCCAGGGTCGTCCCCCAGGGGAACACCCGGCCGTCGATGGGAAAGCCGGATGCCAGATCTTCCAAGCTAACAGGCCCCCCGGAAGGCGACATGGCTCAGGAGGCGGAGGGGCCGTCGCCGATCTGGGTTTGCAGGAAGTTGTGCAGGCCGACCTTTTCGATCAGCTCGATCTGGGTTTCCAGGTAGTCGATATGCTCCTCGGTGTCGTCGAGGATCTCACGCAGGAGATGGCGCGAGACATAGTCCTGCGCCTTCTCGCAGGCATCGATCGCCTTGACCAGGGTCTCGCGGCCGCGGCGCTCGACGCCCAGATCGGCGGCCAGCCCTTCGGGCACGGTCTCGCCGATGGCAAGCTTGTGCAGATCCTGGAGATTGGGCAGGCCTTCGAGCAGCAGGACACGCTTGATCAGCTTGTCCGCATGCTTCATCTCCTCGATCGATTCCTTGTATTCGTGCTTGGCGAGCCGCTCGAAGCCCCAGTTTTCATAGATGCGGGCGTGCAGGAAATACTGGTTCACCGCCGTGAGTTCGTTGGTCAGCACCGTGTTCAGGTGCTTGATGACCGTCCGATCGCCCTTCATCGTTCTCTCCGTCGTCGGGGCGGGCCAAAGGGCGGCGCCCGTCGTTCATCGCGACGGAAACTATCGCATGGTAACCTCTTGCGACCAAGCCTTACCGCGGCAGCCGGTCGTGGGGCGGGCAGGGGCCTATTCGGCGGCCATCAGGAACGGCTGCGGCTCGAACGGCTGCGACTGGCAATCGCCGCAGCGGGCGGGCGCCGCCTGGTGGCTGGTCCGGTCGCGCCGGCACGATGCCACCAGGGCATGGACCTCGCCGACGCACTTGCCGCATTGGGGCGCGCACTCCAGCCTGCGAAACACTGCCGCCGTGGTGCCGGCCCCATCGGCAATGGCGCCATCGACGGCGCGGCGACTCAAACCATTGCAGTTGCAGACATACATGATGCGCTCTGATCTCGGTCGAAGGGGCCAGGAGGCGGGACGGTTTATGCTGTTGCGATGCGCTTGCACTTGCATGTAGGCGAACAATAGCTCAATGTCCAGAAATATGCGAGTGGTTCGCATTCGCGCGGGCGGAAATTGTCTGTTTCCACACCGGCACTTTCCGATCCCTGGTGGAGATCGCGGACGATGTTTCTGTGGCATTCGCCTTCCACGCAAGACTCGCTGACGGCGCTGCTGCGCCGAGTCGCCGCAGCGCTGCCCAGCCTGCGCCAGCCCCTTTCACCCAAAGCGCCGTCGGCGCCCGCCGTCGGCGCCAGCCCCCGGCCGGCGAACACCGCGACGCCGCGCTCCTGAGAACAGGGGCGGTCGATCGCGGGGTTGATTGCTGCCCTTTAATAACATTGAAATTATGTTGTTTAAAATAAAGCTGTTATTTTTGTGTCCTTGATTTTAGGGTGGCTGGGAATTCTGGGTAATGCGCTCGAAGGAGCTGCAAATGACGATGGATCGCTGGATAAAGCTGGAGGCCGCGCTGGGCACGATCGCCTTGCTGGGCGTGAGCGGATTCGTACTGGCCATCGTCGCCGGCGGGTTTTGATCGCCAGTCGGCTTGAGGCCGCCCCGGGCCGGCCAGCCCCGTGATTTCACAAAAAGCGAAATATGCCTTCAAGGCACTGATCCATCTTGCCACTTATCCAGGGCAGACGGTGCAGATCGACGACATCGCCCGGGCGACGGGCGTGCCGCGAAAATTCCTCGAACACATCCTGCTGGATCTGAAAGGTCACGGGCTGATCACCAGCCGGCGCGGCCGATCGGGCGGCTATGCCATGTTGCGGCCGCCGGCGGAGATCACCGTGGGCGCCGTGCTGCGCCTGATCGACGGGCCGATCGCACCGCTTGCCTGCATTTCGGTCAATGCCTATCGCCGTTGCGACGACTGCCTGGACGAGGCGGCCTGCGCCGTGCGGCACCTGTTTACCGATGTCTACTCGGTAATCCTCCAGGTGATGGACGCCACCACCCTGGCCGTGGTTTTGCGTGGCGATGCGACGCGAATAAAACATGTCTTTAGTGTAGTATAAAATAAACCCCACAAACTGATGTTGACAAACTCGACGGATTAGGTCGTGATTTGTACATCTCGATGCTGCGGAGGAAGCTATGAGCGTGCATAAGTCATTGGGGCGGTCCGTTCTGGGCCGTCTGCGTCCGGCGCTGGCGGCCCTGGCCGTCACGGTCCTGGTCGGCGGATCCCTGGGGGCAGGGGCGGCGCAGGCCGATACCACGCTGCTGAACGTCTCCTACGATCCAACGCGCGAACTCTACAAGGAGTTCAACGACATCTTTGCCGCGCACTACAAGAAGGAGACGGGCGAGACCGTCACCATTCAGGCGTCGCACGGCGGTTCGGGCAAGCAGGCCCGCTCGGTGATCGACGGCCTCGAGGCCGATGTGGTCACCCTGGCCCTGGCCTATGACATCGATGCGATCGCCGACAAGGGCCTGATCGCCCCCGACTGGCAGAAGCGCCTGGCCGACAACAGCGCGCCCTACACCTCGACCATCGTGTTCCTGGTGCGCAAGGGCAATCCCAAGGGCATCAAGGACTGGGGCGACCTGGTTCACGAAGGCGTCGAGGTGATCACGCCCAACCCGAAGACGTCGGGTGGCGCACGCTGGAACTATCTGGCGGCCTGGGCCTGGGCCCTGAAGCACAACAACAACGACCCCGAGAAGGCCAAGGCCTTCGTCGCCGAACTGTTCAAGCACGTCCCCGTGCTCGACACCGGCGCCCGCGGTTCGACCACCACCTTCGTCCAGCGCGAAATCGGCGACGTCCTCCTGGCCTGGGAGAACGAGGCGTTCCTGGCCTTGAAGGAACTAGGCCCCGATAAGTTCGAGATCGTCGTCCCCTCGCTGTCGATCCTGGCCGAGCCGCCGGTCGCCGTGGTCGACAAGGTGGTCGACAAGAAGGGCACCCGCAAGCAGGCCGAAGCCTACCTGAACTTCCTGTATACCAAGGAGGGCCAGGAGCTTGCGGCGAAGTGGTTCTATCGCCCGCGTGACAAGGAAGTCGCCGCCAAGTACAAGGACACCTTCCCGACCATCGAACTGGTGACGATCGACGATGCGGCTTTCGGCGGCTGGCGCAAGGCACAGCAAACGCACTTCGCGGACGGCGGCGTGTTCGACCAGATTTACAAGCCTGCCCCCTAAACCTGGGTTTTACATCATATGAGCTGGACTTCTGCCCGGCTGCGTCAACCGAGCGTTCTTCCGGGTTTCGGGATAACGCTCGGTTTTTCGTTGGGTTATCTCTTCCTGATCGTCCTGGTCCCGCTGGCCGCCCTGATCCTGCGGGCGAGCGACCTGGGCTTGAGGGCATCATCAAGCTGATTCTCGATCCACGGGTGGCGGCGGCCTTGAAGCTGTCCTTCGGCGCCTCGCTGATCGCCGCCGTGATCAACGGCGTGTTCGGCCTGATCCTGGCCTGGGTGCTGGTCCGCTACCGCTTTCCCGGCAAGCGCATCGTCGATGCCATCGTCGACCTGCCCTTTGCCCTGCCGACGGCGGTTGCCGGCATCACGCTGGCGACGCTCTATGCCAGGAACGGCTGGGTCGGCAGCCTGTTTGCCGCCGATACCTGGGTGGGCAGCGTGTTCGGGCCCAAGGGCCTGATGATCGCCTATACGCCGCTGGGCGTAATCCTGGCGCTGACCTTCATCGGCCTGCCCTTCGTCGTGCGCACCGTGCAGCCCGTCCTGGCCGATTTCGACGCCGAGACCGAGGAGGCGGCCGCCAGCCTGGGTGGCACGCGCCTGGATACCTTCACGCGGGTGATCCTGCCCGCGGTGCTGCCGGCGCTGATCACCGGTTTTGCCCTGGCCTTTGCCCGCGCGGTGGGCGAATACGGCTCGGTGATCTTCATCGCCGGCAATATTCCGATGGTCTCGGAAATCGCGCCGCTGCTGATCGTGACGAAGCTCGAGGAATACAATTACGCCGGTGCCTCGGCGATCGCCGTCATCATGCTGACGATCTCCTTCGTGATGCTTCTCGTCATCAACCTGCTGCAGCGCTGGAACCGCGCGCGCATGCAGGCTTGAGCCTCAAGGACCGGCTGCCATGGACGGCGCACCCCGCACCAATGACGCAACCACCGAAGGCCCGTTCCTGCGCCTGAGCCTGTCGGGCATTGCCCTGCTTTATCTCGGCCTGTTCCTTGTCCTGCCGCTGGCGGCCGTTTTCATCGAAGCCCTGCGCAAGGGCCTTGGCCCGTTCTTCGAGGCGATCGTCGAGCGCGATACCCTGGCCTCGATCGAGTTGACCTTGCTGGTCGCGGCGATCGCCGTGCCGCTCAACCTGGTCTTCGGCGTGGCGGCTGCCTGGTGCATCGCCAAGTTCGAATTCTGGGGCAAAAGCTTCCTGATCACCCTGATCGACCTGCCGTTCTCGGTGTCGCCGGTGATCTCGGGCCTGATCTACGTGCTGCTGTTCGGGGCGCAGGGCCTGCTCGGGCCCTGGCTGGCCGAGCATGACATCAAGATCATCTTCGCCGTGCCGGGGATCGTGCTCGCCACCATCTTCGTTACCTTCCCCTTCGTGGCGCGCGAACTGATCCCGCTGATGCAGGAGCAGGGAACCTCGGAGGAGGAGGCGGCCCTGTCGCTGGGCGCCAGCGGCTGGCAGACCTTCTGGCACGTGACCCTGCCCAACATCCGCTGGGGCCTGCTCTATGGCGTGCTGCTGTGCAACGCCCGGGCCATGGGCGAGTTCGGCGCCGTCTCGGTGGTCTCGGGCCATGTCCGCGGCCTGACCAACACCATGCCGCTGCACGTCGAAATTCTTTACAACGAGTACAACTTCACGGCCGCCTTTGCCGTCGCTTCCTTGCTCGCCCTGCTGGCCCTCGTCACGCTGATCTTCAAGAGCGTGCTGGAGTGGCGGTACGGCGACGAGATCGCGGCCTCGACGCGGCATTGATACGGGTTTTTCATGGGCATCGAGATTCAATCGGTCAGCAAGCGCTTCGGCACCTTCGATGCGCTGCGCGACGTCAGCCTGTCGGTCGCCGGCGGCGAGTTCCTGGCCCTGCTGGGGCCATCGGGCTCCGGCAAGACCACGCTTCTGCGCATCATCGCCGGCCTCGAGTTCGCCGATCGCGGTTCCGTGCTGTTCGAGGGCGAGGATGTTAGCGACCGCTCGGTGCGCCAGCGGCATGTCGGCTTCGTGTTCCAGCACTATGCGCTGTTCAAGCACATGACCGTGTCGCGCAACATCGCCTTCGGCCTGGAGGTGCGCCCGCGCTCGACGCGGCCCTCGCGCGGCGACATCGAAGGGTCGGTCGACCGCCTGCTGCGCCTGGTCCAGCTCGAGGGGTTGGGCGGGCGCTATCCCACCCAACTGTCGGGCGGCCAGCGCCAGCGCGTGGCCCTGGCCCGGGCCCTGGCGATCGAGCCCCGGGTCCTGCTGCTGGACGAGCCGTTCGGCGCGCTCGACGCCAAGGTGCGCAAGGAACTGCGCCGCTGGCTGCGCAAGCTCCATGACGAGATGGGCATCACCACCGTCTTCGTCACCCACGACCAGGAGGAGGCGCTGGAACTGGCCGACCGCGTCGTGGTCATGAGCAAGGGCAAGATCGAACAGGTGGGGCAGGCCCAGGCCGTCTACGACGCGCCCGCCACCCCCTTCGTCTATGACTTCCTCGGCAATACCAACCGCCTGCCGGCGGCGGTAAAGGGCGGCGTCGCCAATGTCGCCGGGCTGCTGGTGCCGGCGCCCGAGATTGCCGACGGACCGGGTATCGCCTTCGTCCGGCCGCACGAATTCGACCTCAAGCCGTCGGGCAGCTTCGGCGGCATCGAGGGGACCATCGCCCACGTCTTTGCCAACGGCCCGATCCTGCGCATCGAGATCAACGTGCCCTCGCTCGAGATCACGGTCGAGGTGGAAGCCATGCGCCATACGCTGAACGGCCTGACCCTGGAGCGCAACACCAGGGTTGCGCTGGCCCCCGTCATATCCGAGTGTTCCCCGACGAGTGATCGCCGGCCCCATCACGGGGCGGGTGCCGCCACCGGGATGATATGCCGTGATACCCTATGTTCCGTTTTCCGCCGGCCCCTACCGGATCCAGATGGGCCTGGGCGCCCTTGATCTGGACGACTGGATCCAGATCGACGGCAACTATCGCGCTGAAATCGACGAGCGCCTGCGCTTGCTGGCGCAGCGTCACGGCGACGTGTTCGAGGCCCTGCCGGGGTCGGAGGCGATAGGGGCCGAACTGCTGGCCCTGCTGGCCGCGCATTTGCCCCGACGCTTCCCCGACCGCTTTGCCCGCGAAGGCGATGTCCTGATCGACCGGATCGACGGCCGCCGCCACGACCTGGCGGCACCGGGCCTGCACTCGCTGGACCGGGCCGGGCGCCTGGTGCAGGAGGACCTGTGCCTGATGGCGCCGCCGGCGGCGGGGGAGCCCTATGTCCTGGTCGCGGCGTCCTTGTGCTTTCCGTCGCGCTGGCGCCTGGCCGACAAGATCGGCCGGCCCTTGCGGGCGATTCATGGGCCCACCCCGTTCTTCAACGAGAAGCTGCTGGCCCCGGTGGAACGGTTCTTCGCCAATCTGGCCGTCGAGCGTCCGATGCTGCGGACCAACTGGTCGATCCACGACGACCCGGCGCTGTTCCAGCCCCAGGGCCACGGCGACCGCCCGGTCGATCCGCCGATCACCGTCGACGATGTCGGCGTGCGGCTGTTTCTGCGTTCGGAACGGCAGACCCTGCGCCGGTTGCCGGCCACCGGTGCCGTGCTGTTCACGATCCGCACCTATCAATGTCCGATTGCCGAGGTCGCGGCCGATTCGGCGCGGGCAGGGACCCTGGCCGCCGCGGTCGCGGCTTTTCCGCCCGAGACCCTGGCCTACAAGGGCCTGACCCAGCACAAGGCCGCATTGCTCGCCTATCTGGCACGCATGGCGGCTGCGTGACGCCTTGTTGTCGGCGGGCAACACAGCCGATCGCTTATCCCGAGCGTGACGGCCGTCACTTGCAATGTTCGGCAAGTGTTCCAGAATACGGTTCGCGCCGGGGTGGCGCGGGAATGGGTGTGCCTGAATGCGAACTGTTGGAGCAATTGCCGCCGCGGCGCTGAGCCTCGGCGTCGCCGGAGCCGCTGTCATCGGGGGGAGCGCCTTCGTTGCCGGTTTGACCGTTTCGGGCCAAGCCGCGGCGCAGACCGCTGCCCAACCTGCGCCCTTGCCGCCGGCGACCCCGGCCGAGACCCCGCTGGTCGCGCCCCAGGAGGCCGCCGATACCGATAGCGCGGTGGCCGACGCGCCAGACGATGCCGCGGTACCCGATGCCGCGATACCCGATCCCGATGGCGCCGCCGAACAGGCGGTCGCCCCCGAACCGGCCGTCGTGCCGCCGGCGACCGCTGTCGAAACAGCCCCGGCCGCCATCGTGCCGCCGACGGTCGAGCGCCTGCCGCCGGGGGTGACGCTGGAGACGGCCCTGGCCTTCGATCCGACGAAGCTCGGCGCGACCGGCTGGTCGCGTCCCGATGTCGAGCGTTTCTATGGCGTGGTCGGCGCCGCGCCGCTGTGGACCGGTGCCGGCCGGCTGGCCGCGTCGGTGCCGGCGGTGACGGCGTTGATCGCCGATGCCGGGGCCGAGGGGCTGGATGCCCGGGCCTATCCGCTGGCCCAGCTCGAAGCCTTGCAGGCCGAGGGGGCGACCGGTGCCTTCGAGGTGCTGTTTACCGACACCGTGATCAAATATGCCGCCGACCGCAGCGGCGCCCGCCTGGCGAGCGTGCGCCTGCCGGTCGACATGCGCGAACTGGGCCAGCCCGTCGATTCCGTGGCCCTGCTGGTGGGCGTGGTGAGCCAGGCCGACACGGCGGCAGCGCTGGTTGCCCTGGGGCCGCAGGATGCCGAATACGCTGCCTTGAAGGCACTGCTGGCCAGCTACCGGACCCTTGCCGCCGCCGGCGGCTGGGCCGTTGTCCCTGCCGGTGGCGCCAAGATCGAGCCCGGCGCGGTCGATAGCCGGATACCGGCCATTCGCGCCCGCCTGGCGTCGACCGACGGCGCGGCCGCGACCGCCGAGAAACCCAACTATTACGACCCGGCGCTGCTCAAGGCGGTCGAACATTTCCAGGCCCGCCATGGCCTCAAGGCCGACGGCGTCATCGGCAAGCTGACCCTGGAGCACATGGCGAAGCCGGTCGAGTACCGGATCGGCCAGATCCTGGTCAACATGGAGCGCAAGCGCCAGCAGCTCGACGACCTGGGCCCGGACCGCATCGTCGTCAACATCCCCGAATTCACCCTGCGCTACTACGAGGACGGGGTGCTGGCGATCGAGACCCAGGTGGTGGTCGGCCGTGAAGTCCGCAAGACGCCGCTGCTGCAGAGCAAGGTGACCAGCGTCGTCCTCAATCCGCCCTGGAGCGTGCCAGCCAAGCTGGCCGGCGAGGACATCGTCCGCAAGCAGATCAACGATCCCAACTATCTGACCGACCACGGCTTCACCCTGTACGGCAACGATGGCGAGGTGGTCGACCCGGCCACGGTCGACTGGACCCAGGTGCCGCGCAGCCGGTCGATCCCCTATCGCATGCGTCAGCGGCCGGGGGCCGGCAATTCGCTGGGCCGGATGAAGATCAACTTCGTCAACGACTATGCCGTCTATATGCACGACACGCCGGACAAGCACCTGTTCGCGCGCGACATGCGGGCGCTCAGTTCGGGCTGCGTGCGGGTCAAGGATCCGCTCAGCCTCGGTGCCCGCCTAGTCCGCGACGTGCCCGGCTGGGACCGGACGCGCATCGATGCGACGCTGGCGCGGACGACCTCGACCATTTTTGTCAACGTCACGCACGCGATCGGCGTGCGCCTGACCTACGTCACCGCCTGGGTCGACGCCGAAGGCAATGCCCAGTTCCGCCAGGATCTGTATGGCATCGACGACCGGATCCAGAAGGGCCTGGGCCGGCCGGTTCTGATCGCCAGCGAGTCCTGAACCGGGGCACGCCAGTTACAAATCAAGGGCGGCCCCGGAGGCCGCCCTTTTTGTATGGGCAAGGTGCGCCCGCGACCGGCCAGACTCGGGTGTGGCCAAAACAGCCCAGTTGGGACAATAAATCGCGGCCATTTTGACAGCATATTGACCGTATCGGGGTTGCAACACCGACTCACTCGGGTAATGCTCTGCCGTCGCTGTCACATACCGGCGATTCGATAGGTAGAACAAGGTGCCGACGGGGCACCAGGGGCTGGCGGACCAAGACACGGCAAAAGCCGGTTGGTCAAGTAAAAGGGGTAGCGAGATGGCGTTCGAGCGACTGTTGCGTCGTAACCCGTTGGTTGCCGCTGCTGATCCCGTCCCCGCCGTTTGCAGTACCGCCGTTCCTGAAACCAGTACCACCAGTTCGCCGACCCGTCGTGGCCTGTTGTTGGGCCTGGGCGCTGCCGCCGCCGTCGTCGCTTCGGGCATGTTGACGCCCAGGGCGGTCCTGGCTGCTGGCGGTGGCCCGCGCAAGCTTTCCCTCACCAACATGAACACGGGCGAGAGTTTCAGCGGCGCCTATTGGCGTGACGGCTACTACGTCCCTGAATCCCTCCAGAAGCTGAACATCCTGCTGCGCGATCATCGGGCCAACGAGGTCCATCGGATCGACCCGGGCCTGTTCGACCTGCTGGCCTCGATGGGGCAGCGCCTGGGCGCGCCGTCGTTCCAGATCGTTTCGGCCTACCGGGCGCCGCGCACCAATGCCATGCGCGCCACGGAAAGCCGCGGCGTCGCGCAGAATTCCTATCATATCCAGGGCATGGCCCTGGACATCCGCCTGCCCGGCCGCGACCTGCGCGGCATCTACAAGACCGCGGTTTCGATGAATCAAGGCGGCGTCGGCTTCTATCGCCGCTCGGGCTTCGTCCATGTCGATACCGGGCCGATCCGCACCTGGGGCTGAGGTCGCCGCCGCAATCTTGGCGACACTGTGACCGACGGGGCCTTCCGGCCCCGTTTTCATTTCAGGCGGGCAGGGGACACCTGGTGGCGCCCGGCCGGCACTTTGCGGTCGAGGCTTATTGCCTGGACAACCGCTGCCGGGCGATCAGGCAACCGGCACCGTGCCCAGCACGAAGTCGACCGCGCCCATGAAAGTCTCCGGCGGGGCACGGACATGCTCCCCGGGCACCTCGCCGAAGATGTTGGCGATGCCCTGCTCGTCCAGGAGGCGGCGGGCCGCCGCCATCCCGGCGACGCGGGCCGAGGCCTCGTCGGCCCCGCGCAGCAGGGCAAAGCGATAGCCGCGGAAGGCCAGCAGGTCGAGGCTGTGGCGGGTGCGGAAGCCGCAGCGGCTGCCCATCACCACGGCACCGCAGAAAGCCTGCGGGCTGGACAGCGAGAGCGCCCAGGACAGGTCGCCGCCCAGGGAGAAGCCGG